>NZRJ01000026.1 GCA_002693745.1 Flavobacteriales bacterium
TTATAAGGGCAAATTGCGTAATAACGCTTCATTAAATGGACCTATTACTATAGCTCATTGTGCCAATTTAACTACAATTGATTTTTCTCAAATTACTGATGCTCCATATCAAACATCGATTTTTATTGGTTATATGTTTTCAATATCGAATCCTTCTTTTGCTTATTCAAAGCTTCAAAAGATAAGTTTTAATGGTTCTATTCCAATTTTCAACTGGAATTTTAATTATACTGACTTTAGTACTAATAATATTTACACAACCTGCATTGAAGTTTCAAGTTTATCAGACGTCTCATATTGCGAAGGAAGTAATGAATGGCCTGATGATGTCACTTATTCTACTAATTGTAATACTCCAATTGATTGTCAACTATCTACTTCAGTTGTAGAAACATATTTACAAAATAAAAAATTTCTTAAAGTAACAAATCTATTAGGAAAAGAAACAAAAGTAAAAAATAACGAACCTCTACTCTACTTATATGATGATGGAACTGTAGAGAAAAGAATAACTATTGAGTAAAATAATTTAATAATGACAGAATTTGTAAAAATCACAGTAGATAATGCAATAGGAACTATAGAGTTCTTCCATCCTCAAAGTAATGCTCTACCTGGACATATTTTAAAAGAATTAGCAAATACAATTGAGGAAGCAGGAAAAGACAATAATATTAAAGTAATTATTCTTAAAAGTGCTGGAGAAAGAGCATT
This sequence comes from Flavobacteriales bacterium, assembly GCA_002693745.1. Classification (GTDB taxonomy): domain Bacteria; phylum Bacteroidota; class Bacteroidia; order Flavobacteriales; family BACL11; genus BACL11. The sequence goes on from NZRJ01000026.1 coordinate 715, forward strand.
TTGTGCTGGAGCATCATTTGATGAATTAATAGCCATTGATAATGAAATTACTGGAAAAGAATTTTTCTCTGGTTTTGCAAATGTTATAAATGCAGCTCGTAAATGCCCTAAATTTATTTTAGGAAGAGTTCAAGGAAAAGCAGTCGGTGGTGGCGTAGGGATGGCTGCAGCAACAGATTATTGTTTTGCAACTAAATTTGCATCTGCTAAACTATCTGAACTGGCTATAGGTATTGGGCCTTTTGTTGTTGGTCCTGCTGTTGAAAGGAAGATTGGAACTTCTGCATATTGTGCAATGACTATAAATGCAGGTAAATGGTTTGATGCTAACTGGGCAAGAGAAAAAGGGCTTTATACAGAGGTGTTTGATTCAACTGATGATATGGATACTGAAATTCAAAAACTAGCTACTACCCTATCCCAATCAAATCCTGAAGCTATGAAGGAGTTAAAAAAAGTGATGTGGTCAGGATCAGAGAGCTGGGACACACTGCTAATGGAAAGAGCAGAACAAAGTGGAAAGCTAGTTCTTTCTGAATTTACTAGAAATGCTATAGAAAAATTTAAAACTAAGTAATGAGTCAAAAACTCACTAAAGATATCTATAAAAAAGCATATTCATTAATGTGCACAGCCCGTGCTATGAGTGATATTTATGAGAAAAATAAAGAAATTACTTCAAAATATGTACACGCAACTTCTAAGGGACATGAAGCTATTCAATTAGCAGTAGGCTTACAACTCACAAAAAATGATTGGACAGCACCTTACTATAGAGACGACTCGATGCTTTTAGGATTGGGGATGACCCCTTATGAACTAATGTTACAACTTTTATGTAAGAAAGATGATCCCTTCTCTGGTGGAAGAACTTACTATTCTCACCCTTCTTTAAAAAGAGAAGGGTTTCCAAAAATCCCACATCAATCCTCAGCTACAGGAATGCAAGCAATACCAACAACCGGTGTTGCAATGGGTATTCAATATCAAGAAAAAGAAAAGTTGATAAATTCTAAGAAAGGAGAAGAACCAGTGGTTGTTTGTTCTTTTGGCGATGCAGCAATTACAGAAGGAGAAGTTGCAGAAGCATTTCAAATGGCAGCCTTAAAAAAGCTACCAATACTATATCTCGTACAAGACAATGAATGGGATATATCAGCACATGCATCTGAAACTAGAGCTGTAGACGCAACACACTATGCAAAGGGTTTTGGATTAAAAACATATACCATTGATGGTACTAACTTTACTGAATCTTATATTTGTATTCAAAATGCTTTTAACGAGATAAGACAAAAAAGAACACCTATATTAATTCATGCTAAAGTACCGCTTTTAAATCATCATACTTCAGGTGTAAGAATGGAATGGTATAGAGATGATCTAGATGATGCTAAAAGTAGAGACCCATTACCAAAGCTTAAAGAAGAACTATTAGCAAATAATTTTAATAAAAAAGAACTTTCAGACATTGAAGAATTAGCTAAAAAAAATGTTAATTCAGATTATCAAAAAGCACTTAAATCAGAAGATCCAAAGCCTGAAGACCTATTNAATCATAACTTTTCTCCTACACCTATTACTGAAGAAAAAGGAGAAAGAGAACCTAAAAATAAAGAGGCTACAGTAATGGTAGATTCTGCTCTATTTGCTATAAAAGANTTAATGACTGAAAATCCTGAATGTTTACTGTATGGNCAAGATGTAGGNAAAAGATTAGGTGGTGTCTTTCGTGAAGCAGCAACACTAGCAGACACATTTGGAGATAATAGAGTGTTCAATACTCCNATTCAAGAAGCATTTATTATAGGAAGTACAGTTGGAATGTCAGCTGTAGGTCTAAAACCAATTGTAGAAGTTCAGTTTGCAGACTATATTTGGCCAGGCTTAAATCAACTTTTTACAGAAGTCAGCAGATCTAATTATCTATCNAATGGGAAATGGCCTGTAAGCTGTATTATTCGTGTACCAATTGGGGCATATGGAAGTGGAGGNCCTTATCATTCTTCTTCTATAGAATCTGTTTTAGCACAGATNAAAGGTATTAAAGTAGCTTATCCTGCAACTGGTGCGGATCTGAAAGGACTAATGAAAGCTGCTTATTATGATCCTAATCCTGTTGTCATCTTAGAACACAAAGGATTATACTGGAGTAANATAAAAGGAACATCAGGAGCTAAAACTATTGAACCATCAAAAGATTATGTCATTCCACTTGGCAAAGCAAGAATTNCACTAGANTCTGACAATATAGCTAATACCATTTGTATTATTACCTATGGAATGGGTGTATACTGGGCACTAAATGCAGNAGNAGAACATAAAGGACAAGTTGAAGTTGTGGATTTAAGAACTATCAACCCNATAGATGAGGCTTTAATTATAGAAAGAGTAAACAAACATGGAAAATGTTTAGTGCTTACTGAGGAACCATATAATAATTCCTTTGCACAGGCTTTAGCAGGAAGGATTCAAGAAAAGTGTTTTGAAAATTTNGATGCTCCTGTGTCTGTTATCGGATCTGAAAATTTACCAGCTATAGCTTTAAATTCTACNTTAGAAGCAACAATGCTTCCAAATGCAAAAAAAGTAAGTAAAAAGATTAAAGATATTCTTCAGTATTAATATTCAATCCTTGCATGATGAATATTAACCAATTTCTTTTTAAATAACTTCTTCAATTGATTAATTTCTTTTAAAGTTATATCTGCATCTATAAATTGATCTTCCTTAAGTTGCTTATTAATAACAATTTCTATTAAGTTATCAATATTCTCTGCTGTTGGATTTTTAATACTTCTAGCTGANGCTTCTGCTGCATCTGCCATCATAAGTATAGCTGTTTCTTTAGAGAAAGGCTTAGGACCTGGATATGAAAAGCTTTTGCTATCTACATTATCTTCTTGAAAATTATCAATATATTGTTTATAAAAATATTCAACGGTCGTAGTCCCATGGTGTGTTCTTATAAAGTCAATTAATTCATTTGGTAGATTATTTGCTTTAGCAATTTCTATTCCGTCTACTACATGATTAATTATTATCTCTGCACTCTTATCAAAATCTATCTCATCGTGTGGATTAATATTATTACTCTGATTCTCAATAAAATACATGGGATTATTTAGTTTTCCAATATCATGATATATAGCTCCAGCCCTAACCAATAATGCATTAGCCCCAACTTCTAGCGCTCCCATTTCAGCTAAATTGGCAACCTGTAATGAGTGCTGAAAAGTACCAGGAGCTTCTTCAGATAATCTTCTAATCAAAAAACTATTAGTATCTGTCAATTCTAGTAAAGAAACATCTGAGACTAAAGAAAAAATCTTTTCAAATAAAAAAACTATTGGATAAGCAAAAATAGTAAGTGCACCACTAATTGTGAATTGTAATATCTTGACACCTTGAATGCCAGAAAATGAAGCATCGTGAGTAATAGACAATGCAATATAAACTAATAAATAAGCACCCATTACCTTGATAACAGACATAAATAACTGTGTCCTTTTATACATCTTAACAACAGTTAGAATAGAAATTATACCAGCAATTAGTTGAATAAAAACAAACTCAAATCCATTAGGCATAATAAAACCAATAATTAAAATTGTTATAAGATGAACAAATAAAGCGACTCTATTATCAAAAAATGCTTTAAGAATTATAGGTGATATGCAAAAAGGAATCAAATAAACCCAATCAGATCTTAATGACAAAAAAATTGTAGAAACAAGCACCATAATTATTACTAATAATAATATCATACTAATCTTAGTTGTATCAACTAAGATTTGACTCCTATATTGCATTAAAAATAACCATAGAATTAATAATGAAATACCTACTAATATAAATTGACCAAATAAAACTAATAAGTAAGAGTTTTTTTCCCACATTGCACCTTCATACTTTTGTTTTAAACTAAGTAATACTTGATACTTCTCCGTATCTACTAGTTCTCCTTTGTTAATGATTACTTGTCCAGAAACAATCAACCCTTTTCTAGGTACAATATTAGACAAGTCACTTATTAACAATTCATCAGTTGCCAACTTATCAAATAGAATATTCTGCTCGATAGCTGCTAGCAAAATTGGAACTAAAAAATTATATTCTTCATTTGACAGGTTATTAATTAAATTAATCTTATCAGCAGCAGAATTTACAGTATAAAAATCATCAACAGCTCGTTTTTCCGCAATACGCTGAGACTTTAATAAAATAAAATCTTTCAAATTAGAATTATTACTCATTTGAATTATTCCCTGATCATAAATATCATTAAGAAAATTGTATCCAAAACTGACTAGATTATTTTTTTTCGTGTTTGCAAGTTTTCGCTTGTTTTTAAACAAGTTCTTCAAAGTAAACCTCCCATCCTTTTTCAATCCATTCTTCTTAGCCCATCTTGTTTCAAAATCATTAATAAATTGTTCTGCTTTAATCTCAAAGACATTTTCAGAATAATTATATATAGGTAAGTGAAGTGATTTAACAATCTCACGTTCTTTACTTAACTCACTCTCTGATTTTAAAACTGAAAAATCAAAAGGAGCAATAATAGATTCATGTAACCATGGTTTTCCTTTTGTAAACTCATACTTAAATTTAGCTTGTCTAGGAAAGAGATACAGAATTATGATCAGCGTTAAGAAAAATAAGAATATCCTAAAAATTGATTCATTACGATCTATAATACTGAGTAAAACTTTCTTCATTATTAGCTTTTGTATTAATAGCGAAAATAAGTATAATTTAACTAAATTAGCAGAATATTAATCTCTTAAAAAAATTATATAATGAAAGAAGTAGTGATAGTATCAGCAGTGCGTACTCCAATTGGAAGTTTTGGAGGTTGTTTATCATCATTATCAGCAACAGAATTAGGAGCTGCAGCCATTAAAGGTGCTATTAATAAAGTTGGGATTGAAAATAACGTAGTTGATGAAGTCTTTATGGGTAATGTATTACAAGCAAACTTAGGGCAAGCACCTGCTAAACAAGCAGCTATTTTTGCAGGATTATCAGAAAAAATCGCATGTACAACAATAAATAAAGTTTGTGCATCAGGCATGAAATCTATTATGCTTGCTTCACAAACAATTATGTGTGGAGACAATGACGTTGTAATTGCTGGAGGAATGGAAAGTATGTCTAATGTTCCACATTATTTTTCAAAAGGAAGAAAAGGACAGAAACTAGGTGATATGAAACTATTTGATGGTATGGTAAAAGATGGACTTACAGATGTCTACAATAATATTCATATGGGAATCTGTGCTGAAAAGTGTGCTAAAGAGATGGATTTTACTAGAAAAGAACAAGATGATTTTGCTATTGAATCCTACAATAGAAGTGCAGTATCATGGAATGAAAACAGGTTTTCTGAAGAAATTATTCCAATAGAAATTCCACAAAGAAAGGGAGATCCAATAATTATAGAACAGGATGAAGAGTATAAAAACGTAAAAATTGAAAAAATTCCTACATTGAGACCAGTATTTGAGAAAGAAGGAACTATTACTGCAGCAAATGCTTCTACACTAAATGATGGTGCCTCTGCTCTAGTACTAATGAGTGCAGATAAAGCCAAAGAATTAAATATTAAGCCAATAGCAAGAATCAGGAGTTATGCAGATGCTGCACAAGAGCCTGAATGGTTTACAACTGCTCCATCAAAAGCCTTGCCTATTGCTATAGATAAAGCAGGATTAAATAGTAATGATATTGATTATTATGAATTAAACGAAGCGTTTTCAGTAGTAGGTTTAGCTAATATAAAAATATTAAAATTAAACCCAGAAAAAGTTAATGTTAATGGTGGTGCAGTTTCATTAGGACATCCACTTGGTAATTCTGGATCTAGAATTGTCGTAACTCTAATTAATGTCTTAAAGCAAAATCAAGGTAAGATTGGTGCGGCTGGAATTTGTAATGGCGGAGGTGGTGCTTCTGCAATAGTTATTGAATTAATATAATGCAATACGGAATTTCAAATCTCTCCATTGTTCCAATGCGAAATGAAGCTTCTGATAAATCAGAAATGGTCAATCAGATATTATTTGGTGAACATTTTAAAGTATTACAAAGCCAAAAAAAATGGAGTAGGATTAGACTTTCTCATGACAGTTATGAAGGATGGATATGTAATAAACAATGGGTAGAAATTTCAGAAGAAGATTATAAACAATTGGATAAAGAAATTCCTACAATCTCTATTGATATTTTAGATATTATCAATAAAGATCATCATCAACCAATAGTTATTGGAAGTATATTGCCTTTTTATAAAAGTGGACATGCACTTATAAATAATGAGATGTATAAATTTGATGGGCTTACTACTCCAGGATTTGTTAAAAAAGAAAAAATAGTTGAGAACTCGCTAATGTTTTTAAATTCACCATATTTGTGGGGTGGGCGGTCTCCTCTTGGAGTTGATTGCTCCGGTTTTTCTCAAATAGTATACCGATTACAGGGTATTGATTTACCTAGAGATGCATATCAACAAGCTAAAGTTGGAACTACTCTCAGTTTTGTTGAGGAAAGTGAACCTGGAGATTTAGCATTCTTTGATAATCAAGAAGGTATTATAACTCATGTTGGAATTATTCTAAAAGACAATCATATTATACATGCATCTGGTAAAGTACGAATTGACAGAATGGATCAACAAGGAATTTTTAATTCAGAATTAGGTATTCATACGCATAAATTAAGATTGATAAAAAGTATTTGTTAAGATGCAAGAAATCCCTCTAGCAGAGCGAATTCGTCCTAGAAAACTTTCAGAATTAATAGGACAAAAACATCTAGTTGGAAAAAATGGAATTCTTAAGAAAGCAATTAAAAAACAACTAATTCCTTCAATGATACTTTGGGGTCCTCCCGGA
>NZRJ01000027.1 GCA_002693745.1 Flavobacteriales bacterium
TACTACATTTCTTAATCCTTCTAGGACTAATTTTGGTAGAAAGAAACATGCAACTATTCATTATTTAGATTTTGCAATTACAGAAAAAGTACATTTAGGTATTTTTGAAGCAATACTTTGGCAATCAAAATCTGAAAGTAGTAATAAAGGATATGAGCTGGCATATCTAAATCCTGTGATATTTTATAGACCAGTAGAATTTTCTAAGCAATCTAATAAAGGAAATGCTTTAATGGGAGCTACATTTAATATTAAGTTTAAGAATATAACTTTATATTCTCAGTTCATATTAGATGATTTCAATATATCAAGAAAAAAGGATAGTGATGAAAATTATCAATCAGGATTTTTTCAGAACAAATATGGTTATCAGATGGGATTGAAAGGAAATCTTAAAGATATTAACTTTTTAATTGAATATAATCAAGTACAGCCATATACTTATGGTCATAGAACTATTTTGCAGAATTATTCACATATGAATCAAGCATTAGCTCATCCATTAGGAGCAAATTTTAAAGAATTAATAAATATATTACACTTTAAAAAAGCAAATTTTGAGTATAGATTTAAAAGTATATTTTCTGTTGTTGGATTAGACTCGATAGGAACGCATTATGGGCAAGATATTTTTAGTTCTGATTTTGATGCTAGTACAGGAGGAAGCCATTCTTATGGTAATTTTAATGGACAGGGATTTAGTACTAATATTCTTTCTTTTCAGCCTGAAGTTTCATATAAGCTAAAATCATTTTATCTTTTTGGATCGGTTTATTATCAAAAAAAGAAGTCTGATTTATTAAATCAGACTTCTTTTTTCTACACTTTTGGATTGAGAACTTTCCCTTTCTCAGCTTTTACGGATTATTAAAATTCGATTTCTTCTCCGTTTTTATATGCTACAATAAAGGCATTCTCAAATCCTAAACTTTTCATTTTCTTTTGAAAGTTAATAGCATTTTCTAAGTTATAATTGAGACCAGCTAGATATGCTGTTTTTTCATCATTGATAGGTACTGTAATTAGTTCTTCTTGTTCAAAAATTATTGCGGGTGTATCGTATTCACCAAATGTTCCTAGATTTGTTCTAAAAATATACAAATCGCCTATTCCCTTATCTAATTGATCTTGCCTACTGAATGTTTGTATTAGTTCATTTCTACGTTGTTCGTAATCTTTTTGTGCTTTTAAAGCCTTTTTATCTTCTCCTATTTCTTTGTATATATAAATTAGATTTTCGTGGGCTGGCAGAAATAACTTATCGATTTTAATAGCAATTCTAAGAAGTCGTATTGCTTTATCTAAGTATTCTTGTTTTGTTGTCCCTCTTGATTTAGAAGAAAACTCATAATGAGCAACTCCAAGATTATATGCCCATTTGCTATTTTCTGTATATATCTTATTTGTGATTTTTCTTAAGTATCGTTTGGCTTGTCCAGTACTAGATTTTGTGCCAACTGATAAACAAGCAATAGCCAGATTCCCTCTCGTGAAATTTAGTCCGTCATCATTTATCTTACCCATTTTTAGCTTTTTTTCTGCTTGTATTAATCTGCTTTGAGCAACTTTATAGTTTTTGTGTTTTAGTTCTTTAACTCCAGAGTTGTACTCAGCAATACCTTCTTGAACTTTTGTCATACTTCTTTCACTAATATCTTTTATCTTATTGTATTGAAGATGATCATCATTAGCTACAATTGTTAAATTTAGTACATCAGGTTTAGCACCTTTTGGTTTAAATATTTTCTTTTCTTTTTTAGCAGAAGGATCATTTTTTTGTTTATTTTTTTTTGATAATAATTTTGCTTCTGCTTTTTGCATTTTGCTTCTAATTTTATCAGCATCTTTTTGATTTCCTGAATTTTTATAAATAGCTTCTAATGTAACATAAGCTTGAAAATTAAATTCATCATTTCTGATTAGTGAGCTTAAAATAGTAGCTGCTTCATTGTTATTATTAACTAAATGGTAAATTATAGCGATGTTATAAGACCAATCATTTTCTTTAAAAATAACTGGTGTTAGAATGGTCAAGTTTCTTTCAGCAATAGCTAAATCTTCTTTGTTTCCTGTATTTGCATAACATAGAGCCATATTCACTCTTAGATAGTTATATGCATCTTGACTTAATCTAGCTTTTTTGTATTTTTTTTGGGCAGCTTTTAGTTCATTGATTGCTGAGCTATATTCTTTATTAGTCATTAAATTAATAGCTGCACTATAATTTTTATTAGCTTGCTCTACCTGTTTCTCTGTGGATTTTTTAATTTCTTTTTCAAAGCTAAGAATATTTTCAGCACCAGAAATAGGCTTCCAATCAAATGGCTTGTAATCTTTATTCTGTGAATAACCGGATATTGTAGATAGTAATATTAAAAGTGTAATTATATTTTTCATTATTTTAATTGATTTCATTTTTTTTGCAAAGTATAAAATTTTATTGAAGTATTATTTTATGATTAATAATTTGATTATTGATTTTTACACGTATCATATAAATGCCTCTAGCATTCTGTGATATATTTATTTTAAATTGTTTTTGAACATTTTTATCTCTTTCTTTTGTGTATATCACATTTCCAATATTATTTAAAATTTCTATTGATTCTATATATTCTTCAGACAGGATATTGATTACACCATTGGTAGGGTTAGGGAAAACATTTATTGTGTTTTCTACGTCTACAATATCAACTGTATTATGATTGTTTACAAAGAAGAAAGCTGTATCAGATGTACATCCATTTATATCAGTAGCAACTACCCAGTATTGTCCGTTATTTGCAGGAACGATAGATGAAACTGTAGCACCTGTATTCCAAAGATAGCTAACTGGGTTTCCTCCAATAGCCGTGTCTACAATAAGTAATGAATCGCCAATATTTGTGATTCCAATTAAGAATGGATTTGGATTACTATTGACCGTAATATTTGCGGTTGTATCACAGCCATTTGCATCAGTAACTACGCAAGCAATTGGACCAGGGCTTAAGCCATATGCAGCATTACTTGTGCTACCGTTGCCCCACAGATAAGNATANGTGCTNTTTGAGAATGGAGTTCCTCCTGTAACTGTTGCAACTGCAAGACCATTATTTCCATTGTTGTAACAAGTTGGCCCACTNGANGTTAATGTTAATTCTAATAATGGTGGCTCAACAATAGTAATATTATTAACTGATGTTGTACAACTATTACCATCTATAAAAGTACAAGAATATACTCCTGGACATAAATCNCCATTAATNGCACCGCCTGACCAGTATTGAGTTGGAGTTCCGTTTTGAACAANCCCNTAATCAAAATCAACGAATCCATCACAACTTCCAAAGCAACTCACAGAATCAGTACTTTGTGCTGTTTGATAATTTAGAGGAAGGGGATTTANTAATGTCGNANTTATAGATTGTTGACAACCATTACTATCCTGAACTGTAATTGTGTAATTTCCNGATCCCAGCGAGTTGAAAATACCACTGGAATTAAAAGTCAAAAGATTATCTATTGAATATAAATAAGGAGAGGTTCCACCNCCTATCGGATTATGAGTTATTGTTATTATACCATCTGATAAATTATTACAAGAGATATTAGTAATTGTNGCTTGAAGCTGCATACTATCAGGATTATTTAGAATAGTTGAATCTTCTGCTATACAGCCATTTGCATCAGTGACTGTTACATGGTGAGTACCTTCTGAAAGGAAGGTTGATAGATTATTGGAATTATTGGTACTCCAAAAATAACTGTAAGGCATTGTCCCTCCATAGCTATAAGTAGTTAACAATGCGGTTCCTCCGAAACAAATAATACTGTCACTTGCTATGTTCGTTGTTAGAAGCTGTGGTTCAATAATTTCAAAATTATATTGCATTGAATCACCAAGTGAAGAAACAATATANAATGAATAAAATCCTGGACATAGATTTGTAATGTCTTCATTTGTTGATGTAAAGCCATTAGGNCCNTGCCAATAACATGTGAAAAAGGTTGTTGGCGATATAACAGGATTAATATAAATAGCACCGTCACACACACCAAAACATGATGTAGATAATGAACTAAATGTACTATCAAAGTTAATCGATATTGGAGCTGGTTCACTAATAGTGAATATTCTAGTGTCAAAACAACCTAATTGGTCATTAACTGTTAGTTGGTATTGTCCAGCGACTAATCCGTTAATATTTGGTGTGTTTTGTCCAGAAAGCCATAAAAAGGAATAGTTACCATTTCCACCATTTACTTGTGTTTGAATAAGCCCGTCATTTGCACCATTATATGAAGCATTTGATATTGAGTCTAAAATTATATTTAATGGAGCAGGCTCACTAATTACTGAGTTTAACTGATTTATACAGCCATTATTGTCTGTAATAGTTAGATTATAGTTGCCTGGACATAGATTGTCTATGGTATCATTAGAAATAGTATTACCATTAGGATAAATCCAATTAAAAGTATAAGGAGGTGTTCCATTAAAAGCAGTTGAAATTAATTTTCCATCACAATAACTATTACAGCTCACATTACTTGAAGAAGAATCAATATAAGAATTAAGAGCAAAACTTGGTTCAGTCATTAAGAAATCTTGAGTGTAAATTGGTAAGCAATTAAGACTATCAATAATAGTTAAATTNTATAGTCCNACAGTTAATGAATTTGCATTATTGATNGAATTTCCATTTTGTAGGTCAGTCCATGAAATATTATATGGACTATTTCCTCCTATTATGGTATCAATCATTATGAAACCATCTGTAAAACCTTTACAGCTAATATTAACNCCATTATAATTTGATATTGATAAGATAGGTGTCATTATGGCTGGCTCAGTAACAATTACNGAATCAGCTAGCACACACCCATTTTGATCTATAATATTAAAAATATAACTNCCAGCACTAATATTATTAAATACTATAGTNTCTATGTTGTTAATATTAGGCTGTCCATTTACAGTGTAATCAGGTACCCCTCCGTTAACAAAAACAGAGAAGCCACCATCTAAGTATCCATTACAACTTACATTGGTTTTACTGTGATTTACTAAGGATATAACTGTAGGTTCGATTAATGAAATGGTGTCATTAAAAGTACATCCAAACGTGTCGGTTATTGAAAGGTGGTATGTGCCTGCAATAAGACTATCAATAAATGTTGAGTCTTTTCCGTTACTCCAGTTAATCACGAATGGAGCTACACCTCCATTAACATTTATATTAATTGATCCATTATTTTCTCCATTACATGAGATATTTAAACCATTATAATCTGATAATATATTTGTTGTAAAGATGCTATCGTTTTCAGGTATAAAGATAGAGTCGGTTAAAACACATCCATTATCATCGGTTACTGAATAAACAGCATATCCAGAATATAAACCACTAATTATAGGTAATCCCCAAAAAGGNTCNTCTTGCCANGAATATATATATGGTCCGCCTGCAGCAGAGGGGATAGGCACACCACCATTAGCAATTATTCTAGCTATTCCAGTATTGTCTCCAAAACAATTAATACTTTGAAGAACTGTTTCATTAACTGTTATNGGGTNTAGAGGCTCACTAACAATTAATGAATCTATATAAGTACANCCACTACCATCAGAGATTATACAGTTGTAAGTTCCNGCTGTTAGATTTGTTGCTGTTGGGTTTGTATCTCCATTACTCCATAAGTAAGAATAGGGAGGAAAACCTCCACTAACAACAAAGGCTGCTGNACCCGAGTTATCTNCATGACAAAGCACATCTGTCTGATATCCGTTTATAATTAAAGGAGGAGGTAAGTTAGCAGTAAAGGTGTCCGTTATACTACAATTATTTGTNTCTGTNACTGTATAAGTGCAAANTTCTCCTATTGAAATTGAGTCTGGATTTGTTGTNTACCAATTTTCAATATATCCACTTGTTCCTCCTGCTATATTTAAAGATACTGAAAGATTTGAGTTCACACCAAAACATGATGTTTGTGAGAATTGCGGTATTGCAGTTAATAGGTCAGGTTGGATTAATACAATTGTATCTACTTCAGTACAGCCTACAGAATCAGTTATAGTTAGTGAATATGTGCCAGCACCAAGATTATTAATTTGTGAGGTAGTCTCTCCATTTGACCACAAATAATTTAACTGACCAGCACCACCAGAAGCATTACCAATGATAGAACCATCAACTTCGCCGTTACACGATATAGTTGCACCATTATAATCACTAGTTGCAAAGCTTATCAATATAGGATTTGTCACTAAATTAATAGCAAAGCTCGCAGAATCAATGCAACCATTTTGATCTGTTACTATAATCGAATAAGTTCCTTCACTTAAAGAATTTACATCTTGTGTTGAGTCACCAGTACTCCATAAGTAANAGTAACTTGATGTTCCTCCACTTACANTAATATTAATGNTTCCATTTGGATTTGAACATGATGTCTGGTCCATAATCCCTTGAGTATTAATTTGCAGGCTATTATTTGGTTGATTAATAGTAACACTATCACTGTATGTACATGTATTTGTATCAGTGACAGTATAGTAGTGTGTTCCATATGCTAATGCATTAGGATTATTTCCATTCCAATTGACATTTAATATTCCACTTCCTCCAGTTGCATTTATTGTAGCTGTTCCACTACTATCTCCATTACAAAGCACATCAGTTGTATTTTCTAAAACACTTATTTCTGATGGTTCTGTAATAGTTATACTGTTAGTGTATACGCATCCACTATCATCAGTTACAATATATGNATAATTTCCAGCTAATAGAGCATTCGTATTTACTCCATTCCAATTAATATTTAGCAATCCACTACCACCAGTTGCAGTAATTGTNCCTGTTCCACTATTATCGCCATTACAAAGAACATTAGTTGTGTTTTCTACAACACTTATTGGTAAAGGCTCTGCAAGAGTAATAGTTTCTGTACTACTACATCCATTATTTGTGACTGTACATGAGTAAATGCCAGCTGGTACACCTGTTATTTGTTGTGAAGTTGCACCGTTACTCCATAGGAATGTACTACCAGTAATCATTATTGTGTAATCTTCGGTTGCCCCTGACCATGGCTGCGGATAGTTTGGTGGAGAGATACTTCCTACTGCACATGCAGAAACAGCTGAGCTAGGAAAACNAGNGCTATTACTTTGTGCCTGAGAGACTANTCTCATTCTTGTTGCTCCTGGAACAGCATTGCTAGGAACTGTAAATGAGATGTTGTGAGATGATGGTGATATTTGACCTCCAAACGTTGATANTTTTTCATTAGGGCCATCAAAATTTCCGTCTTGATTCCAATCAATAAATACTCCTCCAGAATCAATAGCAGCACCTCCTGGATTTGTATTACAAGTTCCTAAACTGATGTTAATTGAGTAAGATTGACTAGGAGCAAGAGTAACACTTTGTGCGGTATAATCTTCATACTGATCACACATGCTTATTGTNTTATTATTGATACTTGTNCCATTTTCTCCATCAAGATGAACAAGTTCAATATTTGAGTTATTGGTGTCNCCCGGTGATGATGTGCAGTAATTTAAATTAGAAACTAAAGAAATAATTGCACTTCCAGTACTATCTCCATGACATGTCAAATCTGTGCCTGTTATCGTNCTTGATGGTGGTGATGCTGAACAAGTAGTTAAAGATAATGATATAGTATCTTGAGCAAGCGTTTGAANAATATTTCCTAANGAGTCAACTTCCTGCGTAGACCATATTGCAGTATAAATTCCTAATGGGGCAAGAGAAGAGTTTGGGTTGTTAGCTGAATTGTTAAAATGAACTCTGACAGCTATTGTGTCATTAGCTCCTTGATTCCATATAGCACCTGTGGGGTCATTTCCTATCGGATAATTCCAAAAGCCTACCACGTCTCCTCCTAGAATTGTATANGAGAGAGGAAGCCANGTTCCAGGAAATCCGGGGTTCTCAAATTTTATAGTTATATCTCCTTGTTGTAAATTAGAATCTTGATGAGAGATAATAAATTCAGGTCGAATATTAATGTCGCATGTGCCAGTATTTACTAAAGCAAGATTAGTATAGCTTTTGTTTTGATTTCCGTATCCAAATAGAGGGTTAGGAATAAAATCAGATACTGATTGCGATAGAGCGCTACATGATGTAGTTGTAAAGCTAGAAGTATTACTCCATCCTCCTCCACATTTGACTCTCCATTGATATGTTGTAGAAGATAAAAGATTTGTTAGTGTATAAGTTGCTCCTGAAGGTGAGTTAGTAATGCTAATTCCCTGTTGCCAAGNACTAGCTCCGGCTACTTTTATTCGTAAGGTATAGTTTACACTACATCCTCCATTATCCCAGCTAAGGGTTACATCTGTTGAATTAATATTTGAAACAGAAAGATTAGTTGGTTGAGTAAAACCTAAAAAACTGATAAAAACAAAGGATAAGAAAAGTATAAATTGTTTCATATATTGGTCTTTAAAACTGCAAATATACTAAAAGTTAATGACATTATATATGTAGTGAAGCGCCTACTATTTATGNACAATATGAATTTTGTAAGATTATTTTTTTAGTATATTTGAAGCCAAACAAGTATTTATGAAAAGAAATGTTATTTTTCTATTTTTTGTAGTTTCAGTTTTATTCTGTACTAAAAATTCATATGCCCAGGTTCTTCAAAAAAANGCTGATAAATGGCAGTTAATAAATGGNGTTAAATTAGGTCCGGGTGTCAAAAAACAAAATCTNAANAGTAAAAAAGTTAANACATCTTCTGTTTTGANAAAATCAAACAAAAATAGTNACATTAGANAAAATAAATATAAGGTTGTCAAACCANCAAAATCTCTAAAATACGGAAATCAAAAACCATTAAATTCTATCAGAAAAGAAGATGAGTAACAAAATATTATCTTATTTGTTGATNTTTTTANCTTTGATTGGTTTTNCANAAAAATCTTATTCGCAATGTTGTAACACATCACAATATCCATTTGCTACAATTTTAGCTCCGTCTTCTGGTGCTACTCAATTAATTTCCTCCTGTAGTTATCTTTCTGAATATAGTGTGGTATCTTCTATTGTTGCTGGGTCCTCTTATACTTTAGATGTGGCATCTACAAATGCTTGGGTGACAATATATTCTGGTTCTTCTTGTGGTACGTTTATTGCTTCTGGTGCTAGTCCATTAACTTTTTCTGCCCCTTCTAGTGGCACATACTATATTCATTGGACAGTAGATGCATTTTGTGCAACATCAACTGGATGTAAGACAACAACTATTACAGAAAATATATACGGATGTACAAGCTCTATAGCAATGAATTATAATCCACAAGCTACTATTGATGATGGGTCTTGTTCTTATTCAATTTGTTCTGCTAATGAACAGGAAATTGTTATTACTATAACTACTGATGATTTCCCTGAAGAAACTTCATGGCAGTTAGTTGATCAAAATGGAGGAGGCTTTTCTTACACTTTCACNCCTAATGATGATAGTCTTACTACTTATGTATGGAGTCTGTGCGTGCCTGATACCAATTGTTATCAATTTACAATTTCAGATAGTTATGGTGATGGTTTATGTGGTAGTTGTTCTGGTGGAACAGATGGAAATTACAATATAACATATGCAGGTGCAATAGTTGCTAGTTCAAATGTAGCTAATTTTGGTAGCTCGGAGACTACTTATAATATTGGTACATGTTTATTTCCTCCATCCTCTTGCCCAAATAATGATATTGAGGTAACTATTACTATTAATACAGATGATTATCCGAATGAGACATCTTGGTTTTTAATGGATGAGTATGGGGGAGGATTAACAAATCAGCCAATATCTTCTTCTTATGCTAATACAACGCTTGTTTGGAAATTTTGTGTTCCTGATACAAATTGTTATACTTTTACTATGTTAGATTCTTATGGAGATGGAATTTGTTGTGCTTGGGGGTNAGGATCNTACAGTGTTAGTTATGATGGGGTTGTTGTTGCTAGTGGTGGTGCATTTTCTTTTTCAGAAGAANATTGTGATATTGGTTCTTGTTTTGCTAATTGTCAGATTGTGATTCCAAATACAGTAATTAATGAGGGTGAAAACTGTGGTTCAGATATTAATCATGGTTGTGATGATAAATGGAAGNTNTCTAATTTTACTATTCAANGCTTGACAGATGATTGTTCTTGGGGATATGCTGGAAATTGGCCTCCTTGTTTTGCAGGAGGGGCTTCAGAATTCTATCCAGATCTTTATATTTATATGCAGCAAAATGGTACTTATTTCCATTATACAGATTATTATATAGATACTTGGTATCCAAATTCATTCTCAATGTTGGCAGGGCAATCAACTCCAGCATTGGAACTAACTACTAACAGCTTGTATTCATCACCATATGTAAGTGGTCAAACTTTTAGTTATGATTTCTCAGTATATGATGATGATGATGGGATGTTTCAGCAAATGGGTTTAAATAATGATGATTTCATAGGTTCATATACTTTACCATTTTCTTTAGTTTCTGGTGTAAATTCGATTACAACATCAGGAGGAGCTTATGGAAATGCTAATGTAGATTATACCGTTATAGCTCCTTCTCCAATTTATAGTAGCTTAAGTAATGCTAGCATCATTCATGGTACATTTTGGGCAGAAAATAACAATAGAGATACCGATTGGTATGAATTTGTTTTGTCAGACAGTTCTAATTTTTTATTGAAGACTATATCTGAAGCTCCATTTAATGTAATATTATTTGATGCTTCTTCTGGATGTTCTAACCCAATAGTAATTGATTCTGCTTTTGGAATGAGTTGTGATACTGTTATTATACAACAACTATTATCTCCTGGTTCATATTGGTTGCTTGCTTTTCCAACTGCATACTCATGTATGTCCTGTTCAGAATCTATTGATTACTTGTTAGATGTAAGCTGGACAGTTAATCTTGTTAGCGGCTGTACAGATCCAACAGCATGTAATTATGATACTTTAGCTACTGTTGACGATGGTTCATGTATTTCACCTGATGGTTGTACAGATTCTTTAGCATTTAATTATAATCCATTTGCATTATGTGATGATGGCTCGTGTATTGCTGTAGTAAATGGCTGTATTGATACATTAGCAATAAATTATAATGTTAATGCAAATGTAGATGATGGTTCATGTAGTTATCACTGCGCTAACACTTCTGCTTATGGTTCAGCAACAGCTGATCCTTATGGACTTGTAACAGTATCTAATTGTAATTATTTGTCTGAGTATTCCACAATTTCAGGAGTTGGTTCTGGTGAAAGCTATACAGCTGCCATCCTAGGTCCAAATGCTGCCCCTGGTTATATTGTTGTGTATCAAGGAGGATCTTCTACCAATTTTATAGCTCAAGGTTATTCTCCATTAATTTGGACATCAACAGTTTCTGGCACATACTACATCCACTGGATGGTTGATAGTACTTGTGCTACTGCTATTGGTTGTCATATTACAACATTAACAGGAAATCAGACGATATCTGTTTCTGGTTGTACAGACACTACAGCATTAAATTACAATCCAATAGCTACAGTAGATGATGGTACATGTATTTTCTGTATATATGGTTGTACAGATCCTACTGCATTTAACTATAATGTAGCTGCTACATGTGAT
>NZRJ01000028.1 GCA_002693745.1 Flavobacteriales bacterium
CAACAGTGAAACAACCACAAGTTCAGAATCCGCATGTGATAGTTATGTGTGGGACGGAGTCACCTATACGGCATCAGGCAGCTACACTAATAATTATATTAATTCGTCAGGCTGCGATTCAATACACACACTAAACTTGATTATAAATAAAAGCGACACAACAACAAGCACAGAAACAGCGTGTGACAATTATATTTGGGACGGAACAACTTATACAACATCAGGTGTTTATACAAAAAATTACACCAGTGTAGAGGGTTGTGATTCCGCTCATATTTTAAATTTGACTATCAATAACTCATCTTTTACTACCACCTCAGCGGTGTCGTGTGATGGTTATACTTGGAACGGGAATACTTATTACAACACAGGAACATATGTTTGGACGACAACTAATTCAACAGGCTGTGATAGTATCGCAACACTAAATCTAATTATTAACCAGGTTTATGCAGAGATCACACAATCAGGAGAAACCCTAAAAGCCTCTACATCACCCCCTGGGTTAAACGCTGATTGGTATAATACCCAAACAGAGAATGGAAGTAAAAGAATTTGGTTAATGGAAGAGGACACATCAACATTTAACCCAATATTTGACTGTTCTTATTTTATTGTTGTAAACCATGAAGGGTGTATTGATACAAGCGAAACATATTTTTATGCAGCAAACGCTGCTAGAATAGGCTCTTTTGTTGCTTCGCCAAACCCAACAAAAGGAATGGTAAATGTTAAATTTCAAAACAACAAAAATCAAGTTGTAATTTTTGATTTAATAGGAAATAACGGTATTAAGCTGGACCAATTTATTACAACAGAAGACAACTTAGATGTTGATCTATCAAAACACTCTTCAGGCACATATTATTTGTATTTTAATTCAGAAAAAGCGGTTCAAGGCTGTAGACTTGAAGAAACACAAAGAGTATCAACCAAAATAATACTAAACAAATAGTTATGAAAAATATAGTTATAATATTATTATTTATAGCAGGGCTGTTAATGTCTGCGTGTAGTAAAAGCACCCCTCAACCCTCTTGCGAAGAAGGAGGGGTAGAGGTAACTACATAGGTTTTATGAAGCTGAAATAAACTAGGCGGAATAAGTTTTATCTTCTAGAGCTTAGTTTTGCAAGAAGGCGTAAAATTTCTAGATATAGCCAAATCAGCGTTACCAATAATCCAAAAGCTCCGTACCATTCCATATATTTTGGAGCCCCTTTAGCAGCTCCCTCTTCAATAAAATCAAAATCCATTACCAGGTTTAATGAAGCAATAATGACAACAAAAAGGGAAAACCCAATGCTTAACATAGAAGAGTTTGCGGGGTTCATAACAGGAAGACCGCTGCCAAAAAAAGACATTATAAAGCTGATCAAGTAAACAACACCAATTCCAGCGGTAGCAGCAAAAACACCAAGTTTAAAATTTTCAGTAGCCTTGATAATTTTTGATTTATATGCAAATAGTAGCGCAAACAAAATTCCTAAAGTGAGCATAATTGCTTGTGGAACGATTCCTGGTTCAAATGCATTTGCATAAATGTTAGAAATTCCNCCAAGAGCCAGGCCTTCCAAAACGGCATAAATTGGAACTGTAGTTGGCGCCCATTCTTTTTTAAAAATAGTTACAAGAGCTAATATAAAACCACCAATAAAACCAATCATAATATAGCTCATTATAGCATTGCTATATGTATAATATGCAGATAGCAACAAAAGCCCCATACTAATAGCGGTCTTATTAACCGTTCCATCAATAGTCATAACACTAGAAGAGTGAAGGCTTAGGTTTTCAAATGTTTTTTTACTTAGCGCGGGGTTTCCTGATCTGATCATTTTATTAAATAATTAAAGGTTATAAATCAAACTTTATTCCTTGAGCCAAGGGAAGTTCTTTTGTATAGTTAATAGTATTTGTTTGTCTTCTCATGTAAATCTTCCATGCATCGGACCCGCTTTCTCTTCCTCCACCAGTTTCTTTTTCTCCTCCAAAAGCGCCACCAATTTCAGCGCCTGACGTACCAATATTAACATTTGCAATTCCACAGTCAGAGCCAGAGGCTGACAAGAATTTTTCAGCATCTCTTAGGTTTGTTGTCATTATTGCAGAAGAAAGCCCCTGTTTTACACTATTTTGCATTTCAATAGCCTCGTCTAAATCAGAATACTTCATAATATATAAAATAGGGGCAAAAGTTTCATCTTGAACTATTTCATAATGGTTTTTTGCTTCAATTATAACAGGTTTTACATAACACCCGCTTTCATACCCCTTTCCTTCTAAAACACCTCCTTCAACAAGCACGTTCCCTCCTTCAGACTTTGCTTTTTTAATAGCATTCAAATACATTTCTACAGCCGCTTTATCAATAAGCGGGCCGACGTGGTTACTTTCGTCTAATGGGTTGCCTATTTTTAACTGAGTATATGCTGAAGCAAGCTTGTTTTTAACTTCGTCATACACAGATTCGTGTATTATTAGTCTTCTTGTAGATGTGCATCTTTGGCCGCAAGTACCTACTGCGCCAAAAAGAGCGCCAATAATTGTAATTTCCAAGTCAGCATCAGGGGTAATAATAATTGCATTATTCCCCCCTAATTCTAAAAGCGATTTTCCAAATCTTTTTGCCACAACGCTACCAACAATTCTTCCCATTCTGGTTGATCCAGTTGCCGAAATTAAAGGAATGCGGTCGTCTGAAGTCATCATTTCCCCAATACGATAATCACCATTTATAATGCAAGAAATACCATCTGGCAAATTGTTTTCTTTTGCAACCTCGTTCCAAATGTTTTGACATGCAACAGCGCATAAAGGCGCTTTTTCAGAAGCTTTCCAAACACAGGTATCTCCACAAATCCAAGCCAGCGCGGTATTCCAATTCCAAACAGCAACAGGAAAATTAAAAGCAGAGATAATTCCAACAACACCTAGTGGGTGGTATTGTTCATACATTCTGTGACCCGGCCTTTCTGAGTGCATCGTTAACCCGTGTAATTGTCGAGATAGGCCCACAGCAAAATCGCAGATATCTATCATTTCTTGCACTTCTCCAAGCCCCTCCTGTAGAGATTTTCCCATTTCGTATGAAACAAGCTCTCCTAAAGGTTGTTTATATTTTCTTAATTTTTCACCATATTGACGAACAATATCTCCTCTTAAAGGAGCTGGTTTTTTTCGCCACTCTTTAAAAGCAAAGGTCGCCGCCTGCATTACTTTTTCATATTCTTCAGCCGTAGTAATAGTGACAGAACCAATTGTTGATCCATCAACAGGAGAAAAGGAGCTAATTTTATCACCCCCTCCAAAAGACGTCAAACCAATAGAGGTTCCATTATTTGTTTTTTCAATTCCTAATAAAGAAAGAGAACTTTTAATGTCAATCATAAGTAAAAAGGTTTAATTAAAAGCAAAACTATAAAAAAGAAAGCAATAAGAATAAAACAAAAGATCTGTTTAATAGCTTTAATCGTTTTCCGCCGGCTCTATTTTTTCAGCATCAGGATAAACNTCTGNANTCTTGTTTTCGTTTTGTTCTTTGTTTTCAAGCTCGTCTTTATATGAAACAAGCGACCAAGCCATTATAATGCAGCTAAGCAAAACAACAAATAGTAAAACACCCTCAAAATCTTTCCCAACACTCAACTCTTCAGGAATAGCAAAGAACAACAAAATGGTTACTAGCCCCCTTGGTGCTAAAAACAGCTCAAGAAAAATGCTTTTTCCATTAAAAACAAAAAGTAAAAAAGCCCTTACTAGATAAATAACAGCAAGAATTATGAGGCCAACAAGAATAGTTTTAAAATTAAGCAACGAGCCTAAAAAAACAGACCAACCAAAAATAATAAAGAAAAAAGTACGGACCACAAAAGCGGTTTCTGCAGTAACAACCCTCATGTCATGTAGAACAGAACTTACTTTTTCTTCATTTATTAAAGCAAATAGACCTCCTCTAAAAAAAACCTTGTAGTTGCTAAGCATTATACCAAAGATCAAAATAATAATTAAAGAAGATAAATGAAACATTTTTCCCACCGCATATAATAATAATAGAACAGCAATTAGTAAAAACAATTTTACATTTCCTTTTATATTTTGAAACACATATATTAGTACATATGAAATAACAACAGAAATAACCACGGTCAGTAAAAGATTACTGAAGATACCAAAAGAAATGTTTTCGTTTGTGTCTGAACCGGCTATTGTTAACAGACTATAAAAGGCAACAATACCAAGTATGTCAGAAAAAGTACTTTCGTAAATTATGAATTCTCTCTTTTTTGTTTCAACATCATCAATACTTGGCAATACTACGGCAGAGCCTAAAATTGAAAGTGGTATNGTGCACAACAAGGCGTTTAAAAGNTCTACGTTCATTAAAAAAACCAANACCAAGGCAGACAAATAAGCGGTCCCNCCTANNCCAAGCACAGCGACAACAAATGACCTTATAATTAAACCAAATTTTTCTTTTACCAATTCTAAGTCAAGAGCGGCTTCTAAAACAATCAAGATTAAACCAACAACTCCTAACACTCCTAATACAGGAATAAGATCGGGTTTTGTAAAGCCAGAAAAACGCAAAGAATAATTAATTATTATACCAAGGCCAATTAATAACAATACNGCTGGGACCCCTGATTTTTTAGCATACAGATGAAAAAAATAAGAAATAATAATTGTTAAAGAGAAGATAATAATTAAGTGATATGATGTTAAAGCCTCCAAACTAAAAAAGCTTTATAATGTCATTTCCATTTGCATAGACCAATAAGCTTAAAAGAAGAATCATTCCTATTGTTTGTGCGTATTCTAGCACTTTTTCTGGAGCAGGTTTGCCGACAATCATTTCATATAGTAAAAACAGCACGTGTCCTCCATCTAAAGCAGGNATAGGAAGTAGGTTCATAAACGCAAGCATTAATGAGAGAAAGGCGGTCAAGTTCCAAAAAGAAAGCCAGTCCCAAGNAGACGGAAACATGCTTCCAATTGCNCCAAATCCTCCTAATTCTCCAGCAAGATCGTTTTCTGAGTTAAAAATAAGCGCAAATTGAGAAATATAACNTCCCAGCTTGTTCATGGCCAAGTTATATCCTGCAGGAAAAGAGGCAAAGAAGCTATAATTTTCAACAGAGAAGTTTAAATTTGACATAGTCATGATGCCAATTAAACCTTTCTGAGAGACCTCCACAGGAAAACTATAAAGCATATTGCTTCTTAAAACATCAACTTTTACAGTTTTATTTTTGTGCTTTTGTATTTCGGTTTTAAAATCAGAAAGATATTTAGTTTTTACCCCTTCTACAGCAAATAAAACATCGTCCTTTAATAGGCCTGCTCTTTCGGCATTAGAGTTTTCACTAAAACCACTAACCACACCCACGTGAGCAGGAGAAAAAAGAAGCTTTTTTCCGCTGTTTTTCCAGTGCTTTATAAAGTTTTCACCAATAAAAATTTCATTGCGCCCNCCCTCTCTTTCTACAATTACAGAAAAAGCTTTGTCTCTCAAAACCATATTTTGATTTATATCAAAAAAACGCTCAATGTTTTCTCCGTCTACACTAACAATCTTGTCTCCATTTTTAAAACCAACGTCTTTTGCAAAATCAGAGCAAACCACACCATCTGTCACACCGCTGTTNGGTAAATACTTGTCTCCATAGAAATACAGAGTCATAGAATAAATGAAAATACCAAGTAAGAAGTTTACAGTAACGCCGCCCAACATAATAATTAGTCTTTGCCATGTAGGCTTAGCCCTAAACTCCCAAGGTTCTGCAGGTTTTTTCATCTGCTCTTTGTCAAGACTTTCGTCTATCATCCCAGATATTTTTACATACCCACCAAGCGGAAGCCACCCAATACCATATTCAGTGTCCCCTATTTTTTTTTTCAAGACAGAAAACCAGGGGTCAAAAAACAAGTAAAATTTTTCAACTTTAGTTTTAAACATTTTAGCAGGTATAAAGTGCCCTAANTCGTGTAAAACAACAAGTATTGATAAGCTCATTAAAAGCTGGGAGGCTTTGATNAGAATTTCCATTTATAGTAGTTTTTTTGCTAACATTCTTGTTTCCTTGTTTGTAGAGACATAATCTTCTAGCTTTGGATTGGCAACAAAATTAATTTTTTCCATACAATCAGCAATTAAATCAGACATATTTAAAAAACCAATTTTGTCTTGCAAAAAGCCCGAGACGGCAATTTCATTCGCGGCATTTAAAATGCAGGGCATATTTCCTCCTCTTTCCATTGCGTCGTAGGCTAGTTTTAGGTTCCTAAAAGTTTTAACATTTGGCTTTTCAAAAGTTAAATTTGGGTAGTCCATAAAATTAAAGCGTCTAAAAGAGTTTTTTATTCTTTTTGGAAAACCTAAAGCATATTGTATTGGAAGNTTCATGTCTGGAAGGCCCAGCTGAGCTTTTATTGAGCCGTCTTGAAATTGCACTGCAGAGTGTATAATTGACTGAGGATGAACTACAACATCAATTTGATCTCCCTTTAAATCGAACAACCATTTGGCCTCAATAACCTCCAAACCTTTGTTCATTAAAGAGGCGCTGTCAATTGTAATTTTTGCACCCATGTTCCAGTTAGGGTGTTTTAGTGCCTGTTCTTTTTTAACGCCTGCAAGCTTATCTCGCCCCCAGCNTCTAAAAGGACCTCCAGAGGCGGTTAAATAAATTTTTTCAATAGGATTGTGCCACTCCCCCGTTAAACACTGAAAAATAGCTGAGTGCTCCGAGTCAACAGGATATATTTTGGTGCCGTAATCCGCGCATAGTTTTTTGATTAAACCACCTGCAACAACTAAAGTCTCTTTATTTGCTAGCGCTATATTTTTTCCTGATTTTATTGCTCGAATAGTTGGTTTTAGACCGGAATAACCAACAAGAGCTGTAAGAACTAAGTCAATATTTTCTGAGTCAACAACCTCTTCAATAGACTCTTTTCCGCAATATACCTTAACACCAAAACCGTCTAGGGCAGAATTTACTTCTTTGTATTTGTTTTTATTTTTTATAACAACGATGTTTGGCTTAAATTTAATTGCCTGTTGAATAAGAAGGAGACTATTATTGTTCGCTGTTAATACTTCAACCTGAAACAATGAAGGGTGCTCAGAGACAACCTCTAATGCTTGCACCCCTATTGATCCTGTTGAGCCTAAAATTGCTATTTTCTTTTTTTCTAAACTCATTAAATTTCTTTTAGTTGATTTGCGATTTTTCTGTCATTTGCTAGCCGAGGGACTTTGTTTTGTCCACCAAGCTTTCCTATCGAATGCATATATTTTCTAAACCCTCCNTTTTTTATGGTGGTAATTTTTAATGGGCTTAAAACATTTCCGCAGATTAAGTCTTTATAATAACTGTTTTGTTTTTGTAGAGCCTCATCAATTTTCTTCTCTAGTATGCCTATATCTTCAGGTTTTTTTTCAAACTCAATTAGCCACTCATGAAAANGCAGGCCAGATTTAGGATTTACTTGAGGCGCAACATGAAACTCATTAATCTGAGCAGGGATTTTTTCAACAGCTTTTTTTAAAGACCTTTCAACCTCTTCAGCAATAACATGCTCGCCAAATGCAGATGTAAAGTGCTTAATTCTNCCGCTAACAATAATTCTATAAGGGTCAATTGACACAAATTTTACTGTGTCACCAATATTATATCCCCACAAACCAGAGTTTGTGTTTAGTATTATTACGTAGTTTTCTCCAATTTTAACATCAGCAAGAGACAGTCTTTTAGGCTTTGTTTTAAAAAATTGATCGGCCGGGATAAATTCATAGAAAATTCCATGGTTTACGCAAAGCAGCATTCCCTTTTTTTTCTGTGAGTCTTGATATGCGATAAAACCTTCNGAAGCAGGGTATAGCTCAATGCCGTCTATTTTTTTCCCAATCAGTTTTTCAAAATTGCTTTTGTATGGAGTATAATTTACACCACCATAAATAAACAACTCAAAATGAGGAAAAATGTCTTTTATTAGTTGGCCGCTTTTTTTCTTTAGTTTTTCAAAATACATTTGAACCCACGGAGGAATCCCAGAGATGACGCTCATTTTTTCAGAAATAGTTTCATCAACAATAGCGTCTACCTTTTTTTCCCAATCTGAAATACAATTTGTTTTATAACTTGGAAGTCTATTTTTCTTTAAATAAGACGGAATATGATGAGCAACTATTCCTGAAAGTCTTCCTGTTAGAATACCTCCTTTTTTTGAAAGCTCAGGGCTNCCCTGAAGAAAAATCATTTTACCATTAACAAAACTATTTTTTTTTGTTTCTGCGATATAGCTTAACATAGCATCACGAGCAGCTTTTATATGATTTGGCATGCCTTCAGCGCTAATAGNAATATATTTTTCGCCAGAGGTTGTGCCAGAAGTTTTGCAAAAATAAATAGGTTTGCCGGGCCAAAGAATATTTTTTTCTCCNTTAATAATTTGCTCAATATACGGTTTTAGCCCCTCGTAATCTCTAATAGGTACAAAATTAACAAAGTCAGCGTAGGTTTTAATTTTTTCAAAAGAATGCTCGCTTCCAAAAAGGGTGTTTTGAGCTTTTCCAACAAGATTTAACATGATTTTTTTTTGCGCTTTCAACGCGTTATTCTTCCATTTTTTGTTTTGTAAAACAACAAGCTTTGCAAAAAGAAGGCTTAAAAAGGATTTGATAGTCATACTCAATTAAAATAAAATATAATCTTCTGGATTTGTAGCCACTCCTTTTCTCCAAAGCTCAAAATGTAAATGGGGTCCAGAAGACAACTCTCCTGAGTTCCCAATAATTGCAATAGGTTCTCCTGCGCTTACAAAGTCTCCAACAGATTTTAGCAATATAGAATTGTGTTTATATACAGAAACAAAGTTGTTTTTGTGCTGAATTGCGATTACATGGCCAGATTCATAAGCCCAGTGTCCAGTAATTACAGTGCCTTCTAAAACAGCTGAAACCCTTGTGTTTTCTTTTGCAACTAAATCTACTCCAAAATGTTTTTTTTCAGCATTAAACCCATCTGTAATCAANCCGCGAATAGGTGGAAAAAAAAGAAGCACCTCGCTACTAGTTTTATTATTTATATGTANAGAGCCATGCTCTTCCGATTTCACATCAAGTCTTAATAGNGAATCTTCAAGTGATTTTTCAAAAGAAACAATATGTTCAGGACTTATTTTATTTTCAGTTTTTTTTGGAGCGTCTAATTCCTCCCCCGTAATAATATTACGAATGTTTTTAAGATAGACATCTTGATTTTCTAAAACCCTCAACAACGAGTCTGATTTTACTGTAAGCGTTATAAGTTCTTGTTGAACCTCTGAGTTTGCCTTTCCAGGAACATATTCCGTCAAGGCGGTATTAGTAATAAGTANAATTGCAATAAAAAAACTAAAAAAAACTAAAAAGCCGCCAAACGCAAAAACATTTAAACCGCTTAGCCTTACAGAGAACTTTTCTTCAAAAGAATCATCGGTCATTACAACAAAACGATATTTGTGCAATATCTTCTCCCAAAAATTATATAGGTTTTTTTTATCTTGCATTATGCTTGCAAATATTATAAAATTATAACCATATTTGCTAGCGTTTTTTCAATCAGCAATGAAATAAATATAATTAAAAGCAGTTTATAACAGAATGAAGTTTACAAACACCCATATAAACATCAGAATTTTAGTGTTAATGCTTTTGATTAGCNCCTCTTGTTCAACAAAGAAAAAATCTTGGGTAAATCGCCAATACCACAACACCACAGCAAAATACAACGGNTATTTTAACGGAAAAGAAAGTATAAAGGCCGGAGTAAAGAAGCTCCACAATAGCNATGTAGACGATTACACAACAATAATTTCAGTCTTTCCAACAGGCGATTTGAAAAAAACAAAGAAAACCAAGTCGTATATGGACAAGGCAATAAGAAAAGGCTCAGTTGTTATTCAAAGGCACTCTATGAGAATTAAAGGAAAAGAGTATTGTAAGTGGATTGATGACAACTACCTAATGATTGGCCAAGCGTATTTTTATAAAGGAGATTTTGACGAGGCGATTAAGACGTTTATGTTTGTAAAAAATGAATATAATAAAAATCANATTCGCTTTGATGCGGCTATTTGGCTGGTTAGAGCTTATGTAGAAAAACAAGACTTTGTTTCCGCTAAATCGGAGTTAGAAGAGCTGATCAATGATAAAAAAACCCCAAAAAGACTAAAAACAAAGCTGGCGTTAGTACAATCAGATTTTTATTTACAGAAGAAAGACTTTTTTAATGCAGAAATTGCATTAAACAACGCTACACAAATTATAAAAAGAAAAAGAAAAAAAGCAAGGCTACATTATATCTTGGCACAAATTTACCAAAACACAAATAATTACAAGTTAGCACAAAAGAATTATGAAATTGTTTTAAAATCTGGACCNGACTATGAGATGGCTTTTAATGCTAAAATGAATCTTGCAAGATCATTAGAAAGCGGNAGCNCAGATATTGCCAAAATGAAGAAAAAGCTCTNTAAGATGGTGAAAGATGAAAAAAANAAGGAATACTTAGATCAGATCTATTATACTATTGCAGAGATGGAAAGAAATAATAACGACACAGCGTTAGCTATTGAAAGTTATAAAAAATCTACCTTTAATAGTATTGACAATAATTCTCAAAAATCACTGTCTTTTTTAGCGCTTGGAGAACTTTACTTTGAAAGAAAGAGCTACAAACTAGCTAGCGCGAACTATGATAGTTGCATGTTGTATATGGATGATGGTTTTAGGCGATATAATGAAACGAAACAACGAAGCGAAGTTTTATCTAAACTGGTTTCCAACATGAATGTTATTGAGGTACAGGACAGTTTGCAAATGTTGGCGAAACTGCCAAGGCAAGAACAACAAGCAATAATTAAAAACATTATTCAGAAATTAATAGACAAAGAAAGAGAAGAAGCAGAAAACCAAAGATTAAAGCAACAAATGATTTATGAAAGCGCAACTAATAGTAGAAGAGGAGATCAATTTGGGAATAATACAAGCGGAGGCAAGTGGTATTTTTACAACCCTGCAACATTAAGTTTTGGAATGTCAGAATTTAGAAAGATCTGGGGCAAAAGAAAGCTTGAAGACGACTGGAGAAGAAAGGATAAAAAATCATTTTCCAGCTTTGNGGCAGACTCAACAAAAACAGACACCTTATCTGTTGAGGTCCAAAACAAAAAAAGCCAAAGCTATTATTTAAACCAGCTTCCAAAATCAAAGGAGGAGTTTGACCGTTCAAATCAAAAAATAAAAGAAGCCCTTTATCAATTAGGCATAATTTACAAAGAATCGCTTGCAGAGTTGTCGCTCAGCACGTCTAGTTTTTGGGATATTTACGAAAGGTTTCCAAAGGATAATCAATACGCCCCTTTGGCTCTTTATAACGCATATTTAAATTATGTAGAAATAGACAATTCAAAATCAAGTGAAACTAAAGACATACTAATTAACAACTACTCTTCAAGCGTTTATGCGAAAATGATATATGATCCTAATTATAAATCAAGCGCACTAAGCCAGCAAGATTTAGACGAGTTAGCCTATCAACAGGTTTTTGTTTTATATAACCAGAGTTTGTTTGATGAAGTGATAATGAAAACAAGTAAGATTTCTGACAACAAGAACAAAAACAAGCTTAAGTTGCTAAGGGCTTTTTCTTTTATTAAAAAGAAAGAAATTGAGCTAGCAAAGAAAACACTAAAACAAATTACAAATGAAGACGAAAACGCTTTTCAAGAAGCGAAAGATATTTTAGAGGTAATAAACGACCCGACAAAAATGAACAGGGCTAATGAAATGGCGAGCTCTGGCTCCCCTTATTTGTTTAGACCTAATAACAAGCATATGATAGTTGTGGTCTTGCCAAAAGAGGCTGTTGATGTCACNTACTTAAAAACAGTAATTTCAGATTTTCATAAATTAAGTATTGAAAACGAGGTTTTTGAAATCAGCACGCTTTTATTGGGGCTAGAAAAACACCTATTAATAATAAAGCCTTTTGACAACAATAACGAATCGATGGAGTATTATCATTTGTTTCTTGAAGAAAAAAAACTATTGAAAATCTTAGAAAAAACAGAACACAAAATATTGTCTATTACTTCTGAAAACTTTCAGAATTTTTATAAAAGCAAAGATGTTGATGGCTACTACAAATTTTTTAAAAAGAATTATTTAGCAATTAATTAGATTTAGCGGATTATTTTATAAATTCGCATAAAATATTACGATATGTTTTCAAGTTCAAATGAATCACAAAAAAAAAGAGCAATGATAGAAACAGTTAACACAATAGGGGCGGGAACAGTTATCACAGGGGACATTCAGTCTAAGGGAGATGTTAGAATTGACGGCAACCTAAAAGGGTCGGTAAACACTACGGGAAAACTTGTTCTTGGCAAAGAGGGGGTTATTGAAGGAGACGTTGTTTGTAATAATGCGGATATTTCAGGAACGTTAAAAGCAAAAATCACAGTTTCTCAATTACTATTATTAAAGACCACTGCTAAACTAACAGGAGATATTAGTACAAATAAATTGTCTATTGAGCCTGGAGCCACCTTTACTGGCTCTTGCAGCATGGGGGCTGTAATTAAAGACATAAAAGAGGGTGGAAAAACAGAGCAAAAAGAAAAAACCGCTTAACACTTATATTAAGTATTCTTCATTAACGATTCAAATGGCTGTTTTTTTGTTTGCAGGAGCTTTTTTTGGAGACTATGTTGATAAACAAAACAATTTTGAAACACCCTTATACACAATACTTTTTTCTATACTTTCATTTTTGTTAATTTTATTCTCTGTACTTAAACGAGAAACAAATCAAAATGACAAAAACTAATGTGTTTTTTTTATTTGGTCTTTTTATTGCCAATTTACTTGTCGTATATTTCGCAAAGACAAAATTAGCGCTTGAAGAGGTTTTTATAATGTATTCTTTTTTGTTTGCACTGTTTTTATTCACTGAATTAATTCAAGATAAACTTTTAAAAAAACCCAAAAAACAGACATACCTTTTATTGGCAATTAACATTTTTAGAATCTTTGTCTGTTTGGTTTTTTTAAGCCCAATAATTTTAAACACTGAAAAAAGCGACAGTTTTTTTGTTATTAATTTTTTTATAGTTTATTTTTTCATCCTTTATTCAGAAGTTTTTATAAAATATAAAAACATAAAAAAATAAAGCGGCAACTTTTTAATTATATTCTTTTTTGGGTGTAATATTTATTTATTTTTGCAACATTATTTAATTTGTTAATTAAGAGTGAAAAAGGCAATACAGAGTTTAATATTTACATTTATACTTATAAGTATACCAGGGCAGAGCATTTCTGCCGATAAAGAAATGTCAAGTGAAGAGGCCTTTAACCCTACGCCATATATTTTACACCATATAGCTGATTCGTATGAGTGGCACCTTTGGGGTAATGTTTCAATCCCGTTGCCAGTGATTTTATACACAGAAGGGAACTGGGATGTTTTCATGTCTTCAGAGTTTCATCATGGCAAATCAAAAGTAATAAGGGGAGACAGGGTCTATAAAATAGACCATCATCATATAGTTGAAGAAAACAACAAAAAGTTTACCAACCTTTCAATTACAAAAAATGTTGCCTCGATGCTTTTTTCGTCTCTTTTGCTGTTTTTGATCGTTTTTAAAGCTTCTAGGGCTTACAGCAGAAAAAAAACAGCGCCAAAAGGAATCCAGTCATTTTTGGAGCCGGTAATACTTTTTGTTAGAGATGACATTATAAAATCAAATATTGGGCCTAAATACGAAAAATACACAATGTTTTTGCTTACAGTTTTTTTCTTTATTTTAATTAATAATTTGTTAGGACTTACACCGGGGGCAGCAAATGTTACAGGAAATATATCGGTGACTTTTGTTTTATCTATCTTTACTTTTATAATAATTACTATATCAGCGAACAAGGGCTATTGGAAGCACCTAGTAAAACCGCCAGGAACTCCGTTGGCACTATTACCAATAATGATTCCCATTGAAATATTTGGCGTCTTTACTAAGCCGTTCGCTCTTATGATTAGGCTTTTTGCAAACATTACCGCAGGCCATATAATTATATTTAGTTTAATATCACTAATTTTTGTTGCCTCAAACAATGGTGTCAACGCTATTGCAGGTTGGTCTGTAGCCCCAATATCAGTAGCATTTGTACTTTTTATATTTCTAATTGAAATATTAGTAGCCTTTTTACAGGCATATATTTTTACTTTACTATCAGCCGTTTTTATAGGGCTGGCAGTTAAAGAGGAAGATCATTAATCAATTTGTTTAACTTAAAACTATTAAAAAATGGAAATTAACGGAATCGCAGCAATTGGAGCAGGACTATCAGCAATTGGAGCGGGAATTGGAATCGGTATGATTGGAGGAAAGGCATTAGAGTCTATGGCTAGGCAGCCAGAACACTCAGGAATGATCCAAACCAATATGTTTATTGCTGCTGCACTTGTGGAGGGAGTAGCTCTATTTGGAGTTGTTGTTGCTTTAATGCAAGGATAAATTATAAAAAGAGTTAGATAAACCTCCTTGTACGGTTGGTCCAAGGGGGTTTAAACTTTAAATATTTTAAACTTTAAATCATGATATCATTTGACCCAGGATTAATTATTTGGACAACAATAATTTTTACATTACTATTAGTTGTTCTAAAAAAGTTTGCGTGGAAACCAATATTAAATGCTGTTGACGAGAGAAACAAAAGCATCGAAGAGGCGTTAAAATCTGCAGATAAAGCAAAGGAAGAGATGGCGTTGTTAAATGCAGACAACGAAAGAATCTTGGCTGAAGCTAAAACAGAAAGAGACAAATTACTTAAAGAAGCAAGAGAAATAAAAGAAGGAATTATTGGTGAAGCACGCAACAAGGCAGATAAGGAAGCAGAACAGATTATCAATTCAGCAAAAAAGCAAATAGCAAATGAGAAAATGAAGGCAATTACAGAGTTAAAAAACACGGTTGCTGCATTATCAATTGATATTGCTGAAAAAGTTCTAAAAAGAGAGCTAACAGAAAAAGTAAGCCAAGAAAAATTTATTGCCGAGGAACTAAAAAAGACAGAATTAAATTAATAAATGAATCAATCAAGAGCAACAATAAGGTATGCAAAAGCATTACTTCAGCTATCTGTTGAAGAAAAAAGTTTAGAAGAATCATATGCAGACATGAGGCTTTTAGACCGAATTTGTTCAGAAAGCAGGGAGTTTTCTCTTTTGCTTAAGAGCCCGATTGTAAAAACAGATCAAAAGATTAAAATAATTTGCGAGGTTTTTGCAAATAAAATACAAAAATTAAGCTTAGATTTTGTGAAAATTATTATTAATAAAAAAAGAGAATATTTATTAGAAGGAATCGCAAAAGCCTTTATTGCGTTATACAAAGTTGAAAAAAACATAGAGACAGCCACAGTAACGACAGCCGTCCCAATTTCTTCAGCCTTAAAAGAAGAAATAGTTGGCTATATTAAATCAAGAAACAATAATCAGGTAGAATTAACCGAGGTTGTTAATAAAGACATAATTGGCGGCGCAATTATACGCATAGGAGACAAAGAGCTTGACGCAAGTATTGCAACCAATATAACAGAACTAAGACAAACATTTAACAAAAGCCTGTACTTACAGGATTTATAAAACAAAAAAAATGGCAGAAGTAAAACCAGCTGAAGTATCAGCAATTTTAAAACAACAATTATCAGGCTTTAAATCTGAAGCAGAACTACAAGAGGTTGGAACTGTTTTACAGGTTGGAGACGGGATTGCCCGTATTTATGGACTTACAAACGTACAATCGGGAGAGCTAGTTGAATTTCAAAATAAAATAAAAGCGATTGTGTTGAACCTTGAAGAAGACAACGTTGGCGCTGTTTTATTAGGACCATCAAAAGGAATTAAAGAGGGTGACACAGTTAAAAGAACTAATAAAATTGCATCATTAAATGTAGGGGAAGGAATGTTGGGCCGTGTTGTAGATGGCATGGGAAACCCTATTGACGGAAAAGGCCCGATAACTGGAGAGACCTACGAAATGCCTATTGAACGAAAAGCACCAGGAGTTATCTATCGACAACCAGTTGATGAGCCTTTACAAACTGGAGTAAAGGCAGTTGACGCGATGATCCCCGTTGGCAGAGGACAAAGAGAGTTAATTATTGGCGATAGACAGACCGGAAAAACAGCAGTGGCTGTTGACACAATTATTAATCAAAAGGAGTTCTATGAAAAAGGAGAGCCTGTTTTCTGTATTTATGTTGCTGTTGGGCAAAAAGCATCTACTGTTGCCGCTCTAGTTGACACTTTAGACAAGGCCGGAGCATTAGCTTACACGGTAATTGTGTCCGCAAACGCTTCTGATCCAGCACCTATGCAAGTTTATGCCCCATTGTCAGGAGCAGCAATAGGGGAGTTCTTTAGAGATACTGGGCGCCCAGCTCTTATTGTTTTTGATGATTTGTCTAAACAAGCTGTTGCATATAGAGAAGTGTCACTATTATTAAGAAGACCCCCAGGTAGAGAGGCTTATCCAGGCGATGTGTTTTATTTACACTCAAGACTCTTGGAAAGAGCGGCCAAAGTAATAAACGACGACAAAATTGCATCTCAAATGAATGATTTACCAGATTCAATAAAAGGTATTGTAAAAGGAGGAGGCTCTTTAACTGCACTGCCAGTTATCGAGACACAAGCTGGAGATGTGTCGGCATATATTCCTACAAATGTGATTTCTATTACTGACGGACAGATTTTTTTGGAGTCTAATTTGTTTTTATCAGGAGTAAGACCTGCGATTAACGTAGGTATTTCAGTTTCAAGAGTAGGAGGCTCTGCTCAAATTAAATCAATGAAAAAAATAGCGGGAACATTAAAGCTAGACCAAGCCCAATACAGAGAGCTTGAGGCGTTTGCCAAGTTTGGATCTGATCTTGACGCGGCAACTACAGCCGTTATTGAAAAAGGAAAGCGTAATGTTGAGATTTTAAAGCAAGGGCAATACTCTCCCTTAAGAGTAGAGGAACAAGCCGCGATAATTTATTGTGGAACAAATGGTTTGCTAATGGATGTGCCCGTAGAAAAAATTAAAGAATTTGAAGAGGAATATATTTCTTTTTTACATTCTAAACATCAAGAGACACTTGATGATTTATCTCAAGGAAAATTAACAGATGAAATTAAAACAACTCTAGAAAAGGTGGCAGCCGATTTGTCATCGAAATACGCAAAATAGGAAATGGCGAACTTAAAAGAAATAAGGTCAAGGATCACTTCTGTTGGATCAACAATGCAAATTACTTCTGCTATGAAAATGGTTTCTGCGGCAAAGCTTAAAAGAGCTCAAGACGCAATTACACAAATGAGGCCTTACGCAAACAAATTAACTGAGCTGCTCGAGAACTTAAGCGCAAGTTTAGACAACTCTGACGGAGGTGCTTTTGCACAAAAAAGACCAGTTAAAAAGGTTCTTTTGGTAACTATTACTTCAAATCGAGGTTTATGTGGCGGGTTTAATGCTAATATTATTAAGCAGGCAAAAGTCTTGGCAAACAATGAATATTCAAACTCTGAGATTAAGATATTATCAATTGGCAAAAAATCATCAGAACATTTTGATAGAGCAGGTTTTAACGTTATAGCAAAACACGATTCTTTATTTGCAAAACTAACGTTTGATGCAGTTTCTGAAATTGCAGAAGGCATAATGCAGTCTTTTTTAGACAAAAAATATGACAAGGCGATATTAGTATATAATCAATTTAAAAATGCAGCAACACAAAACGTTGTGACAGAAAACTTTTTGCCAATAACATCAGCCAGTAAAGACTCAAGCACATCAGGAGAGTATATTTTTGAACCAGAGAAACAAAAAATAGTTGAGCAGCTAATCCCAAAATCATTAAAAACACAATTGTTTAAGGCTGTTTTGGACTCACACGCATCAGAACACGGAGCAAGAATGACAGCCATGCATAAAGCAACCGACAACGCAGGTGAGCTCAAAAAAGAACTGACCCTTACTTACAACAAAGCAAGGCAAGCTGCAATTACTGGCGAGATACTTGAAATTGTTGGGGGGGCAGAAGCCCTTAATGCGTAACCAAATAATTGGTCTAGCATAAATTTAATAGAATATTTTTAACAGCGAATTGTTTTTTTAAAGTAATATGAAAAAATTTATATTTGTAAAAAACAATAATTATGAGTTACAAAAACATTATAAGCGAACAAAAAAACGGGATCTGTTATATAACAATAAATAGACCAAAACAGTTAAATGCACTTAACTCGTTAACAATATCCGAACTCAATAAAGCAATTCTAAAAGCAGATAAGAATAAATTAGTAAAGGTTATCATTTTGACAGGATCTGAGAAAAAAGCTTTTGTAGCAGGGGCTGATATTAAAGAATTTGCGGAGTTTGATAGTCTTTCTGGAGAAGAGTTGGCAAGGCAAGGGCAAAAGTTGCTTTTTGATCTATTGGAAAACATTGGAACACCTTCTATTGCAGCAATAAACGGATTTGCACTTGGGGGAGGGCTTGAATTGGCTATGGCTTCGCATATTAGGATTGCGGCAGACAATGCAAAAATGGGATTGCCTGAAGTTTCTTTAGGTGTAATTCCGGGTTATGGTGGAACACAAAGGCTTGCAAATTTAGTTGGAAAAGGAAAGGCGATGGAAATGATAACGACAGCAAGCATGATGTCTGCTGATGAAGCGAAGGAATGGGGACTTGTTAACTATGTTTGTTCGCAAGAAGACCTACTTTTTACTGCAGAAAAAATAGCAGAAAAAATCAAAAAAAATTCGCCTATGGCAATTGCAAGGGCAATAAAATCAATAAACGCTGGTTTTTTATCTAATGTTAATGGCTTTGAAGTTGAAAAGAAAGAATTTGGGAATTGTTTTGGCACCCCAGAATTTGTTGAAGGAACAGCAGCGTTTATACAAAAAAGAAAACCTAATTTTTAATATTGAACCCTCTTAAAAAATTAGCTGAACAAACCGTTGTTTATGGTTTAAGTAGTGTCATAGGAAGACTACTTAACTACCTTTTAGTACCATTATACACTCGATTTTTTGCCCCTGAAGATTATGGTGTTGTTACAGAACTCTATGCATATGTCGCATTCTTGGTCATTTTGTTAACATATGGATTAGAAACAGCATTTTTTCGTTTTTCAAAAGCAGAAAAAAACACGGCAAAGGCGTATTCTACCGCGCTTGTTTCTTTAATTGTTAGTTCTTGCGTGTTCGTTTTTTTGGCTCTTGTAAGTTCTGAATCAATAGCTAATTACATGGGGGCAGGCATAAAACAAATATATATACAGTATTTTGCAGTTATTGTATCTCTTGACGCTGTGTCGTCTATTACTTTTGCAAAATTAAGGCAGGATGAAAAAGCATTTCGCTTTGCTACAGTAAAACTTTTTGGAGTTTTGGTTAATATAGCGCTTAATGTATATTTTATCTTATTTAAAGAATTATTAGATATAGAATATATTTTTATTTCTAATTTAATTTCATCAATAGTTACTATATTTTTGTTGTTTCCACAGATGCTAATATCAAAGATTAGTTTTGACAAAACATTATGGAAAAAAATGATGGCTTATGGTTTGCCATTACTTATTGCTGGTTTAGCAGGAATGACGAATGAGACAATAGATAGGATTTTATTAAAACACTTGTTGCCGATAGAAGACTCTGTTTATCAACTAGGTATATATGGAGCGTTGTATAAGCTATCAATAATTATGATACTCTTTATTCAAACATTTCGTTTTGCAGCAGAGCCTTTCTTTTTTGATCAGCATAATAGTAGCAATGATAGAAGCATATATTCAGATGTCATGAAGTATTTCGTAGTTGTTATGGGTGTGATTTTCTTAGCAGTAATAATATTTTATGAATTCATAATAGGTTTTTTAGGCCCCGCATATCGAGATCACCCTGATGGATTTGAGATTGTTTCTATATTATTGATTGCAAATTTATTTCTAGGGGTCTTGTACAACTTATCAATCTGGTATAAGTTAACTGAAAAAACAATTTTTGGGGCTTATATATCAATATTTGGAGCCATAATTACCGTTGTCTTAAATTTTAGTTTAATTCCTAAAATAGGTATTCTCGGCTCTGCTTGGGCAACCCTTATGTGTTATTTTAGCATGACGATTCTTTCATATTTTTTAGGTAAAAAATATTTTCCAATTCCATATCAAACAAGTAGAATAGTGTTTTATTTAGGCGTGATATTGGCATTGTATTTTGTTATTGTTAATTTTGATTTAAATACAGCAATAAACACCTTATTTTTATTAGGATTTGTCATATTTGTATATGTTTTCGAAAAAAACAAAAAACAAAAGATAACATTATGAAAGTAAAAATTATTAATAACTCTAAGCATAATTTGCCACACTATTCAACAAAGGGTTCTGCCGGAATGGATTTAAGAGCTAATATTTCTAACAGTGTAAAGTTAAAACCTCTTGAAAGAGCACTAATTAAGACAGGAATATTTATGGAGATCCCTTTAGGTTATGAGGCTCAGATTAGACCAAGAAGCGGGTTGGCTTTTAAAAATGGAATTACAGTTTTGAATACGCCAGGCACTATTGATGCTGACTACAGAGGTGAAATAGGTGTAATTCTGGTTAATTTATCGGCTGATGAATTTATAATTGAAGACGGAGAAAGAATAGCACAAATGGTTATTTCAAAACATGAAAGGGCTTGTTGGTCGGAGGTCAAAAAATTAAAGAGTACAAAAAGAGGCTCAGGAGGGTTTGGAAGCACCGGTGTAAAATGATGAAGAAACTATCAATAATATTAATTTTAAACATCGTTTGTTTTACCTCTTTTTCACAGTGGAGATCCTATTACCCCGAAGAAAAAACAACTAAAAAGCCCCAAAAAAACTCAAAAAAAGAAGACACTAAAAAGCTCTTTGATGCTAGCTTTTTTAATGCGATTAAAGCTAAGTCATTAGAAGATTATGATGAGGCGTTAGCATATTTTGCCAAATGTATAGCTTTAGATAAAAAAAATCCAACCCCCTTTTATGAGTCGGCCGCTATAAATACAGCAAAGGGAAATTATGAAATTGCTATCGAGCAAATTAAATCAGCCGTCACATTAGACCCAAAGAACAGATGGTATTTATTATTGTACGCGAAAACATTATTTAGCAAACAAGATTTTTATAATGCAGCACTACAGTACAAAAAATTAATTGATCTTGAGCCTGGAAATAAGGAGAATTATTATGTCCTAGCTGAAACGTATATATATGCAAACGACTTTAAGAAGGCTATAGATGTTTACAATGAGCTAGAGGACCATGTTGGGGTTGACAAAACTATTTCAACTCAAAAGCATAGATTATATAGACAGCTAAACGATATTAAAGGTGCGATTAAAGAGTTAAAGCACATACTAAATTTGTATCCTGACGATATAGAGACAATGGAAATTCTTTGTGAATTGTATTTTTTGAATGATGAAAAGGAAAAAGCTTTTGAATTATACAAAAACCTATCAATTATTACCCCTAATAATGGTAGGATTCATCTTACACTTGCGGATTATTACAGAGAAAGTGGAGACAAATTAAAATCATATGAAGAGCTAAAACTAGCTTTTAAAAGCACATCTTTAGATGTAGACACAAAAATTCGAATATTAATTTCGTATTATAAATTAGTAGACGCGGATAAGGAAATGGCCAAACAAGCTTATGAGCTTTCCAAAATCCTGATTGAAGCACACCCAAACGACCTAAAGTGTAGAGCAGTTTTTGCTGATATTTTATATATTGACAATCAGTATCAAAAGGCAAAGGACCAATACTTATATATCCTTGACAAGGATAAAACTAAAAATGAAATATGGAGTCAGGTATTGTTTATTCAGGCAGAGCAAAATGATTTTGAAGGAATGTTAAAAACTAGCAGCATGGCTCTAGAATATTTTCCAACAGACCCGTTGTTTTATTATTTTAACGGCCTTTCTAACAGATGGTTTAATAATTACGATGATGCAATTAAATCTTTGCTCTTGGGTGTTGAATTTGTTGTTGAAAATCAAAACCTAATGATAGAGTTTTATTCTAATCTAGCAGATGTTTATAATTCAAAGCAAGAATATGACCTTTCAGACAAGCATTATGAAAAGGTTTTAGATATTGACTCGAACAATGTTATTGCCCTTAACAACTACGCGTATTATTTATCATTGAGAGGAGAGAAGCTAGAAAAAGCAAAAGAGATGTCATACAAGTGCAATTCTTTAGAAGTGGACAATGGCACATATCAAGACACATATGCCTGGGTTTTATACCAGTTAAAACAATATGAACAAGCAGAAAAATGGTTGTTAAAAGCCCTTTCTAATGGAGGAGAAAACAACCCTGTAGTAGTCGAACATTATGGGGATGTTTTGTATAAGCTAGGTAAAAAAGAAAATGCATTAAATCAATGGAAAAAAGCAAAAAGCTTAGGAGAGGCTAGCAAGTTTTTGAATCAAAAAATCGAGGAAGGACAGCTTTATGAGTAAGCTTACATTTTTTTTTCTTATAGTGATTCTTGTAGTTTCTTGTGGTGTTAAAAAAACATCAACCACCTATAACTATAATTCACCAAAAGAGATAGAAGAAATAATAGCAATAGTTGAGAAAAATAATTACTCTACCTGGGATTGGATGACCATCAAAGGACAGCTTGACATCACACAACAAGATCGAAAAATAAACGTAAGGATAAACATAAAAAGCAAGAAGGATAGCGTAATATGGGCTTCTGCTAGAGGGCCTTTTGGAGTTGAATTAATTAGAGGAAAAATAACACAAGATTCAGTTTATTTTATAAACAGAATTAAAAAAACATATTTTATAAAGCCAATAGACGCTATATTTCAAGGGGTAAAATTAGGCATTACATTCTATGACATACAAGAGTTCCTTACCGCGAGCCCTAAAATTTCCCCAAGGAATTTCACACTCAATTTAGTAAATGAAGGTTTTTACCTAAAATCAACAAACAGCAACTATTTCATCAACAAAAATTATATGCTAGAAAATATTGTAAAAACAAGAAAAAAGTTTAGTTTAGAGTATAAATTTAATGATGATCAAAAAATTGGGTTTAACCGAAGAATGCTTGTTTTAACTCATGAGGGAAAAAAATATTTTCAAATGATTTTAGATTCTTCAAAAATTGAATTTACTAAGCCAAAAGCAATACTTTTCGAAATCCCAGAATCATATAATGAAGAGAAATAAAAGTATCTTAATATTCGTTGTTTGTTTTGTGTCAATCACTTTAGCTGCCCAAACAAAAGGAGAGTTAAAAAAACAAAAACTAAAGCTAGAAAAAGAAATTATCTATACAAGACAACTTTTAAGTAAAACCAAATCAAACAAAACTAAATCGCTTAATTATTTAAAAACACTAGGGGCTCAGATTATAAATAAAAAACAACTTTTACAAACGTTAAATATTGAAATAAGTTTGTTAAATAAAAAAGCAAAAAAAACAGAAATATATATATCAGAAGTTGAGAGCTCAATTATAAATGACAGTATACAGATAAGAAAACTAAAGAAGGAGTATGCTAAAATGATTTATGCAGCGAACAAGAAAAAAGGAGACAAAAACAATATGATATTTATTGTCTCTTCATCTGACTTTAATCAGGCGTATAAACGAATTTTATATCTTAAACAATACTCACAACATAGAAAAAATCAAGCAAAAAAAATACAGGAAAGTCAAAGCCAATTAATAACAAAGAAAGAGGAGCTGGCCCATCAAAAGGAAAAACTTAATCAAGAAGTTGTTAAAAAGGAACAATTATTAGCATCAAAGAATGAAGAATTTATTAGTCTAAACAACATAAAAAAGGAAAAGCAAGAGCTTTTGAAGAAATTAAGCAAATCAGAAAGATATTTTAAAACCGAAATACAGAAAAAGCAAACAAAATCAAAGGAAGTCGATGAAAAAATAAGGAGAATAATTGAAGAGGAAATCTTAAAAAGCAGGAAAATAAATAATAATGAGGAGTTAACACCAGAAGGACTAGCCCTTTCTTCAGAGTTCTCTAGAAACAAAGGTAGATTACCATGGCCTTTAGAAAAAGGGGTTATTATCGGCAGGTATGGAAAGCAGAAACATGTTGTTTTTGGAGATGTTGAAACATTTAATAATGGGATTGACATTGCTACTGATAAAAACGCGGAGGCTAGAACCGTTTTTGACGGAACGGTTTCTAGAATATTTTTCATTAAAGGAGAAGGAAAAGCAGTGTTAATAAACCATGGAGAATACTTTAGTGTTTATTCAGGTCTAAAAGACGTAATAGTAAAAACGGGAGAAAAGTTGTTGGCAAAGGAGAAAATAGGAGTAGTGTTGACGCATGAAGAAGAAGATAAAACAGAGCTTCATTTTGAGATTTGGAAGGGTTA
The DNA here is from genome assembly GCA_002693745.1 of Flavobacteriales bacterium. GTDB lineage: Bacteria > Bacteroidota > Bacteroidia > Flavobacteriales > BACL11 > BACL11. Next base: position 24,525 of record NZRJ01000028.1, read on the forward strand.
CAACAAGCAGGACCCATCAAAGTGGATATATAAAGCATATTAAATCAAAAATCATAAATTTGCATAAATTAAATAACTCAAATTATGAAACCGTCAATATTATTGTTCAATTTTTTTGGTCCAGAAATGCTTGTTATCTTTTTGGCTATTTTGCTTCTTTTTGGAGGCAAAAAAATTCCAGAGCTTATGAGGGGTTTAGGAAAAGGTATTAGTGAATTTAAAAAAGGAAAAAACGAATCTGAAGAAAAAAAGAAGGATTAATTTTTATAGTTTTGACAACCTATCGATCATATTTCGAAGTTAAAAAAGCGCTTCAAAAGAAAAGAACCTCCTGCCTTGAAATAACACAAAACTACCTTAACAGAATCAGTAAAAGTTCTAATTTGAACGCTTTTGTTGAGGTTTATTCTGATGAATCTCTCTTTCAAGCTAAGCAAGTAGATAAAAAAATAAGCAAAGGTAAAGCCGGAAAACTTGCTGGATTGGTTTTTGCTATAAAGGACAATATTTGTTATAAAGGCCACAAGGTCTCAGCTGGCTCTAAAATTTTAAAGGGCTTTGAATCTTTATTTACCGCAACTGCTGTGCAAAAACTTTTGGACCAGGATGCAATAATTATTGGACGTTTAAACTGCGATGAGTTTGGAATGGGTTCCGCAAATGAAAACACAATTTATGGGGCAGTAAAAAACCCTTACAACGACTCTAAGGTTGCTGGAGGCTCTTCTGGGGGCTCTGCAGCGGCAGTGTCTGCAGGCTTATGTTTGGTGGCTTTAGGAAGCGATACTGGGGGCTCTATTCGTCAGCCGGCCTCCTTTTGTGGTATTGTAGGTCTTAAGCCTACCTATTCTAGAGTCTCTAGACATGGTCTAATAGCTTATGCTTCTTCTTTTGATCAAATAGGGCCTCTTGCAAATAATGTTGATGATGCATCTTTAGTTTTAGAAGTTATTGCTGGAGCGGATAACTTCGACAGTACTGTTTCTAGAAGAAAACCAGAAAACTACAGCAGAGCAAATTTTGATAATAAGCCAAAAAAAATTGCTTATATATCAGAATGTTTGGATAGAGAAGGTTTAGACCCAGAGATTAAGGAGTTTCTTAAGTGTAAAATTAGTCAATTAAAGAAAAAAGGACATTCAGTTGATCCTATTTCATTGCCAGAACTAGACTTGTTGGTTCCAGTCTATTATATAATTTCTACCGCGGAAGCATCATCAAATTTAGCGCGGTTTGATGGAGTTCATTATGGTTATAGAAGTGAGAGTGCATCCGATTTAGAAAACACGTATATTAACAGCCGAACAGAGGGTTTTGGAGAAGAGGTTAAAAGGAGAATTATGTTAGGAACTTTTGTGCTTAGTGCTGATTATCATGACTCTTATTTTACAAAAGCACAAAAAATTAGGAGATTAATTCAAAACAAAACTAAAGCGATGTTTGAAAAGTATGATTTTATTATTTCACCAACAACACCGCACACCGCGTTTTCAATAGGAAAGAAGCATACGAATCCAACAACAATGTATTTAGAGGACATTTTTACTGTACAAGCAAATTTAGCAGGTAATCCAGCTATTTCTCTACCCCTAGCTAAACATTCTAATGGAATGCCAATAGGTTTACAAGTCATGGCAAACAATTTTAAAGAAGGCGACATGTTGTCTTTTTCCAAATATTTGTCTGATTAACAGGGGGTTATGTTTGTTTTTAAGATTAAACGAATTTTTCTTGTATTTTTTTTCATTCCAATAGCCGTATGTTCTCAAACTACGTTACCTTTTGATGTAGGCGAGCATTCAAGTTTTAATGTATCTTTTGGAGGAATTAAAGTTGGTACAGCTGAATTGCATATTAAGAAACAGATAAAAATAGGAAATGCTTCTGCTTTTCATATAGTAGGAAAGGGCAGAACAGCTCCTTTTTTTGATTTATTCTTTAAAGTTAGAGATGTATATGAAACATATTTAGACACCTCAAAAATTAGACCGCTAAAGTTTGTTAGGGACATAAATGAAGGAGGTTTTAAGAAGCAGCAGATGTATAGCTTTAGTCATAAGGAGGGCCTGGTTTTTTGGGAAGACACATCTCATTTAATTTATTCAAATAGTCAAGACATGTTGTCTGCGTTGTTTTATGCGCGAACGTTTAATAAAGATAGCTTAACACAGAAAAAATCATTTTTTGTTCCAATATTTATGGACGAGGAGAATTATTTATTGGAGATTGTGTATTTGAATAATGAACAGCTTAAAACAAGATTTGGAACGATTAACTGTATGGTTTTTCGCCCTAGAATGCAAGAGGGACGTGTTTTTCAAGATGGTGAAAAAATGAAAATATGGATATCCGACGATAAAAACAATTTGCTTGTAAAGGTTGAAACTCAAATATGGGCCGGNACTATAAAGGCAACACTTGAAAAATATGANAAAATCAAACACCCGTTGTCAATAAGTAAGTAATTTCAACCAGGAAAACACAGTTCAAAGCTTTAAATTAGCAGAATGAAAAAGTGGACAGGTTTGGTTTTGATAATTGTNGCGCTGTTGTTTATTTTGTCTAGTTTAAACAACAATAAAAATCAAGATAAAAAAGCAGTAACTATTGCACCTAAATACGAGTATGGTATACCGCTAGATTCTTTTATAGTTACAAAAAGCACTGTTAGTAGTGGCCAAACATTTGGAGCCTTACTATATGAGAACCATATAGATCACCCAAAAATTCATGAGATTGTAATGAAGTCAGCACAAATTTTTGATTTCGGAATTTGGCAAAAAGGGAACACATACACGCTAATTTCAAGCATGGATTCTCTTAAAAAACTTATTTANTTTGTCTATGAAATTGATCCAGTTAACTACGTTGTTATTGATTTACGGCAGTCTGTTGATGTTTATAGAGGGGAAAAAGAAGTTTTAATAAGAAAAGACACNCTTAATGGAGTTATAAACACATCTCTATCAAGTACAATATTGGCCATTACACCAAATCCAGCCCTAGTTGAAAAAATTTCAGAAATTTACGCCTGGACAATTGATTTTTTTAAAATCCAAAAAGGCGATGCATTTAAAATTTATTATGAAAACAGATATATTAAAGGNGGAGACAACAAAATGCAGTTTGTTGGAATGGGTAAAATTATAGCAGCAGAATTCACACATAAAAATCAAAATTTTTACGCCTTTTATTTCAAAGGAGATAATGATTTTGGAGAATATTTTGATGAGGAGGGGCGAACTCTGCGTAAAGCATTTTTAAAAGCGCCATTAAATTTTTATAGAATNAGCTCTAGATATAGTAAAAACAGAAAACACCCTGTAACAGGAAAATGGAAGGGTCATTTTGGAACAGACTATGCCGCTCCAAAAGGTACGCCTATAATGACTACAGCAAATGGAGTAATTCAGAGGGCTGGCTATAGTAGAAATAATGGTAATTTTGTAAAAGTAAGACATAATGGAACTTATACAACTCAGTATTTACATATGTCAAAAATTAAAACTGGAATTAAAAAGGGCGTTTACGTAAAGCAAGGGGAAATAATTGGGTATGTAGGAAGCACGGGACTAGCAACAGGCCCTCATGTTTGTTATAGGTTTTGGAAAAATGGAAGGCAAGTTGATCCGTATACTCAAAAGTTACCACCAGGTGATCCAATTAAGGAAAAAGACAAAGACGAATATTTGAAGATGAAGGACAATTTAATGCAAGTATTTATTAAGAAGGAGTAATTCAATGATTAAAATCAGAAACATATTAAGACTGTACATAATATTATTTTTCTGTGTTTCTGTTTTAAATGCTCAAAATACATTTTTTCAAAATAAAGGACAGATGCCAAAGCAAGTTAAAGCAAAAGTAAATCTGCCATCAGGATCTCTTTTTATTGAAGACGGAAAATTAGTTTATGCATTTTATTCTGGCGAGCAATTAGCATCAGTTCATGCCCTAAAGCAATCAGAAAAATATATTTCAGCCCACGCATATCACGCACAGTTTGTTAATTGTAATAGAGATATTACAACAGAGCTGATAGGAGAAAGCCGGTATTATGAAAATTATTTTTTGGGGGACCAATCCAAATGGGCTACTCGTGTAAAATCGTACAAAACACTTTATCAGAAAAATGTTTACGCAGGAATAGATGTTAGATATTACGTTAACAAAGACAAATTAAAGTATGATATTATTATCGGCCCAAATGCTTCTAGCAATAAGATAAAGATAAAATACAAAGGTTTAAAAGAAATTAGATTAAGAGAAGAAAATTTATATGCTGTAACGACTGTAAATACAATAATTGAAAAACAGCCTTATGCTTATCAATTAATTAATGGCAAAAAGATTGATGTTGCCTGTGTATATAAATTAAACAAAAACGAATTGTCTTTTAGTTTTCCTGAAGGATATAATGCAAACTATACACTAATTATTGATCCTGTTTTAGATTTTTCAACATATTCTGGCAGCACAACAGATAATTTTGGATATACGGCAACATATGACAATTTTGGGTTTTTATATTCTGGCAGTACATCTTTTGGTGTTGGTTATCCAACCACTCTGGGAGCATATCAAATTAATTATGCTAACGCTTCTGGAGGTACTGATATAGCCATTACAAAATATGATACTAGTGGGACTCAAAGAATTTATTCAACATATTTAGGTGGCCAGAATGATGAACTACCTCATTCAATGATTGTAAATTCAGCTAACGAATTGTTTGTTTATGGAACTACGGCCTCAGCAGATTTTCCAACAACCCCTTCTGCATTTCAACAAAATTTTAAAGGAGGAGGATCTTTTTCTCCGGCAGGAATAGGGGTTTCTTTTCCTAATGGATCAGATATATTTGTAAGCAGATTAAGCGCCAGCGGGGGGGCCTTACTGTCATCAACATTTATCGGTGGCACTGGAAATGATGGATTAAATACAGCTTCTTCACTTAAATATAATTATGCTGATGAAGTTCGGGGAGAGATAGACATTGACAAACAAAACAATATTTATATAGCATCTTGTACAAAATCTACAGATTTTCCAACCAAAAACAGTTTTCAAAACAATTCAAATGGAGGACAGGAGGGGTGTGTTATTAAAATGGATAATCAGCTAACCACAATTATTTGGAGTACATATCTTGGAGGCGGAAGAGATGATGCAATTTATTCATTAGCTATTGATAAGAATGACGATATATATGTAACAGGAGGCACAAATTCTTCTGATTTTCCAACTTCAACAAATGCATATCAAAATATTTACCAAGACTCGATTAAAGCGGATGCGTTTGTTGCGAAAATCTCTACTAATGGTAGCCAAATAATTAATTCCTCTTACTTTGGAACGGATAAATATGATCAGTCATATTTTGTGGAAATTGGTAGCCAAAACAATGTTTATTTATTTGGTCAAACAGAAACAACGGGTACGAACCTTGTAACCAATGCTACATATTCAGTTGCAGACGGAGGCCAATTTATAGCGGTGTTTAACAACGACTTAAGCGGTGTGTTAAGTTCTACTGTTTTAGGAACGGGAAAAGGAACTCCTGATATTTCTCCTACTGCATTTTTAGTAGATGTCTGTGATAAAATTTATATTGCAGGTTGGGGCTCTGTAGTTGGTGTTGGTGGACCGCTTTCTACTTTAAACCTGCCAGTTACTCAGACTGCTTATCAGAATCAAACTGATGGAAATGATTTTTATTTAATGGTTTTAGATGATGAATTAAGTACTGTTATATACGCTACATATTACGGAGGAAGCCAAAGCAACGAACATGTGGATGGAGGGACAAGTAGATTTGATAAAAAAGGAATTATTTATCAATCGGTTTGCGCAGGATGTGGAGGAAATTCAGATTTTCCTATTGAGCCAAATCCTGGTGCGGTTTCAAGCACAAACAATAGTTCAAACTGTAATAATGGCGTGTTTAAATTTAATTTTGACTTCCCAATGGTTGTTGCTGACTTTAGCGCTCCTTGGGTTGATTGCGATACTTCAGTTTCTTTCAATAATTTGTCGAGCTCAAGCTCGTCTGCAAGCTATATTTGGAATTTTGGTGACGGAAACACTTCAAACGATGTTCATCCAACACACAGCTATAGCCAAAATGGAATATATAATGTTACTCTTATAGCAATAGACAACAATGCTTGCAATGTAGTTGATACAATTACAAAACAAATTTATATTTTATCCAACTCTTTAGACACGCTTAATAGCGTAATAAAATGTTTTAATCAGCAAGCACAGGTAGGACTTCTACCTGTTAACGACCCTAATGTTACTTATACGTGGTCACCACCTACTAGTTTAAGCAGCGTTAATGTTTCTAATCCTTTTTGTGACATAAATACAAATCTGCAGTATCAACTTCTTGTTTCTAATGGGGGTTGCACCGACACACTTATTCAAAATGTTTTAGTAACAGATTTATCTTTAGACGCGGGATTAGACACTTCATTTTGTAACACCCCTGTTTTATTAAACGCTAACTTCTCTAGCAATGTTGCTTTTGTACATTGGTCTACAAACAGATGGTTTACCGATACAATAAGCACATCAAGCGACGTGATAATTTCAAATCCAGGCATTTTTTATGTAAAGGTTTTTGATGTTAATTGTAGTCAGGTAGACAGTGTCGAGGTTTTATCATCAAATATTAATATAGATGTGTTTGCAAATGATGTTTGCCTAGGGGATTCTGTATTAGTTGGAGTAACTAACTTAAATCTTAGTGTGCCTATTATTTCATACAATTGGAATGTTAATGATTTTGATACAGCGGCATTTATTGACATTCCAACTTTTGAAAAATGGTACGCTGTTGAAGTAATTAATAGTGAGGGCTGCATAATTAAAGATTCTGTGTTTATAAATGTTTATGAATATCCTGTTGTTGATTCTATATGGGCAACAGACACTATTATTTTTAATGGGGAAGAAATTACACTAAGCGTTATTACATCGGATAATCTAATTTGGGACGACTTTTTAAGTTCAAAACCCTCACAAAGCGCATCTCCAAATAAAACAAAATGCTATAATTTTCAGGTGTTAAATGAATATAATTGTGTAATAAAGGATTCAATTTGTATTGAGGTAATGGATGCGTTTTGCGATTCTAAAAACATTAAAATTCCAAATGCCTTTTCACCAAACGAGGACAATGTTAATGATTTTTATTTTGTCCAGGATTTGGACGAAATTGTAACAGTATTTAATTTAGAGATATTTAATAGATTAGGTCAAAAAGTGTTTTCCACATCAGACATTTTAAACCGTTGGGACGGAACATTTAGAGGAAAAAAACTTAGCCCACAAGTTTTTGACTACTATCTTAAGCTTGAATGTGTTGGAGGAAAAAGACTGTTTCATAAAGGAAATATTACGCTGATTAGATGAGAATAATTTATGTCATAGGATTAGTTTTACTCTCCAAATTTATAATGTCACAAGACATTCATTATTCTCAATTTGACAAGACAAAAGCAATAACAAACCCTTCTTTAATTGCTAATCAAAAGAGCGATTATGAGGTTCTTTTGCAAAGAAGATCACAATGGTCAAGAGTCTCAGTGCCGTTCAGTACCTTTGCGTTTTCATTTAATGCAAAAGAGGTTTATAAAACACTTTCATTAGGAGGCACAATCTTAAATGATGTCGCTGGAGACTCTCGTTTTTTAACTAATGGAGGTATAATCTCTCTAGTTAAATCATACATGGCCAACACGAATCATTTAGCCTTAGGCCTACAGGCAGGACTTTATCAAAGATCAATTAATTTCGATAATTTGATTTTTTTAGAAAACGAGAATTTACGGAACAAAAGCTTCTCTTTTTTTGATTTTGGTATAGGAGCTTCAAATCAAAAAAAAATAAATAACAACTCTTATTTATTAATAGGCGGATCAATATATCACTTAAATAAACCAAAACAAACACTGCTTGCAAATACGGATGTTTATTTGCACCAAAAGTATATTTTACACCTTGCTTATTCTAACAGATTTTCATACAAAACAGATGTACTTCCTGTCCTTTATTTTTCATCACAGAATAAGGACCAGGAACTAATAATAGGAAGTAGAATAAATTATCAATTAAATGATTTATTTTCGTTAAATACAGGTTTTTATAGTAGGATAAAGGACGCTTTAATATTTACTTTAGGTATACAAAATTCAAATTTTGAGGCAATTATTTCTTATGATTTAAACACGTCTACATTGGTTAACGCATCAAATTCAGTAGGAGCCATTGAATTTTCTATAGCCTACACTTGGAACATCGAAAATGAAGTTAATGAGGGCAAGGACATCAATGAAAAAATTTGCCCAAGATATCTATAATGAAAAGCATAGCTCTCATATTTTTGTTTCCATTTTGCCTTTTATCACAAGAAGTATTAATAAAGCAATTGCCAGAAGCCATAAATACAAACAATGCAGAATTAAATTTTATTAAAATTAATGATACCACAGCGTATTTCACGGTGGCTTCAGAAAAAGGAGAGACCTTAGAGTCTAATATTTATGTTGCAACCTTTAAGAATGGCGAATGGGGCAACAAAAAATATTCTAGTTTTAATTCAGAGATTTTCAACACTGCTAATATTTCTTTTGAAAGCGAGGGCAAAACTTTTTTTTCGATTTGCAACATGCAAATGTTAGATTGTAAAATAGTTTATTTAGATAAGGATAAAAAACAAGGGTTTTATGAAATACCACCAATTTCATCTTCCGCATCTTTTAATACTCAGGGGTTTATATACAATCATGATGGTCAGGATGTTTTATATTTTGTTTCAGATAGAATAGGCGGCTTTGGAGGTCTGGACATATGGCTTTCAGTCATTGATAATGATGGCAATTTTGGCGTTCCCATAAATGCTGGGCCTAAGATTAACACATCTTATGATGAGATTACACCATTCTACAATCAATATGATAAAACCATCTATTTCTCTTCAAACAGAAAAGGGGGGGCGGGAGCATTTGACATTTACAAATCTTTAGGAAAGCTCAATCTTTGGAAGACCTCTGTAAATGTATTGGAATTGAATACCGATAAAGATGAGCTATATATAACTTTTTATGATGAAAAAAATGGTTATTTTTCATCAAACAGAAAAGGAGCTAAATCTAAAGGCCTTGACTATTGTTGTAATGATATTTACTCTTTTGAATACTTGGACACTCCATTAGACACTAAGACAATAAAAAATCAGGTTTCGAACTACTTACCTCTAAGCCTTTATTTTCATAACGACGAACCAGACCCTAGATCTATGAGCAGAAGAACTGCTCAAACATATAAAGATGTATATATCTCATACCTCTTACAGAAACCTGAGTATGAAAAACAAAACCCAAAATCAAAAAGTTTTTTTGAAAATGTTTTGAAAAAAAACTTTAGTGATTTAAACAAAGTTTTGGAAATGTTGTTGTTGGATTTGTCAAAGGGCAAAAGTGTAGAACTACAAATAAAGGGATATGCAAGTCCATTATATAATTCTCAATATAATCAAAACTTGTCACAAAGAAGGATTGTTAGTTTTATCAATTATTTAACACAATTCGACAATGGTAGTTTAAAGAACTATATTTTAACAAAAAAACTTATAGTTAATGAGTTGTCATTTGGAGAATCTAATGCGCCCAACAAAGTAAGCGACGATGCAAGGAACAAAAAGAAATCAGTATATAGTATTGATGCTATGCAGGAAAGAAAGATTGAAATTGTTGATGTGATTTTGGAAAAATAAGATTGCTACAACCTCAATTAAAAAACCGATTAAAAAACCTATATAAACCTGAGGGTGATTGTGTGCATTTTCATTAATTCTTGCCACCCCTAAGAGCCCAGACAATAACACCATAAGAATAAATTCATTCAGCAACCCACCGTACAAAAAGTTCAAACTAAACAGTACCCCAGCCACACCTCCAATTCCTAGCATATGTAGGCTTATTTTCCAAAATCTAGAAACAATAGAGCTAATAAAAACAATGATCATAGCACCAAAAATTTCTGATTTTAAAATAGGAGAAACCGATAGAATATTTGAAAGAAGATAATAACCATAACTTATACAAATTCCAGTTATTAAAAGAGGCAATGACCTCTCTTTTTTATCAGCCATTTCTAGAGATGAGATTAACTTGTTTTTAATTAAAAAAAACACACTTATCAAGGGAAGCGCCACAGTGCAAACAAGCACAATCATATAGAGATTTGTAAAATAATATGCACTTACCAAACGAATGCTTTCTACTAGATTTAAGGTCAAATAAAGAGCCAAAGTTGGCATAAAAACAGGGTGAAGAAACAGAGAAATGATTTTGGAAAATCTCATTGAATCTTTCTTCTTAATTTTGCAGTTTCTATACCAAGTTGTTCGCGATATTTTGCCACTGTTCTTCTTGCAATATGATATTCGTTTTTTCCCAACAATTCAGAGAGTTTTTCATCTGTAAAAGGATTAGACTTGTCTTCTATGGCTACGATTTCTCTTAATTGACGCTTAATTTCAATTGTAGAAACAACCTCTCCATTATCTTTTCTAAATGCATCAGAAAATAAATCTTTGATTTTAAATGTTCCAAAATGTGTTTCAACATATTTAGAATTACTTACTCTTGAAATCGTTGAAATATCCATCTTAACAATTTCTGCAACATCTGCAAGCTTCATAGGCTTTAAATCATTTTCAGATCCACTAATTAAAAAATCCTTTTGTATCAGCATTATTGTTTCCATTACAAGCTTTAAGGTTTCGTCTCTTTTTTGCATAGACTCTTTAAACCATTTAGCTCTTTCTATTTTTTGAGCTAGAAAGTCTTTGGTTTTTTTATCAATTGTTTCTGATAATAAATCCGAATAGTATTTGCTTACTTTTAATTTTTTTGTATTACCTCTGTTAAGCTGTAGTTGCAGGTTGTTGTTTGCTGATGTAATAGTAAAATCCGCGTAAATATACTTTGAAGGAGAAGAATTTTTGTGGAATCCCGAAGAAGGGACAGGCTTTAATGTCTCAATTAAACTATAAATAGATTTTAACTCTTTTTGTGAAATACCTAGGTGTTTTATTAGATGTTCAAAATTTTTATTACTAAAAGGAGTATAAAAATCTGTGATTATTTGCAAAGCAGTTTTTTCTGAGGGATACAGTTTTTTTAACTGAAACAACAAACACTCTTGTAAATTTTTTGATCCAACACCAACAGGTTCTAACTGTTGTAATATTTTTAAAGCAGTCTGAAGTTCGTTTTCAGAGACGTCTCGACTGTCATTTGTTAGAATATCGCTGGTTATTGAATACAGGTCTTGGGTTAAAAANCCATTTTCATCTAAACTGTTAATCAGATATTTAACTAAAAACAACGTCTCATTGTTTAAGTTTAGATCAATCAGTTGTTTTTTGAGATAATCTTCGAGACTGTTTGACTGATCTGTGATTTGATAATCGTCATAATTTAACTTAGTAGAATATACTTTAAAAGAGGAAGGGGCGTCTTCTAACTCTTCTTCTTCAAGGGCAACATTTTCTTCTAACTCCTCCTCGATTCTTTTTTCTAAAGAAACTACAGGNAGTTGTAATAGTCCTAAAAACTGGATTTGTTGTGCGCTTAGGTTTTGATATTGTTTTTGTTCTAACCTTTGCTTTTTCATCAAAATCCTGCGTTTTGAGGAGTTCTAGGAAAGCAGATTACATCACGAATATTTTTCATTCCAGTTATAAACATCATTAACCTTTCAAAACCTAATCCAAATCCTGAATGGATACAACTACCAAATTTTCTTGTTTCTAAATACCACCATAATTCATTTTTGGAAACCCCCATTTCTTCCATTCTAGCCTCCAGNATGTCTAACCTTTCTTCTCTTTGTGATCCCCCCACTATTTCACCAATAGTAGGAAATAGAATATCCATTGCTCTTACGGTTTCATTATCATCATTTATCCTCATATAAAACGCTTTAATTCCTTTAGGATAATCTGTGATAATAACAGNTTTTTTAAATTTTTTTTCCACCAAGTATCTTTCGTGTTCTGATTGTAAATCAGCACCAAAACCATCAATTAAATATTTAAACTTTTTCTTCTTGTTGTAATTTGAGCTTCTTAGAATGTCTATCGCTTCACGATAAGTTATCCTAACAAACCTACTATCTAAAACAAAAGACAATCTTTCCAGAAGACTCATTTCAGACCTTTTTTCTTTTTTTAGCTCACGCTCTTCTTCTTGCATTCTTTTATCTAAAAAAACNAGGTCATCATGATTGTTATCAACACAGTATTTTATACAATATTTTAAAAACTCTTCTGCCAAGTCCATATTTGCTTCTAAGTCTCCAAAGGCTATTTNGGGCTCAATCATCCAAAATTCAGAGAGGTGTCTAGAAGTATTCGAGTTTTCTGCCCTAAATGTAGGGCCAAAAGTGTAAACCTGACCAAGGCCTAGTGCCCCCAGCTCAGCCTCTAATTGGCCAGANACAGTAAGATGTGTTTTATTGCCAAAGAAGTCATGTGAAAAATCTATTTTTCCATCAGCATTTTTTGGTAAATTTTGCAAATCAAGATTNGTTACTTGAAACATTTCTCCGGCACCTTCAGCATCAGCACTTGTAATTATTGGAGTGTGTAAATTAAAGAAGCCTTTATCATTGAAAAAATTATGAACAGCAAAAGTAAGTGTNTGCCTCAATCTGAAGATTGCTGAAAAGGTGTTNGTTCTAAACCTTAGATGAGCGTTTTCTCTCAAAAACTCTAACGAATGTTTTTTAGGCTGTAAAGGATAGGTTTTTGGGTTCGCACTTCCTAGAACTCTGATTTTTTTAGCCAGAATCTCTTTGCTTTGCTCCTCTCCTTTTGAAGAAACCAGATCACCNTCAACACTTATACAAGAACCTGTAGTAATTTCCTTTAATATTTCTTCAGGGAATTTAAGCCCNTCAACAACTATTTGAATATTATTTATACAGGAACCATCATTTAGTGCAATAAACGAAACATTTTTACTTCCCCGTTTAGTTCTTACCCAACCATTTACGGTTATGTTTTTTGTTGTAAAGTTTTGTTTGAGGAGTTTTTTAATCTTCATTATGTTAATTGATTAATGATTAGCACAAAGATATACAAAGTTACTAATTAGTATTATTGTGAGAATAGATCAAATCTATTTTACTTTTAGCACACTTTAGACAGCGCTCTTTTTGCTAATATTTTGTTTACAGTTTTTATAATTGCTGTTGAATCATAGTTGCAATCACGATGAAGCTCTTCTTGTGTTCCATGATGTATAAACTCATCAGGAATCCCNAGCCTTTTTACAGTTGCATGATAATTATGATTAGACATAAACTCTAGTATTGCAGAACCGAAACCGCCCTGCAGGCACCCATCCTCTACTGTAACAATAACATCAAACTTTTTAAATATTTTATGTAGTAGTTTTTCATCAAGAGGCTTTGCAAATCTCATNTCGTAATGAGCAATATTTAATCCTTCTTGTTTAAATTTTTTCTGAGCGGTTATTACAAAATTGCCAGGATGACCTAAAGATAAAATTGCAATTTCTTCTCCGTCTGTTATTTTTTTGCCCGAACCAATTTTTATCTCTTTAAATGGTTTCCTCCAATCTAATGTAACACCTTTCCCTCTCGGATATCTTATTGAAAAAGGGCCCTGATTTGGCATTTGAGCAGTATACATTAGGTTTCGTAACTCACTTTCATTCATTGGAGCAGAAACAATCATATTTGGAATACACCTAAAATACGCAATATCAAAAGCACCATGATGTGTAGCTCCATCAGCTCCTACCAGCCCCCCTCTATCTAGACAAAAGATTACATTCAAATTTTGAAGAGCCACATCATGTATTACTTGGTCATATGCTCTTTGCATAAATGAGGAATAAATATTGCAAAACGGCAGCTTTCCTTGGGTAGCCATCCCTGCAGAAAAGGTTACTGCATGTTGCTCAGCAATACCAACGTCATATGTTCTGTCTGGCATTACCTCCATCATTTTATTTAGCGAACTTCCAGTTAGCATTGCGGGTGTTATTCCAACGATATCTTTGTTTGCATTTGCTAACTCAATTATCGTTTCCCCAAATACGTCTTGATATTTAGGGGGAGTTTTAGTTGAATTCTTTTTATAAATTTCACCTGTATNCTTGTCAAAAACACCCGGAGCATGCCATGTGGTAGAGTCTCCTTTTTCAGCTGGTTTAAACCCCTTGCCTTTTACGGTCAAGCAGTGTAGTATTTTTGGCCCAGGGATCTCTTTTAAATCNTTTAGCACTTCGGCTAAATGTTGTGCGTCATGGCCATCTATAGGCCCAAAGTATCTAAAATTAAGAGATTCAAAATAATTACTCTCACCTAGCAGTGTGGTTTTTACAACACCTTCAACTTTTTTAGCAACAGCTTGAGCGTTTGGGCCAAACTGACTTATTTTCCCCAACACTTTCCAGATTTTATTTCGTGCACGATTGTAGGTTTTAGAAGTAGAAATATCTGTTAGATATTCTTTTAATGCTCCAACTGCAGGATCAATAGACATACAATTATCATTAAGAATAACTAGCAGNTTAGTATTTTCCGCACCAGCATGATTTAAACCTTCAAAAGCAAGTCCTGCAGTCATTGAGCCATCTCCAATAACGGCAATATGCTGTTTTGTTTTGTCCCCGTTGCTTTTTGATGCTATTGCCATTCCTAATGCTGCAGAAATAGAGGTAGATGCATGGCCAACACCAAAAGTGTCATAGACACTTTCACTTCTTTTAGGAAAGCCACTTAATCCATTTTTAATTCTATTTGTTGAAAACAGTTCTTTTCTGCCGGTGAGAATTTTATGTCCATAGGCTTGATGACCCACGTCCCAAACCAACTGGTCGTAGGGGGTGTTAAAAACATAATGCAATGCAGTTGTTAGTTCTACAACGCCAAGGCTTGCTCCAAAATGTCCTCCTTTTTCTGAAACGATATCAATTATATACTTTCTTAGTTCTGCACAGAATTGATCTAGCTGATCTATTTTTAGTTTTTTTAAATCAGCAGGACTATTAATTTTACTCAACAGAGATCCTTGATAGTATTTTGTGTTGTCCTTCATAATTAAATGCAAAGATACAAAATCTTAAATCATGAAAAACTAATTATTTTCATTAACAAGCGGACGTTAATAATTGAATGTTTTTGTTTGTGTCTTTAATANTTTGTTTTATGAATTTTGTTTTATGAGAAGGGTTTTTATTAGTTTAATTGTTTTGTTGTCAGTATTTGTTTATGCAGAAGACACACTTAGTAGTCAACAAGAAGAGCGCCTTTTAGTTCCAATCTTAGATCAGCTAAGTGATAGTTGTATTGTGGCAGAAACCAATTTTAATGTTTACAGACATAGATTAGAAGCCTTAGATTTGAACAGTCCTATGGACCTGTCTTACAATGAAAAAGTCCTGCCATTTATAGATAGTTATACAGGAATAAACAGAAAACTAATTTCAAGAATGCTGGGTTTGAAGGAATTGTATTTTCCTTTGTTTGAGCAGCAATTAGACAAACATCAACTACCTTTAGAACTTAAATATTTAGCGATTGTTGAGTCTGCTTTAAATCCAAGAGCAAGATCTCANTCAGGAGCAGTTGGCTTGTGGCAATTTATGTATTTGACAGGAAGAGAGNTTGGACTAGAAGTAACTTCTTATGTTGATGATCGACAAGACCCGTTTAAATCCACGAATGCTGCATGTGAATATTTTTTAGAGCTCTATGATTTGTTTGGTGATTGGAATTTAGTGTTAGCTGCATACAATGGCGGTCCTGGATATTTACAACGAAAGATAAACAGTGTCGGGTCTTACAATTTTTGGGATCTATACCCTCATCTAAGAAAGGAAACAAGAAACTATGTTCCTACTTTTATAGCTGTTAACTATAGTATGAATTATGCAAAAGAACATAATATTTTAGCGACACCTCCCAATTTAGATATTTTGTTTCCTGATACTGTTACAATAAAAAAACAGGCGCACATCAACACTATTGCTGATATGCTATGTATAAGCAAACAAACGATTAATTATTTAAACCCCTCTTACAAGAGGGGAGTTTTCCCAAAAAACTCAAATGTAATTTTACCTTCATTTGCTGTAAATGATTTTTTAAATAATGAGGAAGCGTACTACTTGTTTATTGATCAGGTATACAACAAGGAAATTTTAATTAACGAAAAACGAATAGTCTACAAGGTTAAGAAAGGCGATTACTTAGGAAGAATTGCTAATGAGTTTGGGGTAAAGGTTTTTGAATTAAAGCGTTGGAATAATCTTGTAGACACAGACCTTGACATTGGGGACAAACTAATTGTATATGTGAAAACAAACAATACATCCGAAGCAAAAAATTACACTTCTCAAAAGGAATATATAATTCAGCCTGGAGATACGCTTTGGGGCATTGCTAGAATGCACGAAGGACTTAGTGTAACAAAGATAAAATCACTAAATAAGCTTGAGAGCGACGTTCTTAAGCCCGGAATGAAAATCATTTTGCCAAACACTTAATGAAGTATTTTCTNTTTTTTTGTCTCACTATTACGAGCTGTATCGATACAGCAAAAACATTACCCAGCTCAACCGGAAAAAATTCAGAATTAATATTTGTTATAGATGATGCACTTTGGACAAGCTCTGTGGCACTTTTGTCAAAAAAAGTTTTTAGTACAGAGATTATAGGAATTAATCAAAGGGAGCCTCTGTTCAACACAATACAGGTAAACAGCAAAGAATTTAAATCTATATTAAAGACACATAAGAATATTATAATTATTTCAGAGGGGGTGCAAAATTCTTTTCACAACAACAAGTGGTCGTCAGGACAATTTGTTGCTCAAATAAATTGGGAAAGCGACACAATTAAATTACATAAAGAGTTTGTTAAGTTGCGAAGTTATTTTGTTAAAAAAGAACTGAAATCAATAAGAAGCTCATTGATCGGATTGTCTCAGAAAAAAAACGAACAAATAATATTAAAAAATTTTGGGGTTCAATGCATCATCCCAAGTGAATATAGAGTTACAAAAAGCGATAGCAGTTTGTTTTGGGCTAATTATAATTCTACTAAATCAGATGAGATAAAAAACATAATTGTTTTTTCTTTTTCACCAAAAACCAAAAACACCAAACAGGAGATATTGCTTAGAACAGATAGTGTTTTCAAAAAATATCTGATAGGCCAGAAAGAAGGTACTTTTGCTCGAATTGAACCACAATTTACCCCTTATCATTTTAATAATACTTATAGAGGTTTGTGGAAGTTAGAAAATGGATTTATGGGAGGGCCATTTATTATTAAAACATATTCTAAAAATAATAAAATAGTTGTTAATATAGGAATGGTATTTGCGCCTCAAAACTCTAAACGGAAATATATAAAGGAATTTGAGGCTATTTTATAACTACTCTCTTTCTTTTAATAATTTCTCCGTTATTTACTTCTACAATGTAATATCCTTTTGCTAAAACTGATGTATTAATTTTTTTTAATGAAGTTTCAATAATCTTTTGGCCTGTTAGAGAAAAAATAGAAGTACTAATATTATTAGCGTGAGTNTTTATAATAATTTCATTTTTTCCAGGATTAGGATAGATTGAGAAATCAAAGGACTTGATATTATTAGTGTTTACAGAAGACAGTGTATTAAGAGGGCTTTCCCAAATTCCTCGACCAAATGTAGCTGCGCTAATTGTACCTTTGTTGTAGTGAATTTCTAACTCTTTGACAATCACATTTGGCAGCCCATTATTAAAAGGCATCCATTCACTCATGNTGTTGTCTTTGTGGTATACTCCGACATCTGTTCCTATATATAAATCATCATTAGCGCCTTCNTGGTAAACAATACAATTTACAGGCAGTGCNGGAAGATTATTTCCAGATATATTTAACCAGGTATTTCCGGCATCATTTGTTTCATAAACTTTATCTGTTTTATTATAGCCAGAGAAAGTAACCCATGCCCTATCAGGATTGTTATTAGAAACAGTGATATCAGTCATATTTGCAAAGGGGAATAGACCAGGCTTTATGTTCTGCCAGCTTAAGCCGGCATCTTTAGTGACAACTATTTTTGCATATGATGCAGCATAAATATAGTCTTCATTAGATGGNGCTAACGCTATGGTCCGAATTTGCCCACTAATTTCATTATAGGAAATAGAATCCCAGTTTGCTCCAGCGGTAGTAGATCGATATACTTCATTATAACCAATTACAATTAAATTGTTGTTTTTATCATGCATTTTATATGGCGTGTTCCACGCTCCATCATATGTTACAGGCTTTATATTGTCCCAATTATTTCCCCCGTCATATGATTTTTTTAAACCACCATATTGTGATTCAGAATAAATAATCTCNTCGTCATAGTGNTCTATTGCACACTCCATTCCGTCAGATCCACGAATAGCATCCCAAGTAGTATTTGTAAGCATTTCTGTTCCATTGTCTTGCGCGCCNGCCACTAACCTGTTAGGGTTAGATTTTGACAATCCTAGATTATAAAATTGAGAGATTTCTAATCCATCAGAAATGTCTACCCATGAGTTTAAGCTTTCCATGTATTTATAAAGCCCCCCGTCATTTCCTGCGTAAGCAACATGTGTATGAGGGCTAAACTCAAAGCAATGTTGATCTACATGCATATATGAGTAATTAGAGCCGGACCCGCTACTTCCATCGATGTCCCAATTAACGCCTCCATCATCAGATTTCCAAAGATTAATCCCTCCAACATAAACTAAATTTTCATCGTCATTGCTTACTCCTAAACTAAGATTATACCATGATTGACCGCCCGTACTTGTGCCATCAGTTTTTCTCCCTAATATATTTGGACTGTTTGATTGCATTATCCAATTATTTCCACCATCAGACGATTTGTATAAGGCATGAAAACTATAGTCTGGTGCAGAAAAAAGAGCGTATACAACCTCAGGATTTTTAGTAGTAACGGAGATCAAAGGTCTAGACCTGCTTCCACTCATTCCGCTATTTATAATACTCCAGTTTACACCACCATCATTAGATCGATAGATTGCGGAAGTATTACTTTCTTGTTTTGCTGCATATAGAACACTAGGATTGCCAGGTTTAAACTCAATATCTCGCCACCTTCCTGCTTTAACTGTTTGCCATGAAACTCCTGCATCTCCACTAATTAAGATGTTTAAATTTGTTACAGCATAGAGGCTATCAGTAAATCTAGGGTTAATGATAATTTTATTTATAACCTCTTCTTGATTGACTGTATAGCTTAGCCCAGTTGTGTTCCAGGTTCCCCCGCCGTCAATTGATTTTAGAACCCCAACACTATAAGTGTCTGATCCATATGCATCACCAGTTACTATGTACATTTTTTGATTGTTAACAGGATCAATAGCAATATGAGAAACTCCAATTACAGGAAGATCATCAGTATTTGTTGACCAGTTAGCACCAGCATCAATAGACTTCCAAAGACCTCCTGCAGGAGATCCAACCCAAATGACACTCGAGTTGAATGGGTCAAATGCAATACAGTTAATCCTGCCATTGCCTCTTTTCTTTCCATTAGAGAGAATAATGGGAGTGTTAGCGGGCCCTTTAGAAATCCAGTTTGAAGCGAAACTCTTTTTTGATCTGTGATACTTTTCTTTTTCTTTAAGCCACTCGATATAAAGCGCATTTTTTTTAAAAACGTTGTTTTCAAAACTTCTTTCTAAAATAAAATCTATTTGTCTTGCATAAGGCTTGAACCCATTTCCTTTAATATATGGATTTGTTAATCTGTAGTTTTCAAAGGCTTCAAACCTTTCATTTACGCTAGGGTTATGATTTGTTTTTCGTAATTCTTCTTCCCAAATTTGCCCTGTAAGAGATAAAGAAATAAATATATTCGCAATTATGATATAACTTTTTTTCATGCTGTAAAGATAAGAATTGTTACAAGTTAGATTTAAAAAAATGCTTCAAGTGAAAAAATAAAGTTTCTACCACTAGCGCTTAAACCAGAACCAAATGTTTTATAATGAGCGTCTAGTATGTTTTTTACTGAAAAAGTTGTTTTTATATCGTTACTTATATTATTGCTGTAAGCCAAATTAAGAGTATACCAACTTGGGTTGCCATCAATTGTCGCCTCATCTAAGTTGTCCACCCCCAACTCATCGTAACTATCTGCTAATTTCCACCCGTTATAATCTGAATAGACTAAAAACAAGTTTTTGTTTATCGAGTATTCAACAGTTAGTTTAGCATTAAACGGAGGAATGTGAGCTAGAGGTTTGTTTTCATTTGTCTTGCCAACAATTTGGTTGCAGCTAATACCAATTTTTAAATTGTTGTTGGCATTAAGTTCGCTTTTGAAACTTATTCCATTAATGATAGCGCTTTGAATATTTTTGTTCATTTGAACTCTCATCATAACTGAGTCATACATCATGCTGTCGACACCATTTATACTTCCATATTCTCTACTAATAGCATTTGAAATTTGAATATTGAATATTTGGAGACTAATATTCAAAACTGAAGAACTATAATGATATCCAAGCTCAATGTTGTCAGCGTATTCTGGCCTTAGGTTTGAATTTGGAATAACTACATTTTTATCATCTTTTGAAAAGACCTTTCCAAGATCATCAAGATTAGGGCTTCGAAAACCGCCATAATAAGCAGCATTAATCATAGTTTTAGGATTAGGTTTAAAGGTAATTAAACTAGATTTAACAAATGATGTTGTAGTGTTTGCTAAATCTTCAAAAATAAAAGTTGGGTTATTAAATTCTGCTGTTATCTTACTATGATTCCACCTGCCACCTATAATTAAGTTTAATTTTTTAACAAAAGGAATATTAATCTGACTGTAGGCAAATAAATCTAGAACACTGCTTCCCCCTTCAGGATATCTAGTTGTGTTGTAAAAACTGGATTTATTATCACTTAGACTTGCACTTGATATAATTTTTTGGCTTCTTCTGCCTAATCCATAAGCTAATTGTATTTTTTTTATTCTTTTGTTAAAATCGATATTATAATCATAAATTTTCACGTTTTCATTTCTGTTGTTTAAAAGAGATTCGCTAGATTTTTGTGTGTGGCGCGATTCTTTTATATTTTGAAAAGCGATTAACCCTCTAATATTATCATATAGATAAGTTTTATTTCGGTAGTTGTAGTTTATGTTTTGTAAAAATCTAATTTGAGGTCCATAATACCAATTTTCGTACTTAGGCAAATCACCGGTCATATCATTCATTTTGTCAAAACGATATATCTTTGTGGATGTTGAGTATTGAGTATTAAAAAGAATAGAGTTTTTGTTGTTTATCTGGTATTTGCTTTTATGCATAAAATCAGCTTGTGCGTAATTAGTGTATAGCTGTTCGTTTTGTTCTCTTGAAACTCTTTCATTTCCCCAGTTGTGATATCCGTGATATCTATTTTCTCCCATTCGTAGATTTCCAGAAGATTTGAACGAAAAAGCACTTATATGAGATGTTTTATTGAAAAAATAATTAGCTTTAAAATTAGTAACTATAGTATTACTACTACTTTCAAATTGCTGATGTAAGCAAAAGGCGGTTTTGTTTAAAGGGTTTAAGGTGTTAAAAACCAACGCTCCTCCCATAGCTCCGTCACCATAAGCGGTTGATCCTGGACCGGTAACCAAGCTAATAGACTCAACAAAAAAGGGGTTAATTGATGCTGAATTTTGTAAATGACCACTTCTGTAAATTGCATTGTTAAGAGGGACTTCGTCTATAACCAAGAGCAAGCGATTTGCCTCCATTCCTCTATAGTTTGGGCTTCCTCCTCCAGACTGACTTTCTTGAACAACTATTGATGATTGGCTGGAAAGTAAATTTGCTGTTGATGACTCGATTCGAGAAACAAATCCACTAGGCCTTATTGTGAATAATGGATATTTATCAGAAATCGACATCTTATTTATTTCATTTAGCACTATAACGGGAAGAATAAAGGTTTTTTTTGACAGGTATATAATGTTTTTAATCTCTTTTTTTAATATGCTTTTTGTTTTGTATGAAATATGTGAAATATCTATAGTATCATCATTTTCAAACATGGTTATATCTACAACCCCATTTTTATCACTAGTAACCCCTAATTGTTTAAAACTTAGGCTAACGTTTTCAATTGGGCTCTTTGAGACACTGTCTCTAATTATAATTTTTTGCCCAAAAATCAGTTTAGTGTAGATCAAAATAAATACTAGAAATATTTTTTTCATTATTTTAACTCTTCGATTATTGTGTGAGAGGTGACGCGATCTAGATTATAATGGTGTAATTTATAGTATAGCATTAGCTCTTTCAAAAGTTGAGATTTTTCTTTTTTGGGTATTAAGACATCATCATTTTTCAGTAAAGATTTTAAATACATAGATTGTTGTTTGTTAAGATATGTTTTTGCTGGAGCCCTTTTTTCAGCGAAGCAACCTTCTTCTAATTCAAAAAATGAGTTTTTCAGTTTTGTATTGGAAGGGTAGAAACCAAGATATTTGGTTAATTCAATCAAATATATAAGTGGAAAATTTGGATCCTTTTCTTTAGAGCGGTAGATTTTATTGGTAGTCTCCCAAACAAAATTAAAAAGCATTTTGTTCTGCTCGTTTTCTTGTGTCACTTTTGATGTCACCTCTGCAATAAAAAATGAAACGAAATGGTTATACATTTTGTTGCTTTGATTATTAAAGTTAGACGCAAGATTAATGTCAGATAAATATTGAAAGGTTTTTTTTTTGTCAAAACTTGCATCAATGTGTAATAGTTTTAGAGGCTCAAAAAGACTTAGTTTTTTTTTTGATTTTTTGGATCGAACACCTTTAACAAAAAATGTTTGCAACCCCATTTCTTTAGTAAGGATTTTGCTTATAATTGAGCTTTCTCCATTCTTTATGTATGTAAGTGATATTGCAGCGCTTTTGTATTTCATTTAATAGATAAATAGAATTTTACCAACTATTTTTTCTGCGCCGTAAATATCCGTGCTAAACACAAGGTAAACACCTGTTGAGGGCCTTTCCCCGTTTTTGTTTTTTCCATTCCAAATGGCCTGCCCCCCATTAGCGGTTGTTTCAAAAACTAGATTTCCTGAAACATCAGTTATTTTAACGTTTGCATTAGCATAAAGCTTGCTAATAGCTATAGGGCCTGTATAATTCTCCTTTACGGGATTTGGAAATATATGTGTTTTGCTTTGTTTNCTTATACCTTCTGTCGCATCTGANCTGTATGACATTAAACCTTTGTCTGTTCCAATAAAAACCTCTCCGTTTTTATGGTTAATTGTCACATCAACAATATTGTTTGAAAGTAGTGGGCTGTTGTTTTTTGTAAAATGAATAANTTCTTCTTGACCATCTTCAGAGAANAAGAACAATCCTGAATTCTCGGTGCCAACCCACTTTCTGTTGGCGCCATCAACNGTGATACAATTAATTTTTTCTTCACTTAAAAGGTATTGTCCATAATCACCGTCAGTTATTAATATTTGTTGTGCGTCAAAATTATATCCAGAAAAGATGGCGCTTGGCTCGTAAAAAACAGCAACTCCTTTTTCTGTCCCTACCCATACTTCACCATCAAGATCATTTGCAAAGCAATAGACATACATTGAAGGAAGATTACCACTTCCAATATTTAAATTAAGAAATGTATATTGGTCGTCATTTAAATCTGAAATAGTGTTGTTGTCGTTGTAAATAAAAATTCCATTACCTCGACCTAAAATCCCCCATTTCTGATTGTAATTATCAATCAGTAGGTCTCCAAAGACAAGACCGTTTAATGGCTGATTCATAGAAAAAGAATGCCAGTCTCCATTTAATTTTTTAACAAACAATGGGTTTTTCACATTTGCATTTAAACCCCATAGGTTTCCATCCTTGTCTATTTGCAAGTCAGAAATTTTAGTTCTTTTGTCATTAGCCCAGTCATTAATCGTGTCAAGAGCATAGTTAGTATTTATAGGCTTGTGTCTCACGCTAAACTCTTCGTTTTCTAGTTCAGGCACCCCATTATAATATGATGCAAAGTATGTTTTTTCACCATACGACGCGGCGGCCACAATATCTCTAGCATTTCCTAAATCATAGTAGTTGTAATTCCTCCAACTATCAAAATTGTTTTTAATTGAAACCCCATCTTTTATCCATTGATGTCCAAAGTTAACATATCCACCATGGCAACTATATAGCCTGTCGTTTATAAATTCAAGGCTGAAAACTGAATTTGATTTTGGGCCATCTGGTTTAAAGGTTTCTTGATAGTTAAAGTCGTTAAACTTCAATAATCCGTTAACTGAATCGGATACCCATATAGCGCCTTCATCATCAACCATTGCATGTTTAACGTTTTCAAGCTTCGGGTCAGTTATAGAAATTGTATTATTTACAATTATTGAGTCGGTGAAGGTTTTAACATAAGAACCGTTATTGTATGATATGCTTGTTATAGCAAATGACGAGTCAATGAAAAGCTCGTCTCCAGAGCTTTTTACATTATCAAAATAGCCAATACTATATAGTTTCCAATTAGTATAGTTTGCTAAGAAAGGGTTATTTTTGTACGCAGAATACATTCCATTTGATGTGGCAACAATAATTGAGTCGCCAAGAAATGCGCAGCCGTTTATTTCATTATTTTCGACATCTTCTGATGTATTATAGGTGTCTTTTATCTCTTCATTTATCAAATCAACAAGGATTAATCCAATAGATGTTGACAGATATGCTGTGCTTCCATTAATTGTAATATTATTTATTGTTTTTTTTCCAGCAAACTCTTTTCTCTTTAAGTCAGATATGTTTACAACTTTATCGTTTTTTAATAGATCAATATTACAGTTTGCGTATGTGATAATTGTGATCTCAAATTCATCGGAGTAATCAACTAGCTGAACGTCACAATCAGAAAGACCATTTATCTTTGACACTCTATTTATGCTTTTATCTTTTTTGTCTATATAAAACAACCCACCACTAGCCACACAATATATCTTATCCTTTGCTTCTGCAGTGAACAATGCTGAATTATATGACAAATAATCTTTCCAATTTCCGATAGCTACATCTTGTGCTTGAATAAACACGGGCAGAATAAAAAGTAATAATTTTTTCATAATTAAAGCAATAATACCACATTACTATTATATAGCATATTTAAATTTTAGAAATTGTGGAGTTAAAAGATATATTATTTTTGCAAAAGGCCTAGTAGTTCAATTGGATAGAATATCAGATTTCGGCTCTGACGGTTGGGGGTTCGAGTCCCTCCTAGGTCACTATTTTTTTATAATTGTTCTTTTTTCTGTCGAACCATCTGAAAACTTAATAATTTTAATAGACCCTCTTTTATTATTGATCTTTCTGCCTAATAGATCATAAATATAAACAACCTCTTTTTCTTCATTTGATTCTATAATGTTTGTTGTATTGCACNATATTTGAAATGTGTCAGTTGTAATCTTAACATCATTTAGTTCTGAAGTGATATAGTTTTCAAATACCAGGTCACCGGGATATTCTGGTGTTATAAATAAGTTGGCGAGATAAATTTCGCTAACATACCCGCTCGTGTAGTTGTTTCCGTCATTTAGAGAGGTTGAACTAATTTTTATTCCATTGTTTGTGTTTTCGATAGAAAAAAATCCGATTAATGCGCCCAGGCTGTCATAAGAGTTGATTATTGCATAGTTTTGTCCGGTAATAATTCCAGCTCTTAGAACAGAATTTATATTTTGATTTAAAGTGGTTAGTTTTGCAAATCCAACAGAGTCTCCATTGCTTATCATACCTAAATTAAAATAGCCTTTATTTGAGGTGATTGTGCTTGTTTCAATATCAGGTTCATTTGCAACTTGTTTTATCTCTAAGTTAAGCCCTGTTGGCATGTTACATTCATATGTCCCAAGGGACTTGCTAACTATTGGGTTGAAAGGAGCTGCGGTAAAGGGTATGGTTGTGAATGTGTCTGAATATGACCATCCCGAATTCGGTTGATTAGATGAGTCACAGAATGTTTTTATCTGCCATTCATATGTAGAAGACGGGGTTAAATTAGGAATATTTCGAGTCGTGTCACCCCCCCCAATATTTGCCAGATTGTTCCAGTTTATTGCACCTATTTCTCTATAATGGATTATATAATGATCTGATATTGGCGCAGGAATCCAGTTAGCCTGTGCATTAACATGTGTAATATTGTTTGTCCATATACTGTCTGTATTTAGGCACTGACATATTCCAGTTTTTGCAAAGAATATTAATAATATTAATAGCCATTTTTTCATTATTCAAAAATAATAAATTTAACTGTTTCTTCTGTTATTGCATAAAGCGCTGATAACCAGGAGATTAAGTTTTTTGTGTGTTTGCATTTTTTTAGCAAAAAGGTCTTTACCCCTTACGTCCGCCTCGAAATCGCTTAAATCGAATTTAAACACCTTTTTCGAAGATGTATATTGTGCTTGAGTATCCTTTTTTTGTAAAAAATCCATGCAAGTTAGAAATAANNCCAATAAAAAAACTTTTAATATAATTCTTTTTCCCAAATTTAAACTCTTCGCTTATTAGTGAAACATAAAANGAGTCAAATATCATTGGCTTGGTTTTAATAAGTTTAATGTTAGAGTTTTCAAAAAGATTTTGAATTGAAGATTTGGAAAAATGCCATAGGTGAATTGGCACATCCCAAGCCGCCCAANATTCTTTGTAGTGTTTTGCGTCCCAGCNCTTATGGTTNGGTACAGCAATAAAAAGCTTTCCNTCTTTTTTAAGAATTCTATCAATTTCTTGAACGGTTTTTTTAATATCTTCAATATGCTCTAGTACGTGCCACATACTGATTGAGTCGAACTCATGNTTTTTATATTTTGACAGGTCTGTCTCATTGCTTACATCAAGAGCATAGTTTTTTATTGCTTTTTTTCTTGCAATTTCTGAAGGTTCTATCCCTTTTGTTTTAAAGCCATTTTTTTTACATGCATTTAAGAATTCGCCAGTGCCACACCCAATGTCTAAGTGGTGCCCTTTGCTCTTAAAGCTTTTAAGTAGCTTGATTTTTTTTCTTANCGCAATAACCCTAACTTTTTGATACAGCCAGTTAAACATTCCTTGAGAATTGTTAGTGTGTGATATGTATTTATCTGACATGTAGTATCTTGGCAGGTCTTTGCTGTTTGGTCTTGGATTTGTAAGAGTAAACCCGCATGTTTCACATGAAACAATATTAAAGTTTTCTTTTGAAGTTGTATGGTCTTTGCACAGCATTTTATGTGCAAAACGAACACCATTGCATATGGGGCATTTTTTTACTTTCATCATCTGCCTAGGT
Organism: Flavobacteriales bacterium; assembly: GCA_002693745.1. Taxonomy (GTDB): domain Bacteria; phylum Bacteroidota; class Bacteroidia; order Flavobacteriales; family BACL11; genus BACL11. The sequence continues at coordinate 51,953 of NZRJ01000028.1, forward strand.
AGATTAATAAAACATTAATATCTGATGGGGATACGCCACTAATACGTGTTGCTTGCCCAATAGTGTTAGGTTGGATTGATTTCAGTTTTTCTTTTCCCTCTGTTGACATTGAGTGAAGTTTTTCATATTCAAAATCTAACGGTATTTTAATGTTTTCTAAACGGGCTAGTTTATTTGCTGTCTTTTTTTCTTTGTTTAAATAGCCGCCATATTTAATTTCTATTTCTGCTTGTTCAATTGCTTCTGCCGAAAAGCCGTTTAATTTTTTTTCAATATTAGGATCTTTAAAAAGGTCATAAATTGTAATGTGTGGCCTAGAAAGTACAGTTTTAAGCTTTACCTTTTGTTTTAATGGAGAAGAATTTTTATTTATCAAGATTTGATTGATACTTTTCAAATCTGTGCTTTCCTTTTCCAAAAACGNAATTATTTNTTTTGTTTCAGCCTGTTTTAGATTTACCTTNTCAAGTCTCTCATCAGATGCAAGGCCAATTTCATGACCTTTTTTTGTTAACCTTATATCTGCGTTNTCTTGTCTTAACAATAACCGAAACTCTGCTCTAGAAGTAAACATTCGGTAGGGCTCTTCGGTCCCTTTTGTAATTAAATCATCAATCAATACGCCTATATATGCTTCAGACCTGCTAAGTTTAAATTCTTTTTTGTTAGATGTGGCATTGTGAGCATTTATTCCTCCAATTAATCCTTGAGCAGCGGCTTCTTCGTAGCCAGTAGTCCCATTAATTTGTCCAGTAANAAAAAGATTTTTTATTAGCTTTGTTTCTAAAGTGTGTTTTAATTGTGTTGGTGGNAAATAGTCGTATTCTATTGCATATCCGGCNCTAAACATTTTAACTTTTTCAAGACCTTTAATTTCTCTTAATGCTTTAAGTTGTATATCTTCAGGTAAGGAGGTTGAAAAACCATTGAGGTATATTTCAATTGTTTCTTTACCCTCTGGTTCAATAAAAAGTTGATGCCTTTCTTTTTCTGAAAATCTTTCAATTTTGTCTTCAATAGAGGGACAGTATCTAGGTCCTTTGCCCTTTATTCTNCCTGTAAACATAGGGGAATTGTTAAATCCTTCTTTTAGAATGTTGTGAACTTTTTTAGATGTGTATGCTATATGGCACGAGTATTGTTTCTTTATTTTAGACCTGGTCATAAAGGAAAAATTTAATGGNTTTTTGTCTCCATGTTGNTCTTCAGTTTTGGAATAATTAATAGTTCTTCCGTCAAGTCTTGGAGGGGTTCCTGTCTTCATTCTTCCGCGTTTAAATCCAAGATTAATAAGNTGTTTTGTTATCCCTTCTGCAGAAGGTTCTGCCGCTCTCCCCCCTTTGTAGTTTTTCTTTCCAAGATGAATAATACCATTAAGAAATGTTCCATTACAGAGCACAACACTTTTCCCTTTAATGGATATNCCCATTTTAGTGATTAAACCAGTAACAGTTGAATTTTCAATTGTAATATTTTCAACTGTATCTTGCCAAAAATCTATGTTCTTATTTGACTCTAAACTTAACCGCCATTCTTTTTCAAACAACTTTCTGTCACATTGCGCTCTTGGACTCCACATAGCNGGCCCCTTGCTTTTNTTTAGCATTCTGAATTGAATAGAAGAGGCGTCAGTTATAATTCCTGACATCCCTCCAAGAGCATCGATTTCTCTAATAATTTGGCCTTTTGCTACTCCCCCCATTGCTGGATTACAGGACATTCTAGCAATAGTTTCAAGGTTTTGTGTAACAAGCAAAACTTTTGATCCTAGTGTTGCAGCAGCATGAGCTGCTTCACACCCAGCATGCCCCCCTCCAACAACAATCACATCATATTTGTTTTCCAAAATCATTTAATCGATAAATAAAAATTTTCTTTAGACCTCATTATATCAGCTTCTTTTTGATTTTTATCCTTATATCCAAGCAAATGTAATAAACCGTGNGCCATTACTCTGTGTAATTCATTTAAAAATGTTTCTTTAAATTCATTTGCATTTTCTTTAACACGGTCAATACTAATAAAAACATCTCCATTTATATTGTTGTTTTCACAATAATCAAAAGTGATTACATCTGTAAGTGAATNATGANTAAGAAATTTGATGTTTTTTTCTAATAAATAGTCGTCATCACAAAAAATAAATGTGATTTCGCCNAGTTTTTTANTTTCATATGTAATGATTTTTTCTATCCAGGCTTCAGAACCTTTAAGACTAATTTTTTNTTGGTTAACAAACTGAAAATCAATCATTTATTATGTTTTTAAAATAGCTTGCAACTTTCTTTTTATAAAACGGAGTAAGTTGTAAAGGTGTTGTTTTTAAGAGCTCTTCTTGTGCTGTTTTTTTTTGTTTATAGTTTAAATACTCTTGGCTTACATCATTTGAATTCATCCTCCACTCTATAGACTCTCTTTTATTGTCTTTTTCTTGCTCTCTGTCTGAGTTTTCTNCTTTAAGGAGCCGTGTTAAAATTTCTTTTTGTCTGTTTATTGTTTCTTGAGTAATACGATTATTAATAATATCTCTTTCATTTTCTTTCATGTTATCAAGAATTTTATCAATTTTTCCCTTTTCCCCATTTTTTCCGATTTCATCTCTTAGCTCTAATAATTGTTTTCGTATTTCTTCTTGTTGTTTTGCTAAATTGATCAATTCTTTGGATTGCTTTTCTCCCATTTTTCGCCCTTTGTTTTCTCCTTTTTCTTTTTTATTGCCATTTTTCATTTTTCCGTTTAGTTTTTTCTGAGCCTTTCTTATTTCAGACATAGANGGCTTTTTACAGTTGGGGTTAGGCTTATTACAATTGCGNGGTTTATTACATTGCGAAGATGGCATGTCTAGCTGTTTTTGCATTTGTTCAAGAATTTCAGANAAGAGAAGCGCAAGGTTGTTTGTAGCAGTCATAACCANCTGTTGTCTTTCAGTTGCTCTTTCAGCTGCTCTAGCCTCTAATTCTTTTGTTGCTTTTTTCATATTAGATTTGATAGATGTAATTTCTTGATTTATAGTTGCTTCTATTTGAATGACCCTTTTACTTAGCGCAAATAAGGAGTCTTCAATTATTTTGCTGTCGTCTGCAAGTTTGTTTTGTTTTCTTACGATTGTAATAAATTCTGNGCTGTTTTTAGGTGTNTTTTTCACTTTAGTAATTAAATCCTCTTGGTCAAAAGACAGTTTAACTAAATTTTCAAGAATTTTGCGTAAGCTTTCCATATCTTCAACAGGCTTTTCGTTAGCTGATTCCTGTTGCATGCTTTGCAGTTTTTCTTTTAGTTTTTTTAAACTTTCAATTGATTGTTGTTGTGATTTTATAGACTGTTTTTGCATCCCTTTTTGTAGGGCGTCNTGACTTTTTTTCATTTTTTGTTTAATATCCTCTTCTATCTGTTGTGTTTTAGGGAGTTCATTTTTATTTTTTAATTGCATGTTTTTTTGTCTTAGGTTTTCAAGATCTTTTTTAATCTCATTCATCTTTTTGCTAAGAGCATCTTGTTCTTGTGTAAGATTATTCTTGTTATTAGTATTTTCTTTAGTTTTCTTTTTTAGTTTTTTTTGTTCTTGTGTTAGGTTATCAATTTTTTCTATTGTTTCTTCTACTTTTTGTTCAAATTCTATTTGTTTAAAAAGCTCTAACTCCCGATCTAATTCTTTTTCTAGACNGGAGTTTTCTTTGTCAAGTTTTTCTAACAAATCTTTTAATTTTTCTTTTTCTGCTTTATCCATCATCTTCTCTATCTCNTCTAAAATTTTTTTTATTTCTTCATTTAAAACCTTGTTCATTAGCTCTTCTAATTGTTTTTGCTTTTGAAGAACAGAAGGGTTTATTTTTTCTTGAAGTTTTAAATTTTTAGAATTGTTTTTTTGAGTATGTGCAATATTTNTTTCTAATTCTTTTTGTTTTTTTAGTATATCCTTAGCCTTTTTTTTCTCTTCCCAACCTATATTTTTGTTTTCTAAAATTTTTTTATTTAGAATTTTTATTTCTTTTTGAATTTCTTCTGCTAGCATTATAGATTGCTTAAGACCGCTTTTGGTTTTTAAATTTTGAAGATCTTTTTTTTCTATTAATTTCTCTAGACTTGGTTCGGCATAAAAAAAACTTTTACTGTTTGTAAACTTTTGGCCATTTACTCCGTCGTTGTCCCAAACTTTAAAATAATAGTTCACTTCAGAGCCAGGATCAATATTTAACTCTTCAAAATTTGCTGAATGAAAGAATTGTTCTATGTTTTTTTGTTTAATAGAAATTTCTTCTGTTGAAATTATAGCGCTNTCATTGTTAGAATATGAACAAATAAATTCTAATTTACTAACAAGATAGTCATCTTCAATTACTCCGCTAAATANATNCNGGTTATTTAAAGAGTCATAAGATTGGNTTAAATTTATCTTAGGAAATTCGTCTTTTATTACAGAAATAGAATACGAAATAGAATCACTTAAATTATTGTCATTTGAGCTTATAATAGANTAGNNTGTTTTNTTAAAAACTTTTTGTTGCACATTAAGCTTTTTTTGCGTAGTGTTTTTAATCTGTTTATTTTCAAACATGAATGAACAATTATTACTGTTTTCTAATTTAATACTCCATTTTATAACACTNCCTTCGCTAACAATGATGTCGCCAGTGTTGTTAATCGTTTCTCTTTCTTTATTAGTATATTTTGGCGGAATAACATCTATTTCAATACTTACNACTTTTGGTTGTAGTAATGATTTTATTAGATAATTTTTACTTTCATAGCCTCCAGCAGAAAAATGAAAATTTATATCAGAATGAACTCGAAAAAATTGATGCTCAAANTCATTTTTTTTAAGATTTTTCATTTTGAAGGTGTTTTTTCCCCAGTGGATAAATATTTCTTTAGGGATTTCATTTCCTGTAACGGCAACCTTTAGTAAAAAATCATCATACTGTTTGCATGCCATTTCTGAATTTAATAATACATATTTAAAAGGAGCTTCTGGTTCAAAAAATGTATTATGCTGTATAATTCTAGCTGAACTTTTTGTTAGAACATAATCTTTACCAGAAATGAAAAAAAGAATTATAATAAAAACAGGCATTAATATCCATTTTAGACGCTTCTTATTTAATGAAAAATCTATGGCTTTTTTAAATGAAATAGGAGTTAGCTCTTTAGTTTTTTGATGAATACTTGCTTCAACTAGTGCATTTTGTTCNTTGGACAACTCACTGAGCTCNAATGTATTGATTAATTTGTCATTGATTTCAGAAAAATGCTTACCAATAATCTTGCTGGCCTCTTTATNGTTAAGGGTTTTTCCAAAATTNAATAAACGTAATAATGGAATTATAAATAGTTTTACAAAAATTATAAGATTGAGTAAGATATATGACCAGAATAAAAATGTACGACCTAGAACATCAAACAAAAAGAAATACTCAACAATAGCAAAAAATATAAAGAAAATTATTAGTGTAGAAAGCACATAAATACCTCCTTTAATCAATTGATTTTGATAATATTTTTTAATAAACTTATCTAGCTTATTGAAGAGGTCATGTGTATTATTATTATTCATTATTGCAAAAGTACAATTTTAATGAGCTTTAAAAAAGAGTTCCCTTAGAAAGCGTATCTTAGCGGTNTAAAAANACATAAANAGAGATGTCAAAAGTAAGGGTGAGATTTGCGCCAAGTCCGACAGGACCATTGCATATTGGCGGAGTCAGAACAGCACTATATAATTATCTTTTTGCAAAAAAAAANGGAGGAAAGCTTGTTCTACGTATTGAAGATACTGATCAAACCAGACTTGTTAATGGAGCAGAAAAATATATCATTAATTCTTTAAACTGGTGTGGTATAAATTTTGATGAATCTGTNGTTGATGGAGGAGATTTCGGNCCGTATAAACAATCAGAAAGGAGATTGATTTATCAGCCTTATGCAGAACGGTTAGTAAAAGACGGNTATGCTTATTATGCTTTTGATACTAAAGAAGAGCTTTCTGTTATGAGAGAAAGAATGCAAAAAGCAGGNGTTTCGTCGCCACAATACAATAATGTTACGCGTAGCACNATGAAAAACTCATTGTCTTTNTCCGAAGATGAAGTAAAAAGAAGGATAAAATCAGGAGCCCCTTATGTTATTCGAATTAAGACCCCTAGAAATGAAGAAATAAAATTAAATGATATTATTAGGGGCTGGGTAGTAGTAAATAGCAACAATATGGACGATAAAGTTCTTTTTAAATCTGATGGAATGCCGACATATCATTTGGCAAATGTGGTAGATGATTATTTAATGAGGATTACTCATGTTATTAGAGGAGAAGAGTGGCTGCCATCTGCACCTACACATGTTTTATTGTATAAATATTTAGGATGGCAAGAAAAAATGCCGGAATTTGCACATCTACCATTGATTTTAAAGCCGGATGGTAATGGTAAACTAAGCAAAAGGGATGGGGACAGATTAGGATTTCCTGTTTTTCCAACTTCGTGGGAAAACCCAGAAACAGGAGATGTGAGTCAGGGCTACAGAGAAAGTGGATATATGTCCGCTGCATTTATTAATATGTTAGCTTTTTTAGGTTGGAATCCAGGAACACATCAAGAAATTTTTTCTATGAATGAATTGATAAATAGCTTTACTTTAGAGAGAGTGGGTAAAGCAGGTGCAAAGTTTGATTTTGATAAAACAAAATGGTTTAATCAGCAATATTTACGATTAAAATCTAAAGAGGACTTAGCTAAAGAACTGCAACAAATTCTTAAAGCTAATTTTATTTCAGCTGAAGATAATTTTGTAGAGGTTGTTTGTGAGCTCTTAAAAGAAAGAGCAACCTTTGTTAGAGATATATGGCAAGAAGGAAAATACTTTTTTTCTGCCCCAACTAATTATGATGAAAAAACAATTCGCAAAAAATGGGATAAAAACACTTCAAGATATATTAAAGAACTAAAAGCGAACCTATCTAGGATGTCTGATTTTTCGTCAGAAAGAATAGAAGAAGAATTTAAAAAATATATAAAAGAGAAACAATTACTAATGGGTAAATTATTACCAGTTTTTAGAGTTTGCTTAACAGGTGTTGGAATTGGCCCTTCAATATTTGAAATAGCATCACTTCTTGGCCAACAAGAAGTTGTTTTAAGAATGGAAAAAGCACTTAACACAATAAAATAATGGGATTAATCACAATAGAAGGGGTTAAAGTTTTTGCATATCATGGGCATTTGCCTGAAGAAGCTATTTTAGGAGGTCATTTTACTGTAAATGTTTGGGTAGAGGCAGATTCTACCGTTGTTGAAAAAACAGATAATTTGAATGACACGGTGGATTATGTGAAAATTATATCAATTGTAAAAAATGAAATGGCAATTAGAGCAGATATGATTGAGACACCTGCAAAAAGAATCGTAGACGCCATTTTATGTATAGAAAAAGTGAAAAAAGTAAAAGTTGAGATAGAAAAAAACGGAACTCCAATTAATGCTAATTTCAATAAAATTTCTGTAACAATTGNAGGAGAAAATTAAATTAAATATTTTTCCACACTTACTTTCTCAGCAATAATTGTATGTAGTTTGTCAATTGAAACTCTTTCCTGTTTCATATTATCCCTATCTCGTATAGTAACCGTGTTTTTTTCTAAAGTTTGATCATCCACAGTAATGCAATATGGTGTGCCAATTGCATCGTGTCTACGATATCTTTTGCCAATAGAATCTTTTTCTTCATATTGACATCTGAAATATGGTTGAAGCAACTTCATTATTTCTCTTGCTTTTCTGGGCAACCCGTCTTTTTTAGTTAATGGGAGTATCGCAGCTTTTAATGGCGCTAATACAGCAGGAATTTTAAGAACAATTCTTGCATCTCCATTTTTTAATTTTTCTTCGCAAAATGAATTACTTAAAATTGCAAGAAACATTCTGTCTAAACCAATAGATGTTTCTATTACATAAGGCACGTAGCTTTTTTCAATTTCTGCGTCAAAGTATTGTATTTTTTTTCCACAATACTCTTGATGTGCTTTTAGGTCGAAATCTGTACGAGAGTGAATCCCTTCAAGCTCTTTAAAACCAAATGGAAATTTAAATTCAATATCAGTAGCGGCATTAGCATAATGCGCTAAGTTTTCGTGGTCATGGAAACGGTAGTTTTCTTCTGCAATTCCTAACGAATTGTGCCATTTAATTCTTAATTTTTTCCAGTAATTATACCATTTTAGTTCTTCTCCTGGACGAACAAAAAACTGCATTTCCATTTGCTCAAACTCACGCATTCTAAAAATAAACTGACGTGCAATAATTTCATTACGAAAAGCCTTTCCAATTTGAGCAATTCCAAAAGGAATTTTCATCCGATTAGTTTTTTGGACATTAAGGAAGTTTACAAAAATTCCTTGAGCAGTTTCTGGCCTTAAATATAAATCAGTTGNTCCATCCGCTGCCGCACCCATTTGTGTTTTAAACATAAGGTTAAACTGACGGACATCTGTCCAATTACTTGTCCCAGAAACAGGGCACTTGATTTCTAGCGAAATTATTAAATCTTTAAGCTCAGCTAGCCTCCCTTTGATTAGAGCGTTGCTCAATTTAGATTTTATTTGTTCAATTTCTTTTTTTCGATCTAAAACTCTACTATTATTCGCGATAAATTGATCTCGGTTGAAATTAGCTCCGATACGTTTAGCGGCTTTTAGACAATCTTTTTCTATTTTAGCTTCAATTTTATCAATATGATTTTCAATTAGCACGTCAGCTCGGTATCTTTTTTTTGAGTTAAGGTTGTCAATTAAAGGATCATTAAACGCGTCAATGTGTCCTGAAGCCTTCCAAGTAGTAGGATGCATCAATATTGCAGAATCTAATCCAACAATGTTTTCGTGCATGTACACCATTGATTTCCACCAATAGTTTTTAATGTTGTTTTTTAATTCTACTCCATTAGGNCCATAATCATAAGTTGCAGCTAGTCCGTCATAAATTTCAGATGATTGAAAAACATAACCATACTCTTTACAGTGTGAAATAACTTTTTTGAATATGTCTTCATATTTAGTCATGCTACAAAAATATAAATTATGTTTTCAAAAACGTACATTTGTAAAATGATTCAAGTACAGGACAAAATAATCTCGATAGATATTTTTCAAAAACATTTCGTGTGTGATTTAAATGCATGCAAAGGAGCCTGCTGTGTTGAGGGAGACTCAGGAGCTCCATTACTAGAAGAAGAAAAAAGCATACTTGAAGATAGTTATGAGAAGATAAAGCCTTACATGAGAAAAAAAGGAGTTAATGAGATCGATAAGAATGGGGTTGCTTTATACGATCATGATGGCGATTTAACAACCCCGCTTGTCAATAATAGAGAATGTGCTTTTGCCGTTTTTGAGAAAGGAATTACAAAATGCTCTATTGAAAAAGCGTGTCTAGATGGAAAAATAGATTTCAAAAAACCAATTTCTTGTCATTTATTTCCCATTAGAATAAAATCATATTCTGATTTTGATGCAGTTAACTATGAAAAAATAGCAGTTTGCAAATCAGCATGTAAACATGGACAAAAATTAGAAATACCTATTTATCTATTTTTAAAAGAAGCTCTTATTCGAAAATATGGTGAAGATTGGTATAAAGAATTGTTAGAAGCGGCTAAACTTTTAGTCTAGAAATTATTTAAAATATTTCCAATCAACATAAAAAGTGCCTAATGGTAAAACAGAGGCGATAATCATGATCCAAAAGTCTTTAGAATTCAATTTTTCAGTAATTAACAAAAGACATGTTAAAATTAAATATGCTACAAACAGTAAGCCGTGTGGCATTCCTAAAAGCTGTACATATTGGTCATTATTCCCCCAATATTTTAATGGTACAGCAATAAACAAAAGAAGTATATAGGACACCCCCTCTAAAAAGGCAATAACTCTAAAAAGCCCTTTAACGCTATTTAAAGGCACTTTCACCGGTTATGTCAAAGCCAGTAATAAGTAAGTGAATATCATGCGTTCCTTCATAAGTAATAACAGACTCTAGATTCATCATGTGTCGCATAATTGAGTACTCACCAGTAATCCCCATTCCTCCTAAAATTTGTCTTGATTCACGAGCAATATTTAATGCCATTTCAACATTATTTCTTTTNCACATTGAAATTTGCGCACTAGTTGCTCTTTCTTCATTTCTTAAAACCCCTAATCTCCAAGTAAGAAATTGTGCTTTTGTAATTTCCGTAATCATTTCAGCTAATTTTTTCTGCTGTAATTGGAACGAAGCGATAGGCTTCNCAAATTGTATTCTTTGTTTTGAGTACCTTAAAGCAGTATCATAACAGTCCATAGCGGCGCCAATGGCCCCCCAAGCAATGCCATATCTTGCAGAATCTAAGCAACTAAGAGGTGCGCCCAAGCCATCTTTGTGGGGTAATAAATTTGTTTTAGGAATCTTTACATTATCAAAGACTAACTCTCCAGTTGATGACGCCCTTAAGCTCCACTTGTTATGTGTTTCTGGAGTGGTGAATCCCTCCATCCCTCGCTCTACAATTACTCCTTTTATCCTTCCTTTTTCATTTTTTGCCCAAACAACAGCAATGTCTGCAAAAGGAGAGTTGGAAATCCACATTTTCGCCCCATTTAGAAGATAAAAATCTCCCATATCTTTAATATTCGTTGTCATTCCAGCTGGATTTGAGCCGTGATCTGGCTCAGTAAGCCCAAAACACCCCATAAGATCGCCAGCAGCTAATTTTGGCAAATATTTTTGTTTTTGTTCCTCACTTCCATATTTCCAAATTGGATACATTACAAGTGATGTTTGAACAGATGCAGTTGATCTAACACCGCTATCACCTCTTTCCAACTCTTGCATTATTAAGCCATAAGAAATCTGNTCTAGCCCTAGCGCGCCAAATTCTGCAGGAATATAAGCNCCAAAAGCCCCAATCTCACTTANNCCTTTTATNATNNTTTTTGGAAATTTGGCTTTTTGACACGCTTCTTCAATTATTGGTGACACTTCTCTTTTTACCCATTCTCTAGCAGAATCCCTAATTAGTTTATGCTCTTCAGTTAGAAGTTCATCCATTAGTAAATAATCAGGCGCTTCGTATAAATCTTGTGACATAATTAATTTTTTTTTACAAAAGTAATTTTTTTAAAATGAAAATATGCAATCATAAAACATATCTTTGTTAAATTAAAAATACAAATGTTAGGGCTAAACAAAATATCCTATAATCAAGATCTGTTTTTTGTCTTAATAGTTATTTCATTGTTTTTAATTTCACTTATAAAGGGTGTTTATTGGAAACACGCCAGGTTATTATTTATGGGCACTTTTGCTCAAAGATATGCTAATCAATATTTAAGGGAAGAAAATGTTTTTACAGAAAGAGTGAATTTTTTGACTTTTTTGTTATTGGCTGTTAATATAACTTTGATAATTNCAAAATTAAAATCGACAAATGAGTTTTGGATGATTATTAAAATATTTTGTTCAGTATTACTTTTTTATTTTNTNAAAGTTTTGATTATAAAACTTATTGGGATCTTATTTAAGAATCATGACCTTGCTAAACTTACCGTTTTTTTCTCTCTTTTATTTGATAAAACTTTTGCATTTATATTATTTCCTATTATAATAGGTTTATATTTCTTTATCATTGACATCTCCATTGTTTTATTATTTGTAAGCCTTGTTGTGTTTATTATTATTTTTATTTTGAAATTATTTTGGCTTTGGAGAATAGGGGTTAATTCATTTGGTCTTTTTCAAACGTATATTTTTTTGTATCTTTGCACCCTTGAACTATTCCCTGTTTTATTGTTAGTAAAGGGGTTTTTTTATTAAATCAAATATGGTTGAACAAAAAAAGAAGGTTAAGACAATTTTAATTACACAGCCTAAACCGGAGGGCAAATCACCATATGTAAGTTTGGAAAAAAAGTACAAGGTGAAAATTGATTTTAGACCATTTATGCATTTAGAAGAGATAAGCGCAATGGAGTTTAANGAACAAAGAATCTCTATTTTAAATCATGACTCAGTGATCTTTACATCAAAAAAAGCAATGGATCATTATTTTGGTATGATGGAAAAGTTGAGATTAAGAGTCCCAGATTTTACAAAATACTTTTGTGTATCAGAGGCAATAGCTCATTATCTACAAAACTATATTACTTTTCGAAAACGCAAAATTTTTACTGGAGAGCAAACATTGGCTAGTTTAATCCCTATTATGCAAAAACANAAGGAGTCCAAGTTTCTCTANCCTTGTTCTGATTTGCTTAAAAACAAGGTGAATGTATTATTAGAAGAAAGTGGTTTACAGTATACAAAAGCTCAAATGTATAAGGTTGCATGCTCTGATTTATGTGATTTATCTGATGTAAAATATGATGTTTTAGTGTTTTTTAGTCCAACGGGTATTAAATCGTTGTTAGAAAATTTTCCAGATTTCAAGCAAGAAGAAACAAGATTAGCAATATTTGGACCAACGACGTTAAAATCAGTTGAAGAACATGGTTTAAGAGCTGATATTTCTGCACCAAATAAAAAGGCTCCTTCTATGTTAATGGCATTAGATCAATATATAAAGGAAGCAAATAAAAGGCGGAGATAATGCTGTGCCAAATAAATTGTTAACTTATCTGTAAGGATTTTATTATAGCGATTTCTATATGTTTAGGTTTCCTAAAGAACAAAAATTATGCCATAAGAAAGTGATCGAGAGATTATTTAAAAGAGGCAAAACTATTTCTCAAAAATCATTTAAAGTGATATGGGACTTNTCAGAGAATTATAACGATAGTGTTTTGTTGAGGACATTAATTATTGTTCCCAAAAAAAAAGTAAAATTAGCGGNCCGTAGAAATCTTATAAAAAGAAGGATAAGAGAGGTGTATCGAATAAAAAAAAAACAGTTAGAGTTATTTTTAGAAAGAAATAAACAACAATTAAATTTAGCAATAATATATCAAGAAGAAGAAATACTGGAGCATGAAAAGCTAGAACAAAAAATAAATTTATTTTTAGACCGTTTAATAAATGATTTATGAAAAGAATAGTGTCTTTTATTTTTAGAGCAATAATAATTATATATCAAAGGGTGTTGTCCCCACTTTTTCAACCGACATGTAGATATACCCCAACATGTTCACAATACGGATTAGATGCAATCAAAAAACATGGGCCTTGGAAGGGNGGGGGCTTAACATTAAAAAGGTTTTTTAGTTGTCATCCATGGGGAAGACATGGTCATGACCCGGTCCCATAAACAGCAAAATATGAAGAAAAAAATCAAACGTTTATTTTTATCACTTATCTTAATTAGTGCGTCAATTATTTCAATTGGCTTTGTAGGTAATCATTTTGAGATTGCTAAAAACATAGATATTTTCACAACTTTGTATAAAGAGCTAAACACATTTTATGTTGATGAAACCGANCCTGGCGATTTGATGAAAAAGAGTATAGACGAGATGTTAAAATCATTAGACCCTTACACAAGCTATATTCCAGAATCGGAGATAGAAGATTTTAGATTTCAAACAACTGGACAATACGGAGGAATTGGCGCTATGATTACTAAAATAGGTGATTATGTTGTTATATCNGAACCATATGAGAATTTTCCTGCTCAAAAGGCAGGCTTNATTNCTGGTGATAAAATTTTAGAAATCAACGGGGTAAATGCCAAGGGAAAAACAACAGAGGAGGTTAGTAAAGTATTAAAAGGACAGCCAAATACATCTGTTACATTATTAATTGAACGTCCTCATTCTGAAAAACCCTTTGAGGTTACCTTTAATAGAGAACAGGTTTCTGTCGCAAGNGTTCCATATTCAGAATATATTNNAGAAGGAATAGGATACATACGTTTGCGGTCTTTTACTAGAAATTGTTCAAAGGATTTAAAGAACGCAATAATAGAACTGAAAAAGAAACAAGATCTACAAGGATTAATCTTAGATTTAAGAAGCAATCCCGGAGGGCTTTTAAATGAGTCTGTCAACATTGTTAATTTATTTGTAGATAAAGGAGAGGAGNTTGTAAGTACTAAGGGAAAAATAAAATCTTGGGATAAAACTTATGTTGCAACCAATATGCCACTTGACACTAAAGTGAAACTGGTAGTTTTAATTAATTCATCATCTGCCTCAGCTTCTGAAATTGTTTCTGGCTCTATTCAANATTTAGACAGGGGAATTGTAATTGGTCAAAGAAGTTATGGTAAAGGATTAGTACAGCAAACACGNAAATTATCATATAATTCTCAATTAAAATTAACAGTGGCTAAATATTACATCCCTAGTGGCAGATGTATACAAGCATTAGATTATTCTAACAGAAACGAAGATGGCAGCGTTGGGAAAATAGCGGACTCTTTGATGACTGCGTTTTCTACAAGAAACGGACGAGTTGTTAAAGACGGCGGAGGGATTTTGCCTGATATTGTAGTTGATTCTGAAAAATTCGGAATGATAATACCTTCGTTATTAAAAGAAAGGNTGTTTTTTCATTATGCTACCGATTATCATTTTTTAAACGATTCAATTTCTGGTGATTTTGTTTTCTCGGATTCTGACTTTAACGATTTTGTATCGTATTTGTCGGATAAAGAATACACATATAAAACCGAGACAGAAATCGCGTTACAGGAACTCAAAAAGCAAGCANCTGAAGAAGGATATTTTTCCGCTTTTTCTGAAGAGTATAATACGTTGNTATTAAAAATGAAAGANAACAAAAANGACGACCTTCAAAAAAACAAGGACGATATCAAAGAGATTTTAACTTCAGAAATTATGAGCAGATATTTTTATCAGAAGGGTAGAATTAAAGCGGGATTAAATTTCGATGTTGAAGTAAAAAAAGCAGTTGAAATACTTCAAGACACTGAAGCCTATTTTAAAATCTTAGGTTCAGGTAATATAGAAAAAGAAACGAANAATTAGGANNTNTAATTTGTTAATTTAAAAGATTAATAATGAATAATAGAATAAATCAGCTGCAGAATTATTTGTTTATTTTGTTAGGGGTTTTTGTCCCTACTTCAATTGCTGTTACAAA
>NZRJ01000029.1 GCA_002693745.1 Flavobacteriales bacterium
AGAAATTTGTATCCAATTACCTGGCAATAGGCTTTCATTTGAAGGAGTAGACTCTCCTCCACCTCCAGATGAACATGAAGTAAAGAATATAATTGGAGAACACATTAAAATGTAAATTAGTTTTTTCATTTTTTTTTTTTTTGATTAATATGATGTAAAGGTATAAATATTAATGACTTATGCAATAAATATGTGATTTTCTTCTGTATCCAATTCCTTTTTCTTCCTTTAGGAATTTGATTAAACGATACAATTTATATTGGTAAGTATTATAATGTGATGTTTTTGTTAATTTTGAAGTTCTAATAATTAAGTCAAATGAAAATAATATACTTTCAACATCTTTTTTATTAGAATTAAAAGGAATAGAATCGGTGGTGGAAAAACAGTCAGTTACTGTTGAGTGATTTTGTACCAATAATTCGGTTCCGAAAACTTCCTTAATCAAATTTTAAATTTCTATTGTTGATATGCAATGAAACTTTTTCATGATAAACATACGATTTGAAAATATAAGAGAATTTTATTTTTCTGATGCTTTTCCGTATTGTTCTCCATATAAAATGTCTTGAATTGATTGACTAGTTCTATAATAGTTGCCCTCACCTATATTGTGCGCTTTTTTATCAATTAAATAATTAATAATTTTGCATCCTATAATGTTAAACTTTGGCGAGTTATACTCTTCTTTTTTAGAAAAGGCAATTAGGTCCATACGATTGTTTTCTAAATTTATATTTTTTGCATTTAGTAAAGAACCATCTTTAACTACCAAAGCTTGTTCAGAGTTTATAATTTTGCCATTTATAATACTAACAAAGCTTTCTTCACCAACACTTATTGCTTTGTCTGCAATGTTCTCAAAATAACTTTGCTTAACTTTAATATTACTCTTAGAACCATCAATAGCATCATTGCCAATCAATATAAATTTACACTTTGTAATGTTTATATCAGAGAAATCTGAATCTAATGCGTCAGCTACGATATTTTCAAAGCTACAATTATTAAATGCAACATCAGTAGAACTGACAGCATTAATCATGTCATCTCCAACTTGATTATTTCTAAACGAACAATGCCAGAATACAACATTACTACTTTCATATAATGTTATCGCTGAAGATGTACTCCATAAATCCTTAAATAATGGAACCTTTAAATTGTTATTTAATGCTGAAAGTCCTATAAATTGACAAAAGTTAAATGTGCTTTCATTTGAGTTTATGTAAATAGATGAGTTTGAATTTTGATTTCCTATAAACTTAATTGAATTAGAAGCTTCTCCTAAGGCAAAAATTTTCCCGTAGATATATATGTTAGCATTATCTGATAATTTTATACTCACCCCTTTATTAATTATCAAAGTCGTGTTTTCATCTATTATAAAGTCTTTATTAATTGTGATATTATTATTGATAATTACTGTCGAATCATATTTTGTTTGATTGTTTTTTATCAAATTTATTTTTGTAATTATTTGCGAGATATTATGTTTAAGGACAATATTTTGCTTATGTAGATTATAAGAAAACTCTTTGTTTAGTTGTGATATAAAACGTTTATACTTATCTGTTGTAATATATTCTTCAATATATAATGCTGATTTTAATGCACTTTGTATTATAAGTTCTTTGTTGTTTTCTTGATAGTCCATCCATTCTTTAATTAATTTTAATCCTGGCTCCTTTTTTGTCTTGTTATAAAATTTTTTCCAAATATCATCAATAGTATGATCTGGTGAGATTTTATAAATATAGGACTCTCTGATTAATGGCTCAAGTTTATTATTTACAGTATTATAATACCAGTGTAAGTTAATATCTAATAAAGGATGATGATCTTGCGCTAATAAACATAGCCCAATTACAGCATTAAATTTTTCGCCATCTATAATATTGAATAATTCATTTAGGTTGTTGTTGTGGAATAAATCAATAATTCGTTTTGAAATATTTTTCCATTTTTTACCCTTTGGGAGGGTATTGACATTAAAATAACCGTCTTCATTATTTAATTTAGATATAGGAGCAGAGCCTTGAAATTTTCCATTAAAACCAGATTCAAAAATAAAACTCTCTTTTTTGTTGTTTTTTTCAATTAGATATTTGTCAAAAAAATCTTCAATAAAATAAACTCCTTTAGATTTATTATTTACACTTAAGATAATTGGCACTTGTTCAATTGCAATTGCATTAAATTTATTTTTGTATGCTTGATTCATAATATGATCCATTTGATAAGATCGGGTTTTTGGACTTAAGAGGTTTACTTTCTTTTTTGCAAAGAAATCACCTCCTCTAAANTTAATACGANAGCTAGTTTTATTTTTAAAATAATGATCAGGATTCATNCCAAAAAGCTTTATTTCGCTAGTTGCTNTATAATTTTTATACATTATAAANCTGTCNTGGTATCCATGCTTTTTTATATTCATTTCTCCGCTTTTTAGATATCTCCTTACCACATTTACTCGTGTTCTATTTATAGAAGCAAGCTCTTCTTCATCAAAGATTATGTACATGGTATCAATGTGTGCCTGATTAAACGATAATGAATCTATTTCAAGAAATTCTTTTTGAATATAGTCTCTAATTTGTGCAGCTTGAAAATTTATAAGTCTATTAATAAACCCCCAGTTAAGAAATATAAATGCAGCAAGAATTAAATATAAGCTCAATGCTTTTTTTGAGAGTATTTTCTTATTTATACTTTTAATTTGGGATATTTGCATAGGTACAAATTTAGAAATTATTAATTGCTATATTTATGTATTCATCATTTTGGCTTAATATCATATAATAAGTATCGTTCCCCCATAAGTTTCTAGATATAGTAGCTAGAAGCAAATTTTTAAAATATTTTAACTCAGTATTACCAANATTAAGTTTATAATTATTATCCTTTTCTTTTANGTACTTTAAAAAGTCAGTATAAATATTTATTTCATTTATCTGTTTATAACTATTTAGATTTTCTTTTTTAAAAAGTTCACTTTTTTCAAAACAGAACTCATATATCCATCCTTTACTCATCATTTTATTAATCTGCAAATAGTTTAAATTTGAGTCTCTTTTAACAATTATATCTGGTGAAATACCACCACCACCGTAAACAATTCTCCCTTTTTTTGTTGTATATTTTAAACTGTCAACATGATATGCCGTATCGATTCTAGTAAATTGTTCAAGAAAGTAATCTTTTGTATTTTTTTCATAATTTTTTTGTATGCACCTTCCGCTTGGAGTATAATATCTTTGTGTTGTTAATCGTATTACTGATCCGTCATTTAACTCAATTGCTTCTTGTACTAATCCTTTTCCAAATGATCTTCTGCCAATTATAAGNCCTCTNTCATTATCTTGCAATGCTCCAGAAACAATTTCTGATGCTGATGCAGAGCCCTCGTTAATCAATGCGATAACTTTCATATTTTCTAACGAACCATTATGCGTAGCAAAAGTTTCTTGTTTTTTTCTGTTTCTACCTTTNGTAAATACAATTAGTTCTCCTGCTTTTAAGAACTCATCACATATTTGATTTGCAATATGCAGATATCCACCCGGGTTATCTCTAAAGTCAAGAATAAGTTTTTGCATACCTGATTTTTTGAGGATATTTATTTTTTTCATCATTTCATGATAGGTTGTAGCAGCAAAGCGGTTTATTTTTATGTACCCAACATCATTGGTTAACATAATACCNGCATCTACGCTATATAAAGGAATTTTATCACGAATAATTGTAAAGTTGATTAGATCATTTTGCCCTCTTCTTTTTATACTAATATTCACACGACTCCCTTTTTCCCCTCTTAATCGTTGTACTACTTCTTCATTTTTTATGCCTACATTGGAAACGTTTTCTTTTTCNACCNTTACTATTCGATCTCCAGATTGTATTCCAAGTTTTTCTGATGGNCCTCCTGATATTGGCGATATAACCACTATACTATCTTCGATAATATTAAATTCAATGCCAATGCCACTAAAACTTCCTTGCATATTTTCTTCAGTAGATTTAACATCTTTTATNGATATGTATGATGAGTGAGGGTCAAGTTCGCTTAATATTGTATTAATTGCGTCATCTTCTAATCTATTAAAATTCATACTATCTACATAATGTTCATTTACTATTTGTAGAATATTATTGATTTTACTTTTATTTGAAATATTTGAGTTATTCTGTAAACTCCCAACAAACAAACCAACTACTATTAGTGTGGCATAAATTAAGGGTTGAAGATTTTTCATTTAAAGCTTGTGTTTGTCAAACTTTTCTACTTCTACTCCTGCTTCTTTTAAAAAATCAATACCAGTGGAGCTAGAATATTTATTGAGATAAACAACTCTTTTAATTCCTGCCTGATAGATTAGTTTACTACAATCTTTGCAAGGCGACATGGTTAGATATAGTGTTGCCTGACTACAATTATGAGTTGATTTAGCTNTTTTGAGTATGGCATTTGCTTCAGCGTGTAATACATACCATTTTGTTTCTCCGTTTTCATCTTCACAACAATTATCAAATCCTGAAGGGGTACCATTGTATCCATCTGATATTATCATCTTATCTTTTACTATAAGAGCGCCAACCTTTTTGCGTTTACAGTGGGAAAGTTTTGCCCATTCTAGAGCCATTCTAAGGTAAGCTCTATCATATTTTTCTTGTTTTTCTGTTGTCATTCTTATATTTCTAAAAAAGGTTTGTAAAATACAAAATTTTAAGATTTTTGAAGGTTTTAGTGCCCAGGGCCGGGATCGAACCGGCACGGTTTGCACCATTGGTGTTTGAGACCAACGCGTCTACCAATTCCGCCACCTGGGCATACAATTGCAAAAATAAGAGTTTGACATAACTTAAAATAGATTTCACTAAAAAATATACTGATAACTCTTATTATAATACTAAAGTGTATATTTGCATCCCTTTTAAAAGAAAGTTGAAATTATGAGTCGACCAGTTAAATTTTTTGCAGGTACTAGCTCTAAACAGTTAGCAGTTAGGGTTGCAAATGCGTTTGGTTGTGAGTTAAGTAATTCGTCATTAATAAGATTTTCTGATGGAGAAGTTGAACCTTCTTTTGATGAGACGGTTAGGGGTTGTGATGTCTATTTAGTACAATCTACACCGCCACCATCAGACAATTTATTTGAATTATTACTCATGATTGATGCAGCAAAAAGAGCATCTGCAGCTAATATTATCGCAGTTATGCCTTATTTTGGATATGCTAGACAGGATAAAAAAGGGAAGCCAAGAGTTCCTATTGGAGCAAAGTTGGTGTCAAATTTGCTTTCGGCTTCTGGTGTTAATCGAGTTATGACAGTTGATTTACATGCCGATCAAATTCAAGGTTTTTTTGAGTTTCCTGTTGATCATTTATACGCCTCAGAACTTTTTATTGAAGATATACTAAATTTGAATTTAGATAATTTAATAATTGCTTCGCCTGATATGGGTGGGAGCAAAAGAGCAAATGCATATGCAAAGTTATTAGATACTGGAGTTGTGATTTGTTATAAGGAAAGAAAAAGAGCTAATGAAATTGGAGAAATGAAAGTACTTGGAGAAGTAGATGGAAAAGATGTTGTTATTATTGATGATATGGTTGATACTGCTGGTACGCTTTCTAAAGCTGCGGATTTAATGATTCAAAAAGGAGCCACTAGCGTTAGAGCGTATTGCACACATGGCATCTTGTCAGGAGAAGCTTATAGTCGTTTAGATAAATCAAGGATTACAGAATTAGTAATCACAGATACGATACCTAAAATGCATAAGAGTAAAAAAGTAAGAGAGATTTCTGTTGCTTCTTTTCTATCAAATACTATCAAAGCTGTTGTTGCTAATAAGTCAATTAGTTCAACTTGGAGGAGTAATAATAAATAGAGTATAAATCAAAACAAATAAATAATGAAAACACTAGCAATTAGCGCAAAAAAAAGACAAAATGTTGGGAAAACTAGTACTAGAGCGTTAAGAAATCAGGGTAATGTACCGTGTGTACTTTACGGGGGAGAAAAGCAAGTGACTTTCTATGCTCATGAAAATGACTTTAGAAAACTTGTATATACTGCAGAAACTTTTGTAGTTGAATTGGATATTGATGGGTCTACAATCCGAGCTATTATGCAAGACATTCAATTTCACCCAGTTTCAGAGAAAATTTTACATATTGATTTCTTAGAAGTATTTGATGACAAGCCAGTTACGGTGTCACTTCCTGTTATATTAGAAGGAGTCCCTATTGGAGTGAAAAATGGTGGTAATCTAATGTTTAGAAGACCAAAAATTATTACTAAAGGTTTAGTTTCTAATTTGCCTGATGCAATTACTATAGATGTTGAGCATTTAAAAATAGGCATGTTTATTTATATCAAAGATATTGAAGTGGAAGGAGTTCAATTTTTAGCACCTTTAAATTCTGTTGTAGTTGGTGTGAAAACNGCTAGAACTGCTATNGAAGAAGTTGATGAAGAATTAGAAGAAGCAGAGTCTACTGATGCCCCAGCTACTGATGCCCCAGCTACTGATGCCCCAGCTACTGATGCCCCAGCTACTGATGCCCCAGCTACTGATGCCNNAGCTAATGAAATACTTAATCATAGGATTAGGCAACCCTGGAGATAAGTATGAAAATACAAGGCATAATATAGGTTTTAAAGTATTGGATAAGCTTGCTATGTTATCTAATACTTCATTTTCTGTTGACAGGTATGCAGAGATTTGTGAATGCACATTTAAAGGAAGAAAACTTATTTTAGTCAAGCCAAATACTTTTATGAATTTGAGTGGAAAAGCATTTAAGTATTGGCTACAAAAAACTAAACTTAGTAGAGAAAATATACTAGTTGTTACTGATGATATATCATTGCCATTTGGAGTTTTACGTTTGCGTAAAAAAGGTTCTGATGGAGGACATAATGGCCTGTATGATATTCAAGAGGTTTTGGGAACTAATATTTATGCGAGGTTGCGCTTTGGAGTTGGAAATAACTATCCTAAAGGGCATCAGGCAGCGTATGTTTTAAGTAGTTTTAGTGATGAAGAGTGTAAAAGCTTAGATGCAAGAATTGACATGTCTATTAAAATGATTTATGGTTTTAGTACTGTTGGTATTGAACGCACTATGTCAGACTTTAATGGAAAATAATTTAGGCATTTAATTCTCTTGTATAGTAAAATACTTTAAATTTGCATTCCTTTAAAGGTATCGTGGCCGAGTGGCTAGGCAGTGGTCTGCAACACCATCTACAGCGGTTCGAATCCGCTCGATACCTCAAGAAAAGCTTGTTAAATATAACAAGCTTTTTTTACATATATTT
>NZRJ01000030.1 GCA_002693745.1 Flavobacteriales bacterium
GTTGGGCTTGTTTAAGACGAGGAGCAACTATATCATGATTATTGGTATTCAAGGAATTACGCTTCACTAAGTAACGAAGCAAAAATAATTGGTGCAGTAAACACAATCCGTTTTTGTAATGGTAAATTAATTGGCTATAACACTGATCATATTGGATTTAAAAATAGTATAGAACCATTATTAGAAGGTAGAAATAAGGCTATTATATTAGGAAATGGAGGTGCTGCTAAAGCTATAATATATACACTAGAAAAGCTTAAAATTGAATATATAATAGCAAATAGAAACACTTCATTTGACTATTTAGATATAACAAGTAAAATAGCTGATTACTATAATATTATAATAAATACCACTCCTGTAGGGTCTTATCCTAGAATTAACGAATTCCCTAAGATTCCATATAAATACTTAAATGCAAAACACCTACTTTTTGATGTNATTTATAATCCTTATGAAACTAAATTTCTAACTTATGGAAAAAAAAGAAATACTAAAATTAAAAATGGTTTAGAAATGCTAGAAATACAAGCAGAAGAGAGCTGGAAAATTTGGAATCTCTAAGTCGTGAAATATTAGTAGATTTGTGATAAAATATTCTTAAAGTGAGAGAGAAAGAAAATTACAAAACAACTAANNAAAAAACTAATGAAAAGCCAATAGTCATAGATAATAAAACATTATCGATTGAACAAATACTAACAAGATTAGANGACTTAATATCCAAAAACCAAAACCCCTATAGCGTTTCAAAGGAGATTGAGGAGTTAAAATCTATCTTTTATATTAAACTAAAGAAAGAAGATAAAGAAAGTCAACTAGAAAGCAACATAAGTAAAAAAGTAGAAAATGTAAAAGAAAAACATCCTTTAGAAATAAAGTTTAGAGCTTTTTATGATAAGTATCGAAAAATTAAATCTGATTTTAGAAAGAATAAAGAAAAAGAAGAGAAGGAAAACTTACGAATAAAAAGAACAATAATTCAAGATATTGATCTACTTTCAAAAGAAGAGGAATCTATCAAGCTAACCTTTGAAAAATTTAGAACTCTTCAAAAGAAATGGAAAGCAACNGGAAATGTTCCTATTACTGAAAACAGCCATATCTGGCAATCATATAATCATCATGTTGAGCTTTTTTATGACTTTATTAAAATCAACAATGACCTAAGAGATCTTGACTTTAAAAGAAATTTAGAGGAAAAAATTAAGATTTGTGAGAAAGCAGAAGCTCTCTTAAAAGAAAAATCAATAAATAAAGCACACATATCGTTACAGGGGCTTCACGAGCATTGGAAAAACGTAGGTCCTGTTGAAAGAAAACAAAGAGAATCTATTTGGGAAAGATTTCAAGAAATAAGTAAAAAAATAAATAGAAAAAGAAACGACTATTTTACCGAAAAAAAGAAAATATACTCCTTAAAATTAGAAGAAAAAAATGCAATATCGACATTAATTAATGATTTAAGTTCTGAGAAAATAATTTCGCACAATCAATGGCAAGAAGCTAACAAAAGATGTAACGAACTAGAAAATCAATGGAAATCTNTAGGAAGATTAGATAAAGAAAAAAATAAAATTGCTTGGAACAAACTAAGATCTGCCTTAAAAAATTTTTATACAAAGAGGAATACTTTCTATAAAGAGAAGAAGAAAAATAATAAGAAAATATTAGAAAATAAATTAGCTATTTGCAAAAAAGCAGAAAGTATTNAACATAATACTAACTGGAAAGAAACAGGAAAAGAACTTATTAAATTACAAGAGGAATGGAAAAATTCTGAATTTTTAACGGGTAATGAGTCTAATCAAATTTGGAATAGATTTAGAAATGCTTGCGATATATTTTTTGCAGCTAGAAAAGCATATTATGAAAAGGTTAAAGAAGAAGAAAAAGTAATATCAAAAAAGAAAGAATCTTTAATACANAAACTAAAAAAATTCAAAATATTNTCTAATTCAAAAGAAAATATGAAAGACCTAAATCAATTTGGATTAGAATGGAAAAAAATTGGATACAATTCAAGTGACAAATCAAATATTGACAGTCAATTCCTTAAATTATTAAACTCAAAATACGAAAAGNTAGGACTAACAGNAANAGCNNTAGATAANNAAAANTATAAAAATAAAATTATCTCTTTTAATGGAAATGATATAGCCATAAAGAATGAAAAAAAATTTCTAAAAAGTAGAATAGATTCTCTAAAAAAAGAAATAAAGCAATATGAAAATAATATATCTTTCTTTAAAGCTGAAGAAACAACAAAAGTATTATTAAAAGAAGTTCAAAAAAAAATTGATCTAACAAACACTAACATAGTAGATCTAGAAAAAAAGATTCAAATGCTAAACAAAGCATAAATGAAGTTTAAACTTCAATCAAATTTTTCACCAACTGGCGATCAACCAGCAGCAATAAGAGAACTTGTTGAAGGACTAAATAATGGCGATGATTCACAGACNTTATTAGGTGTTACTGGATCAGGAAAAACATTCACTATAGCAAATGTAATAAATGAAGTAAATCGACCTACGTTAGTTTTAAGTCATAATAAAACATTAGCTGCTCAACTATTTGCTGAATTCAAAAATTTTTTTCCAAAAAACTCTGTAGAATACTTTGTTTCTTATTATGATTACTATCAACCAGAAGCATATATACCGAGTTCAGGAACATATATTGAAAAAGATCTATCCATTAATGAGGAAATTGAGAAATACCGTTTAAGAACTACTTCTGCACTTCTATCTGGAAGACAAGATATTATAGTTGTTTCATCAGTGAGTTGTATATATGGAATTGGAAATCCTGAAGACTTTTACAGTAGTATTATCAATCTCAGTATTGGTGATATTATTAGTAGAAATCAGTTTCTTAAAGAACTTGTCACAGCACTATATAGCAGAACTACTGGTGAATTTAAAAAAGGTAATTTTAGAGTCAAAGGGGATACTATTGATGTTTTTCTAGCACATGATGACATTGCATATCGAATATGTTTTTTTGGTAATGAAATTGAAGAAATAGAGAGTTTTAATCCAAAAAATGGTAATATAATAAGTAATCATAATAAGATCAAAATTTTTCCAGCTAATATTTTTGTAGCATCAAAAGACAAAATAAATAGCATAATTCCTCAAATTCAAGATGATTTAACAAAACAGGTTAACTATTTTCAAGATAAAGGACTAAAAACTGAAGCAAAAAGATTAAATGAAAGAACACAATTTGATATTGAGATGATTAAAGAACTAGGATATTGTTCAGGGATAGAAAATTATTCTAGATATTTTGATGGGAGAAAATCAGGAAGTAGACCTTTCTGCTTAATAGATTATTTTCCAAATAACTTTATAACAGTAATTGATGAAAGTCATGTCACCATTCCACAGATAAAAGCAATGTATGGTGGTGACAAATCAAGAAAGAAAAACCTTGTTGAATATGGTTTCAGACTTCCTGCAGCATTAGATAACAGACCCTTAAAATTTGAAGAGTTTGAGATGATGAATCACCAAACTATCTATCTAAGTGCAACTCCAGCTGACTATGAATTAAAAAAATCAAAAGGAATAATTATTGAACAAGTTATTCGACCAACAGGATTACTTGACCCTGTTATTGAAGTACGATCTAGAAAAAATCAAATTGATGATGTATTAGAAGAGATAAGAATAAGATCAATAGATAAAGAAAGGGTAATTATTATAACTCTCACTAAAAGAATGGCAGAAGAATTTAATATTTATCTCACTAAATTTAATATAAAATGTCGTTATATTCATTCTGACATAGACACGTTAGAGAGAATTGAAATTATTCATGAACTTAAAGAAGGTATTATTGATGTATTAATTGGAGTAAATCTGTTGCGTGAAGGGCTGGATTTACCAGAAGTTAGTCTTGTTGCAATTATGGATGCAGATAAAGAAGGGTTCCTTAGATCTGAAACAGCTCTAACCCAAACTGCTGGAAGAGTAGCAAGAAATATTAATGGACGGGTAATTATGTATGCTGAAAATATAACTACATCTATGAAAAAGACAATTGATGAAACAAAAAGAAGAAGAAGAAAACAAGAAAGCTTCAACAAAAAACAAGGGATTGTTCCTCAACCTTTAATAAAAAAAGGAGAAGATATCATTATACAAAGTTTAAATCCATACAAAACTACACAAAATCACTCATCAAAAGTTAATGAATCCAGCTTAGAAGANTTAAAAGAAATGGCAATAAAAACCAANAGAGAAATGACAAAAATGGCAAAATCCCTTAACTTTATAGAAGCAAATAAATTGAAAGAACAGTTAAGAAAAATAGAGGAAAATATAAAAAAAAGGTCAAAAAAATAGCGAGCTTAATGCTCGCTATACTTTATATTATAAAATGCTGATTAAACGTTTACAATATTTTTAGCTACTGGTCCTTTTTCTCCATCTCCTGGTTCAAATGTTACTGCAGCTCCCTCCTTAAGAGTCTTGTAGCCTTCAACCTGAATTTCTTGAAAATGTGCAAAGTAATCAGTTCCGTCTGAACCTTCAATAAAACCATATCCTTTACTTCCGTTAAACCATTTTACTGTTCCTTCCATAATTGTTTNTNNNNATTNATTAATACTAGTGGGAACAACCCCACAAAACTTCGCAAATATAATGAAAATTTAATAAATATCTCTTTTTGCAGATATTAAGGTGTTTTGTAAAAGCATAGCAATAGTCATGGGACCCACC
Source organism: Flavobacteriales bacterium (assembly GCA_002693745.1). Classification (GTDB taxonomy): domain Bacteria; phylum Bacteroidota; class Bacteroidia; order Flavobacteriales; family BACL11; genus BACL11. The sequence goes on from NZRJ01000030.1 coordinate 4,734, forward strand.
CCACCAGGTACTGGTGTAATAAAACTACACTTATCTTTAACTTGATCAAAATCAACATCTCCTAAAAGTTTCCAACCACTTTTTGTAACGCTAGATTCTACTCTTGAAATTCCAACATCAATTATACAAACCCCATCTTTTATCATATCTCTAGTCACAAAGCCTGCTTTTCCAAGTGCCACTATTAGAATATCAGCAGTTTTCGTGATTTGTTTAAGATTCTTACTCCTACTATGAGTAAGAGTAACTGTACAATTTCCTATATGATTATTTCTAGACATTAAAATACTTATTGGAGATCCTACAATATGACTTCTACCAATAACCACACAATGTTTTCCTGAAGTTTTAATATTATATCTAGAAATTAGTTCAATAATACCAGAAGGTGTAGCAGGCAGATAAGTTGGTAAATTTAACACCATTCTACCAATATTTTCAGGGTGAAAACCATCTACATCTTTATTTGGACTTATTGCTTGTGTAACTTTCATTTCGTCAATATGATTAGGTAATGGAAGTTGTACAATTAAACCATCTATATCCTTATTTACATTGATTTTCTCGATCTCTGCTAATAATTCAGACTCTGGCACCTTTTCATCAAGACAAACTAATGTAGAACTAAAGCCAACTTTCTTACATGCTTTTACTTTTGCATTTACATATGTTTCACTAGCGCCATTTTTTCCTACTAAAATAGCTGCTAAATGTGGTTTTTTTCTATCATTAGCAATTAAAGTTGAAACCTCAATAGCTATCTCATCTTTTATATCATTAGCTGTTTTCTTTCCGTCTAATAAAATCATTATAATATATTATATTCTGGGAATCCCTCCTTTTCCTTGCATCATTTGCATCATCTGTTTAGCTCCTCCACCCTGCATCATCTTCATCATTTTTCCCATCTGACTAAATTGTTTTATAAGTTGATTAACCTCAACTACTGATGTACCACTTCCATCTGCAATTCTTTTCTTTCTACTACCATTTAACAGACGCGGATTCTCTCTTTCCTTTTTTGTCATAGAATTAATAATTGCTTCAATACCTTTGAAAGCATCATCATCAATATCTACATCTTTCATAGATTTACCAATTCCAGGAATCATACTAACCAAATCCTTCATATTGCCCATTTTTTTAACTTGTTGAATCTGCTTTAAAAAGTCATCAAAACCAAATTTATTCTCTGCAATTTTTTTCTGAACCTTTCTAGCTTCTTCCTCGTTAAATTGTTGCTGGGCACGCTCCACCAGTGAAATAACATCCCCCATACCTAGTATTCTACTAGCCATTCTTTCAGGATGAAAAACATCTAAACCATCCATCTTCTCAGAAGTTCCAATAAACTTTATTGGTTTGTCAACTACTGATCGAATAGTTAACGCTGCACCACCTCTTGTATCGCCATCTAACTTTGTAAGTACAACTCCATCAAAATTTAACTTATCATTAAAAGCTTTAGCNGTATTCACAGCGTCCTGCCCAGTCATGGAGTCAACAACAAATAATATCTCATTAGGATTAATCGCTTCTTTGATATCGCCAATCTCCTTCATCATATTCTCATCAATTGCCAAACGACCAGCCGTATCAATAATAACTACATTCTGNCCTTTTATTTTAGCTTGTTTTATGGCGTTTTTAGCAATATCAACAGGGTTCTTGCTTTCTCTATCTTGATATACATCTACATCTACTTGCTCAGCTAAAACACCAATCTGATCAATAGCAGCAGGACGATAAACATCACAAGCAACCAATAAGGGACGCTTATTCTTTTTACTTTTAAGATATGATGCTAACTTAGCTGAAAAAGTAGTCTTACCNCTACCCTGAAGACCAGCAATCAAAATTACAGTTGGACTTGCTGATAAACTAATATCTGAATACTTACTACCCATAAGTGCAGCTAACTCATCTTTCATTATCTTAGTAAGTAATTGTCCCGGTTCAATAGCATTTAAAACTTGCTGTCCTAATGCCTTTTCTTTAACCTTTGAAGTGAATGATTTTGCAGTCTTAAAGTCCACATCAGCTGAAAGAAGAGCTTTTCTAATCTCTTTCATTGTTTGAGCAACATTTATTTCGGATATACTTCCTTGACCCTTTAGTACTCTGAAGGCTCTTTCTAGTCTTTCTGATAAATTTTCAAACATTTATTCTATTTTTAACAAGCACAAAAATAAGNAATTCATTAATTAATTACTACCCCATACAAATCAAAATGATCTGCTTTTTCAATTCTNACATTTACGAAATCACCAATTCTGATATAATTATCTTTTACATTTACTAAAACTTCATTGTCTACATTAGGAGAATCAAATTCTGTACGACCAATAAAAAAACCTCCTTCTATACGATCAAAAAGCACTTTAAAAGTTTTTCCTATCTTTCTTTGATTTAACTGCCAGGAAATACTGGTTTGTAAATCCATAATCTCCTCTGCTCGTTCTTTCTTTATTTTTTCAGAAATATCATCTTCTAAATCATAAGCTGAAGTATCTTCTTCATGTGAATAAGTAAAAACACCGAGTCTATCAAACTTAGTATCCTGAACCCATTGCAACAATTCTTGAAATTGNTGCTTCGTTTCACCTGGATAACCAACTATTAAAGTAGTNCTAATAGCTATATTAGGAACTTTAACTCTAATACTTTTTATCAAAGCATCTATTTTCTTACGTGAAGAACCTCTTTTCATAGACCTTAATATATTATCGTTAATATGCTGTAAAGGAATATCAATATAACTACATACCTTATCATTTTCCCTAATTACGTCAAGCACATCCTCTGGAAATCCTGTAGGAAAAGCATAATGTAAGCGAATCCATTCAATCCCCTGTACAGCAGATAACTGAGTTAATAAATCTGCTAAGCTTCTTTTACTGTAAATATCTAGACCATAAAATGTTAAATCCTGTGCAATAAGAATTAATTCTTTTACGCCATTTTTAGCAAGATTTTCTGCTTCTTTTACTAACAGTTCAATAGGAGTTGATCTATGTTTGCCCCTCATTAAGGGAATAGCACAAAATGAACAAGGTCTATCGCATCCTTCGGAAATCTTTAGATATGAATAATGATGAGGTGTAGTAATCAATCTTTCTCCTAACAATTCATGCTTATAATCAGCTCCTAGTTCTTTTAANAGTTTTGGCAAATCTGTTGTACCAAAATATTTATCAACATCTGGGATATCTGTTTCTAAATCATTTTTATATCTCTCTGATAGACAACCAGTAACATATAATTTATCAATTTCACCCAATTCTTTTCTCTTGGTTTGTTCTAAAATTGTATTAATTGACTCTTCTTTAGCATTATCAATAAATCCACATGTATTTACTACAACAATATTTGAATCTTCTTTCTCAGATTCATGTTCAACATCCATCTTATTTGCTGAAAGCTGCCCCATCAATATTTCAGAATCATATATATTCTTTGAACAGCCTAAAGTGATGATATTAATCTTATTTTTTTTGTATGATTTTGTACGCATTAACTAAAAAGGGATTCTACAAACTCTTGCTTNTTAAACTTTTGAAGATCATTCACTCCTTCTCCTACTCCAATATAACGAACAGGAACTTGAAACTGATCAGATATTCCAATTACAACACCACCTTTTGCTGTGCCATCTAACTTAGTTAATGCGATTGAATCAACATCAGTAGCAGATATAAATTGTTTAGCTTGTTCTATCGCATTCTGTCCAGTTGAAGCATCTAAAACTAACATAACATCATGAGGAGCATTAGCAACAACTTTATTCATAACGCCTCTAATCTTNGCTAATTCACGCATTAAGTTTACATTATTATGTAGTCTACCTGCAGTATCAATTATTACAACATCTGCACCGTTTGCTTTTGCAGATTGTATAGTATCAAAAGCGACTGATGCAGGATCAGAACCCATNTCTTGTTTTATAATGTCTACTCCAACCCTATTAGACCATATAACNAGCTGATCAACAGCAGCAGCTCTAAAAGTATCTGCTGCTCCTAAAACAACCTTCTTCCCTTTTTGTTTAAANTGATTTGCCAACTTTCCAATAGTAGTTGTTTTNCCTACACCATTTACGCCAACTATCATAATNACATAAGGACCNTCAACATCTGGTATTTCATCATAAGAGTCTTGCATCAGTGAAGATATTTCTTCTTTCAAAAAAAGATTTAACTCTGATGTATTTATATATTTATCCCTTTTCACCCTATCCTCTAATCTTTCTATAATCTTTAAGGTAGTTTCTACTCCTATATCAGATGTAATAAGAACTTCTTCAATATCATCAAGAATTAACTCATCTATAGTTGATTTTCCAGAAATAGTTCTTGCTAATTTTCCAAAAAAACTTTCTTTAGTCTTTTGAAGGCCTACATCAAGCTTTTTCTGATTAGTTTTTAGTTCTGAATCTCCAACTGACTCTGGTTCTGTATCGGATTTTGATTCTAACTCTAGATCTGATTCTGGTTCTAATTCTGGTTCTAGATTGGATTTTGATTCTAANTCTAGATCTGATTCTGGTTCTAATTCTGGCTCTGGATCG
>NZRJ01000031.1 GCA_002693745.1 Flavobacteriales bacterium
TTAAATCATATAAAAGATCAATTAAGATATTTACATCACGTATATCAGGAATATTTTCCATGATTATTTCCTCAGGAGTTAGTAACACAGCACATAATACTTGTAGTGCCTCGTTTTTTGCTCCTTGTGGATGTAAATCGCCTTTTAGCTTAACACCTCCTTTAACTTTAAATGTGGTCATTTAATTTGACTTTTTGTAGTTCTTTTTTAAAGATTTCTTTTTACTATTATTTTTTTTATAGCTATTAGCCCCGCCCTTTCTTACTGATGCTGAACGAATGAATTCAAAATCATCATGAAGCTTTAAACCGTCATTAGATAATTGTTTTAGGTGCGATTTTATGACGTTATTGTCTACTGATCTTTCATTAAATAATATATATGATTTCTTCATTTGATTAGCAATCATTCCTGTCATGATTTCTTGCTCTTCTCCATTTAAATTTAGAGCTGTCTCAATCATATTTGGTATTGTACTACCATAATATGANAATTTAATTTTGTTTCCAGGATATTTCATTGGGGATGGTTTTTCTGTCAACTTTTCCATTTCAGGCTTTGGATATTGAGAGATTACATCTAGTTTAAAATTTGACATAATATGTAAATGATCCCAAAGTTTATGAGTAAACTCTTTTACATCTCGTAAATGAGGATGCATTTGTCCCATAACTGCAATAATAGTATCTACACACTTTTGTTGTTCTTTTTTATTAGAAAGACTAATNGCATGATTAATCATATTTTGTACATGTCTGCCATATTCTGGCATAGTAAGTTTATCTTTTGCTGTATTGTATTGCATGAAAATTTGATTTGTTTACAAAAATAATAAAAAGCTTACCTAATTATAGTTATTTAANTGAATATTTGTTTTNANTATCATTAATTTAAAAACCCAATGTAANACCTAATAAGTAGTTTCGTGTAGCTTGCGGAAAATATCCAGCCATATTGTATCCTCTTTGACTGTCTTTATTTACATAAGGATCACTTGATCTTGGATCCCAGTTTTCAGAGATAAATCGATAAACCCATGCATTGCTTACATATTCAGTGTCAAACAAATTATTTATTTGCATNGTGATTTTTGTAGTTTTAAAAATTTTGTTTTTCCAGTTNTAAGAAAGGCGTAAGTGGTTAACTAAATAGTCATTAAGCATCCTGTCTTTTGATGAAGTATTATCAATAAATTGCTCTCCAACATATTTGCTAATTAGATCTATATTAAATTCATCATTTAGCTGGTAGTTAAAAATCGATGCCCAAATAATATTTGGAGAAAAAGCTAAATCAGTATCTTCATAATCTAACTCTACTTGTCCCCACGTGTCCCAATTGTCAATGAATTCAGTGTGGCGTATGATTTTATTTTCTGAAAGGGTTAAATTTCCTGACCAAATCATTTTTTTTGTTATTTTATAAAAACCTTCGACTTCAATCCCTTTTCTATAGGATTCGTCAATATTTGCTCTTCTGTAAGCTCCAACATCATTAATTTCTCCTGTAAGTACTAGCTGATTTTTGTACTGCATATGATAAATATTTATACCTATTGACATTTTTGATCCACTCTTTTTATATCCAATTTCAGTATCATAAAGTGTTTCGTGAGTTGGATACTCATCAGCCTTGTTCTCCACATAATCATTTCTATTTGGCTCTTTATTTGCTACTGCAAATGATACATAAACAGATTGGTTTTGATTCAAATCGTGAAACAATCCAGCCTTAGGATTAAAAAATTCATGTGANACTTCTTGTTCGGAAATAATNTTGTTTTTGTCATAACCTTCAAATTTATAGTTGATTCTTCTGTTTTGTAAATCAATGTAAACATTAGTTGCATCAGAATATTTATAGTTAGCTTTAGCATAGAAATTATTGTCTATTTTTTCTGCTTTATTCCAGTAATATTGATGATTAATTGCCCCATTNCTTGCATATTGCGCCCAAATAATGTTTCCATAATGTTGGCCAATGTATCGATTGCTAGCACCACCAAAAATTAAATCAATATCGCCCATTTTATGATTTAATGAATAAGTTAGTCCAGAAAAATCATTATTTAACCATTTTCTTCTGATTAAATCTGTAGAATACAGGGTGTCAGTAGNAATTATAATATTTTCTAAACTATAATCTTCAAANTCTTGTTCTTCTTTATATTGTTCNTAATAACCTTCTCCATGAGTGTAATGAAGAGCAACATTTAAATTTGTAATTTCGCTTAATTTTTGACTGAAATGTAATTGATAATGTGTTTGCTCGTAATTATCAATTTCATTTTCATAAGTGTATGAGTTAAAAGTTCTATTATTATTTAAAAAATTTAAAGGNACTCCATTCCAAGCTTGATACGTACGCTCTTTGCCAGAAAANAATATTGCTTTTATTGCGTATTTTTTCTTNAAAAAACCTGCTTGTAGGAAAACAGATTCTAATTTAGATGTAGCACGATCTATATANCCATCTGATGAAATTTTAGAAATACGTCCATCAAAAGCAAAGCTGCTATCAATTAGTCCAGTGCCAAATTCAATATTGTTTTTTAATGTTGAAAAACTTCCAATAGAATTATTTGTGGTAAAATGTGATTTTTTTCTTAAGTCATCGGTTTTTAAATTAACTGACGCTCCAAAAGCAGCTCCTCCATTTGTGGAGGTGCCTACACCTCTTTGAATTTGGAGATCTTCAATTGAAGAGGAAAAATCAGGCATATTTACCCACCAAACTCCTTGGCTTTCGGAATCATTTAATGGAATTCCATTAACTGTAACATTAATTCTTGTTGGATCAGATCCTCTTACACGAAAACTAGTATAACCAATTCCAGCTCCAGCATCTGAAGTTGTAACTACTGAAGGTGTTGAGGATATTATATAGGGTAAGTCTTGTCCTAAATTGCCTTTTTCTATANTTTTTTTGNTAATATTTGTAAAAGCAACTGGTGTTTTTTTGCTGGCTCTTAAAGCATTTATATTTACTTCTTTTAGTGTTTTTTTTATCTGTATNGAATCAGTTTNNTNTTGAGCAAAACATCATTAAAGGAATGAAAAGCAAAAAAGTTATGCTGTGTTTTTTNTTAAACATGTTTATTTTTTTGGTTAACANTAACAAACAGAATGGGGTTGCTGTTTGAATTTATTTAATNAAGACACATTTCCCTATTCTGAATTACCAGATCAGGTTCAATGGGTATGATCTCAGCCTTTAGGCACCCCTTTTAAGATTTAACAAAATTACAAATAGATTTTAAATTAAGAAATTCTTAGATAGTATTTTTGAGATTGCCTTGTTAGTTCTATTTTNACCTTTAATTATGTAGTAATCATGATCTAAGATTTTGAGTTCTTTTTTATAAATTTCAAATAGTTCATTTCTGTTTTTAGGGCTTTCTCGTAATGGATCTTCTTCCCATTNTATATCTGGCTGGCATAAAAGATAAAAACGTTTTTCTTTTTTTTGTTTTTCAATTTGCTCTAATATCCAATTGTTACAATTTCCATACTTATAATTACTCCATATTTTAATTGTAATTAAATCGGTATCAAGAAGCATTTTGTTTTTTTCAGCCTTTAGTTGTTGTTTTGCAATTTTTAAAAGATCCTTTTGGGTATAATTTCTTTTTAATGACGAAAGATATTCTCTAGCATATTCCTTAGAGAAGTTAATTTTAAAATCTTTAGATAAAGCTTTACAAAGGAATGTTTTGCCACTGCTTTCTGGCCCAGTTACAATAATTTTAAACATCTCGGTGCAATATTCTAAGCCAATTATAGTAACCAAAAATAGCAATTATAGTATATGCTAAAAACAGCAAGCATGTTAAGTGTAAGTCTCTTGAATAAAATAGATAAATAGAAACGGTGTCAATCACGATCCAATATAGCCAATTTCCTATGATTTTCTTTACTACCATATACGTTGCGATAATAGAGAATACAGTTGTAAACGAATCTATGATTTGCATTTTAGCGTTAGTATAATTTGTNAAATAAAAACCCATTAAGAATGTTAAAATTGCTCCAAAAATTAAAATTAAAAAATGTTTGCTAATGCTCNATTCCTTTATTTGTAATGATTGCTCTTTTTTATTCCAATTATGATAACCATAAAAAGCCATAGCTAAATAAAAGAATTGAAGTCCTGTTTCAGCATACAGTTGAACAGAGTTATATATATATATATATAGAATTACACTCAATACTGCAAAAGCCCAACACCAGATATTTTGTTTTGCAGCTAGAACTACATATATTATTGAAAATAGCACAGCGAAGCTTTCAACAACACTCCAGTTGAACTCTAANTTGTTTAAGAAAAGGTAAATTTCATTCATAGAGTAACTTTGGNTTAATTTTTGGCTAAANCGGAGAAAGCATGAATGAAATATTAGATACTATACATTTAACTGGATGATTAGAACTAATAGAATCATCTTTTTGAAATGAATATATATGTAATGATAGATAAAAAATAAGCAGCTTGTATTTCATTTATTTTCACTCTAGAAGTTGTGTATGGCGTTTGCGATCTCTTCAATTAGACTCTCGTTTTTTTCAATAGCATTTCCAACTACAATAATATCAGCTCCAGCCTTACAATTTGCAATTGCCTTTTCCCCAGAANCAATCCCTCCTCCAATTATTAATGGTACATTTACAGATTTACCNACTGATTCTATCATCTTTTCTGAGATTGGATTTTTAGCACCACTTCCACCATCCATAAANATTATTTTGAGTCCCAACATNTCGCCTGCNATTGCGGTACATGTTGCTACAGTTATTTTNTCACNTGGNATTGGNGTTGTATTACTCATATATGAAACAGTTGTNGGTTTTCCACTGTCAATAAGCATGTAGCCNGTAGGTAAAATTTCNAAAGAAGACTGTTTTAAAAGAGGGGCCGTGATAACTTGATTGCCTATAAGCATTTCAGCATTTCTTCCAGAGATNAAAGATAAAAAAAGAATCCCATCTGCTTTATTATTAACTTGCATTGCATTTCCAGGGAAAAGAACTGTAGGTATAGATGAGTGTNTTTTAATTGTGCTTAAACACGAGTCTAAACTATCATTTGTAAGTAAACTCCCTCCTACAAAAAAATAATCTACATTTGCATTTTCAGCTTTNTTGATAACAGATATTAGTTGGGTCTCTTCTTGTTTGTCGGGGTCAATTAGAAGAGCAAAAGATTTTTTATTTGATTCTTTATTTTTTAAAATAGTTTTATAAAGATTCATATTTAATTTTTATTGCAAACATACACTAAAAAATGATCATCTATTTTTTTATAATGTAAAGTCAATTTTTGGTTTTTAAATTTTGCGATTAATTTTCCTTCTTNTTTTATAGANAATGGNAATATCTNGATATCAGTAATAAAATTAATTTTTCTTTTTTGGTGCCATTTGTAGACAGCTTCTTTACAGCACCATATTAATGTTGCTTTTTCTTCTGATAGAGGAAAATGCTGACTATTTGCAATAAATTTTGANGATAATCTAAGTGGTTTTTTTGTGATTTTTTCAATGTCTATNCCAACTCTNAATTTACTTATAATAANTGCAACAAATTTANTTGAGTGTGAGATTGATATANAATTGTCATTTTCTATACATGGGGCNCCATATTTATTGTATGAGATTGTAGCGTTGGGGAGAATTTTATTTAATAATAGTTTAGTTGATAAAATTTCTTTTTTTCTTCTTTCGGTTTTGAATTTTGATATGTTTTGTATGTCTGATAATTTAATAAGCTGATTTAAAGATTCGTAAATCTTCATAACAGCAATTTGGTAATCTTGATTTTTAATTTTTTGGAGTATCTTCATAAAGATTAAAATTAGATGCTAAAGTAATAATTATACGTATATTTGCGCTCTTTTAAAATGTATATAAAATGAATTATAAAGTAAAAGATATCTCATTGGCAGAATGGGGAAGAAAAGAAATAGCTTTGGCAGAAGCAGAAATGCCAGGATTAATGTCTATTCGTGAAGAATATGGATCGAGCAAGCCATTAGCAGGAGCAAGAATTGCTGGATGTTTGCATATGACAATTCAAACTGCTGTGTTAATAGAAACTTTGGTTTATTTAGGAGCTGAGGTGTCATGGTCTTCTTGTAATATTTTTTCTACTCAGGACCAGGCTGCTGCTGCAATTGCAGTAACAGGAGTTCCAGTTTTTGCATGGAAGGGAATGAATGAAGAAGAATTTGATTGGTGTATTTTACAAACGCTGACTGCTTTTGAAGGAGGTAAGTCATTAAACATGATTTTAGATGATGGTGGTGATTTAACTAATATGGTCTTGGATAGATATCCAGAAATGGTTGATGGAATAAAAGGTCTTTCAGAAGAAACTACAACAGGAGTACATAGGCTGTATGAAAGAGTTGAAAACGGAACACTTACACTGCCTGCTATCAATATTAATGATTCAGTGACTAAATCTAAATTTGATAATAAATACGGCTGTAAAGAATCATTAGTTGATGCTATTAGAAGAGCTACAGATGTTATGATGGCTGGAAAAGTTGCTGTTGTTGCTGGCTATGGTGATGTTGGAAAAGGTTCTGCTGCCTCACTTAGAGGAGCTGGAGCTAGAGTTATTGTTACTGAGATTGATCCTATTTGTGCACTGCAAGCAGCTATGGATGGTTTCGCAGTTAAAAGAATGGATGAGGTATGTCAAAATGCAGACATTATTGTAACGACAACAGGAAATAAAGATATTATTCAAGCACGTCATTTTGAGACTATGAGAGATAAAACTATAGTATGTAATATTGGTCATTTTGATAATGAAATTGATGTGGCTTGGTTAAATGACAACTGGGGGCATACTAAAAACACAATAAAACCTCAGGTTGATATGTATAGTGTTAATGGAAATGATATTATTTTGTTAGCAGAAGGTAGATTGGTAAATTTAGGTTGTGCAACAGGACACCCCTCATTTGTGATGTCTAATTCTTTTACAAATCAAGTGCTGGCACAAATAGAACTTTGGCAAAATTCAAATGCTTACGAGAATAAAGTTTATATGTTGCCAAAGCATTTAGATGAGAAAGTTGCTCGACTACATTTGAAAAAAATTGGCGTTGAATTGGAGACCTTACGAGCTGATCAGGCAGATTATATTGGTGTAAAAGTTGAAGGGCCTTTCAAGCCAGAATACTATAGGTACTAAATTTGAAATTTATAAAATTGTTTTAGTTCTTTAGTTGGAGATATGCAATATATCATTGTTAATATTTAGATTTGATTGATATATTTTTAATGGTAACAAAGCTGGAGTATTTAATGGTTCTCCATTGCTAGCTACGTTAAATGCAGATGTGCAACAGGCACAATAAGCAATTCCTGAGTTAACAGAGTCAATAGATGAACATGGTAAGCATGGCTCATAGCTACAATTTCTTTCGTACGCAATGTAATTGTTCCCAACTCCGTGATATATCATTATTCCTCTTACTCCTCCTTCTACAAATATTGTGTTTCCTGGAGTTTTAATCTCGATATGTTCAGGTAGACTTAAGTCGATAAATTCATTTACATAAACATTTTGTATGTAGCAATTTTTGTCATCACAACTAACAATTAAAATGCTAATTATTAATACATAAGTAAGCTTTTTCATATATGCAATTTTAATAAAATTATTGATAATTTTATCTTTCATAATATGAAAAGATTTATATCTTTACAACCTTATAAACTATTTAACGAAACAGTAAAGTATTATGTTGAGAAAAATTTATTTAACAATAGCATTTATATTTTTTACAACTTTGGCATTTTCCCAAACCGGAACTTTAAAAGGAGTAATTACTGATGCAATGAGTGGAGAGCCTATTCCTTTTGCAAATATTGTTGCTGAAAGAAACGGGAATCAAATTGGCGGAACTACTACTGATTTTGATGGAAACTATACTATAAAGCCTTTGGAACCAGGAAGTTATACCGTTAAAGCAACTTTTGTTGGATATGGTGCGGTTGAAATAACAGGTGTTATTATTTCTGCCAATAAGATAACTGATCAGAATGTAAAGTTGCAAGAAGGAGTTGCTATTGGAGAGGTTAAGATTATAGAATACAAAAAACCATTATTAGATAAAGATAATCTTTCTGGAGAAACAAAAACAGCAGAAGAAATTGTGGCTTTACCTACACGAAGTGTAACCTCGGTTGCAGCAACTACAGCTGGAATTTATCAAAGAGATGAGGGAGATGGTGTAAATATCAGAGGCTCTAGAGGTGATGCTACAGAATACTACATAGATGGAATAAAAGTAAGAGGGTCCATGGGAGTTCCTACTTCAGGGATCGAACAGATTACTGTGATAACTGGAGGTGTGCCTGCTAAGTATGGAGATGCAACAGGTGGAATTATTTCTGTAACCACAAAAGGCCCTTCTAGTAAATTTTCTTCAGGTTTAGAGTTTGAAACCTCTTCTTTATTTGATGATTATAATTATAATATTTTAGGCTTTGCTCTTTCTGGACCGATATTAAAAGAAAGAAAATCTGATGGAACTAAAGGTAGTTCAATAATTGGTTATTTTTTAGCTGGAGAATTACTCAGTGTTGATGATAATGATCCTTCTGCAATAGGAAGGTGGAAAGTAAAAGATGATGTATTAGAAGGATTAAGAAGAAATCCTTTTGTAGTAGCTCCAAATTCTACAGCTGGTTTTTTAAGTTCTTCAGAGTTTTTAAAGCCGTCCGATTTTGAGTTAGTAGAGGCAAAACAAAACTCTAATTTGAAGAGAATAAATGTTTCTGGTAAACTTGATTTTAAGCCTACTAGTAATACATTTTTGTCTGTAGGTGGCTCTTTCTATGCAAATAAGAATTATGATTTTTCAGGATGGCGTTCTATGTTTTCTTGGGATAACAATAGAAACACATCGCAAACAACATATCGCTTGTTTGGTAAATTAACTCAAAAATTTGGTACTGAAGAAACAAATTCTGATGAAAGCGCATCAACAATTAAAAATGCATTTTTTACTATTCAAGGAGATTATACAAATAATAAATATACTTATGATGATCCTAATCATGGAGACAATCTTTTTCATTATGGTTATGTAGGAAAGTTTAATACTTATAAAGCTCCTATTTACCAAAATGGAAGCGCTGTTGATTCATTAACAGGTACTATATACAATGGTCGAATCCTTAATGGTTGGGCTGATACTTTATATACTTTTAATGCTAGTGATATTAATCCAAGTTTAGTGAATTATACTTCTGCATATTATGATATGTTTTCTAAGTATGGAATGAACTCTTTTCAAGGAGCAACAATGGCAAATTTTTTTAATGTAGATGCTTCTAATGATGGTGTTATTAGAACAGCTGCTGATCTTAAAGGGCAAGGGTTAATGAATGGTGACTTGCCAGCGAGTGTTTACTCATTATATGGTAATCATGGGACTATGTATAATGGTTCTGCAAAGCAAGAAAATACTCAAACAAGTTTTAAAGTTTCGGGTTCTGCTGATATTAACTCACATGAGTTTTCGTTTGGTTTTGAATTTGAACAAAGAAAAGATTATTATTGGGGAATAGGCCCAATGGGATTGTGGGGTTTGATGCGTCAGCAGGCAAATAAACATATATTAGAGCGTGATTTGTCTAATCCTCAACCAGTGATTGATTTATTAACTGGAATATATCAAGATACTGTTAAATATGAAAGATTAGTAATTGATTCAGAACAATCAAATTTTGATAGAAATTTAAGAAATCATCTTATAGCTATTAAAGCTGTTGATAATCAAGGTAATTTAATTACGGACAAAACTTATATTGATATTGATTCTTATGATCCTTCTACTTATTCTCTAAACTTTTTTAGTCCTGATGAATTACTAAATAATGGTTCTTCATTAGTTTACTATTATGGATATGACATCTATGGTAATAAACCATCGACAATCCCTTCTCTTAGTGATTTCTTTAAACCAGAGAGTAATAGATCAATTGCCCCTTTTAACCCCATTTATACGGCAGGTTACATTCAAGACAAGTTTGCTATTGAAGATTTAATTTTTAATGTTGGTCTTAGGGTAGATCGTTATGATGCTAATCAAAAAGTATTAAAAGATCAACATTTATTGTATTCTACACATACTGTAAGTGCAAATACACCTTTAATAAATCAAACTGATATTCCTTCAACTATAGGCGCAGATTACGTAGTATATGTTGATGATATTAATGATCCAAGTGCAATTGTTGGATACCGAAATAATTTTGATGATACATGGTATAATGCTGATGGACTTGAAATTTCTGATCCCAATTTACTCGCGGAAGAAGCTGGAGGAAAAATAGCTCCCTATTTAGATAAAGATGGAAGAGACGCATTAGATGAAGGAATAGTTTCTATGAATGCTTTTGAGGACTATGAACCAGAGATTGTCTTTATGCCAAGAATAGCTTTTTCATTTCCTATTTCTGATGAAGCACAATTTTTTGCACACTATGATGTATTAACACAGAGACCACCAGGAGGTAATAGAATTGAACCGTTGGACTATTTGTTTATGGCAGATAGAGTTGGAGCAACTTTAAATAACCCAAATTTAAAACCTGAGAAAACTGTTGATTATGAGTTAGGATTTGCTAAGACATTGTCACTAAAATCTGCTTTAAAAATTTCAGCATTTTATAAGGAGTTAAGAGATATGATTCAGGTTACAAATGTATTACAAGCATATCCTGCACAATATTATACTTATGGCAATATAGATTTTGGAACGGTAAAGGGTCTTTCTATCAATTATGACTTAAGACGAACTAATAATGTGCAAATGACTGCAAATTATACTTTGCAATTTGCTGATGGAACTGGTTCTTCTGCTACTTCAGGAGCGAGTCTTGTTAATACTGGTCAACCTAATTTAAGAACAACAATACCATTATCATATGATCAGAGACATGCAATTTCTGCTGCAGTTGATTATCATTATGGTAATGGTAAAGATTATAATGGACCAGTGTGGTTTGGGTCAAAAGTATTTGAAAATGCAGGAGCAAATGTGACTCTATCAGCTGGTTCTGGGACTCCATTTTCTAAACAATCAAATATTACTCAAGAGGCAGCAGATGGTATCAATGACCGTTCTACTTTAGAGGGGAGTTTGAATGGATCTCGTTTGCCTTGGCAGTTTCGAATTAGTATGAAAGTAAATAAGGAGTTTGAAATTAAATGGAATGACAAAAAAAAGTCATATTTAAATGTTTACTTACAAGTACAAAATCTTCTAGATGCTAGAAATATTATTTCGGTATATAGAGCAACTGGTAATCCAGAAGATGATGGATATTTAACAGCAGCAGCTTCTCAAAATGCTATTGATGCAAAAAATGATGCTGAGTCATTCAGATATCTTTACTCTTTAGCTGTTAATAATCCTAATAATTATAGTTTGCCAAGAATGTTTAGAGCTGGTATTAACATTCAATTTTAAAATAAAAGATATAGATAAAAGAAAAAAGTTTTTTTATGAATAATCACACCAAAAATATAATAACGTTATCATTAGCTTTCTTTTCAATTGCTTTGATAGCTAAGGAGAATGTAGATAATCTTAATACAACGACGTCATCTGTAGTTAATTCTCGAGTAGCTGCAGGCTGCAGTCCTTCTACTTCACAAACTGATCTTGATGTAAATAATGTCAGAACAATTATTATGGGAGGAGGAGATATGTGGTGGAATTTATCAGATGCTCGATATGAAATCCCTAAGGATGGGAATAAGCATTCAATGTTTGCTGGAGCACTTTGGATTGGTGGTGTAGATGATGGGGGGCAATTAAAAGTTGCTGCTATGACTTATCGTCAAGGAGGGAATGATTTTTGGCCAGGACCTTTAAATATTACTAATGCGACAATTTCTGCAGATGAATGTAGTAATTGGGATCAACACTTCAAACTAGAACGTTCTGATGTTGAGGAGTATGTTGCTAGATTTAATGTAGATCCAACCTATGTTGTTCCTCAATCGATACTATCATGGCCTGCTCATGGAATAAATAATATACCTTCACCAGGTCAAGATTATTATTTAGCTCCATTTTTTGATGCTAATGGAAATGGAGAATATGAACCTTCAGATGGAGATTATCCTGATTATAATATAACAGGGTCAAACACTGATGCAAAACTTTTTGGAGATCAGACTTTATTTTGGATTTTTAATGACAAAGGAAATATTCATACTGAAACAGAGGCTGAGCCATTAGGACTTGAGATTCATGCGCAAGCATTTGGTTTTGCTGCTGACAATGAAGTAAATGACATGACTTTTTATAATTATAAAATAATTAATAGATCTACGCTACCATTAAATGACACTTATTTTGGTCAGTGGGTTGATCCTGATTTAGGCTATTATTTAGATGATTATGTTGGTTGTGATGTAAGTTTAGGTTTAGGATTTTGTTATAATGGTGATGCTGAAGATGAAGGTGCTGCTGGATATGGATTTAACCCCCCAGCTATTGGTGTAGATTTCTTTCAAGGGCCAATCGCAGATGCTGGTGATGGAATTGATAATGATAGAGATGGTGTTATTGATGAACCAAATGAACAGATTATTATGTCTAAGTTTGTATATTATAATAATGATTTTACGGTAACTGGAAATCCTGAAAACGGTACAGATATCTATAACTATTTAAGAGGAATATGGAAGGATAACGTTCCAATGACATATGGTGGAGACGGACATGGATCAGGTACAGGTTCTACTACGAATTTATGCAATTTTATGTTTCCAGGCACTTCAGACGCTGATTTCCCAGGGCAGGAATGGACAGAGGTAACAGCAGGTAATGTTCCTGCAGACAGAAGGTTCTTACAGTCTGCGGGACCATTTACACTAGAGCCAGGAGCTGTAAATACAATTACTACAGGCGTTGTTTGGGCTAGAGCAAAATCGGGTGGTCAAACAGCCTCGATACAATTGTTAAAGATTTATGATAGAGAGGCGCAAGCACTATTTGATAATAATTTTAATATCTTAAATGGTCCTGATGCTCCAGATTTATATATTAGAGAACTAGATAAAGAATTAATTTTTACCTTATCTAATGGAGGGACCTCAAATAATATTGATGAGTCTTATATTGAGAAAGATCCATATATAACAAAACCAGCCAACCTTTTAACCATTGATAGTGCATACACCTTTCAAGGTTATTTAGTATATCAATTAAAAGATGCTACAGTTTCTGTTACTGATTTAGATGATCCTGATAGAGCAAGATTAATTTTTAGAAGCGATATTAAAGATGATGTAACAGGTATAGTAAATCAATATTTGGATCCAATTTTAGGAGTGTACACTCCAGTTGAGGAAGTTCAATCACAATTAAGTGAGGGTGTTATTGGTTCTGTAGATGAAGGAGTTGAGTTCTCTTTTCAAATAACTGATGATAAGTTTGCCTTAGGAAATACAAGGTTAGTTAATCATAAAACTTATTATTTTATGTCATTAGCTTATGGTTATAATAGAGCAGAAGAAAATGCATCTCCTTATGCTGTAAATGATACAGCTTATGACGGAAGAAATCAACCTTATATTTCTGGAAGAAGAAATATAAAAGTCTATTCTGCAATTCCACATTTTACTGAACCAGAAAATGGTGGAATGACTTTAAATGCTTCATATGGTGATGGTGTAGAACTTAAAAGACAAGAAGGTCAAGGAAATGGAGGAATAGCACTTGAGTTAACAAATGAGACTGTTAATGAAATTTTAAACTCATCTGATCACAGAAGTTTATATCCTACCTATAAACAAGGGAAAGGGCCTATTGAAATTACGGTGGTTGATCCTGTAAGTATTCCTCAAGGAGATTTTACATTTAAACTTATGAATCCAACTTTAACTAGTAGTGGGGCTATTATTTCTTACGGGAGATGGGAATTGTTAAATGATGAATTAGGTTCTATTGTTGCATTTGCTGATGAGGATATTTTAGTTGGAAATGAGCAGTATATTTCTAGTTTAGGATTAAATATAAAGGTTTCTCAATCTGCAAATCCTGGTACTGATCCAGAAAATATCGATAATAATGGTTTTATTTCTGGAACTATTGAGTTTGATAATATTAATGATAGATGGCTAAGTGGTGTTGCAGATAGAGATGATGAAAGTGAGTTTTTTAGCTTATGGGGCTTTAATTGGATTAGAGCTGGGTCAAACGTAGAGACATCTTCTGGAGATCCAGTAGGGGACCATCAAATAGATTACACACTAAATGATGATCCTAATGGTATTTTTGAAGGAGCAGTTGTACAAACTAATGTTGCTTTTGGTAATTTTGAGTGGTCTGGTGGTACATGGGCTCCCTATCGATGTGCTTCTTGGTTTAATGATGGCCCTGGTATAAGTAATTCAATTACTAATTTAGCTAAATTAGAAAATTTAAATTCTATTGATATTGTAATTACCGATGACACATCAAAGTGGAGTAGAGTTTGTGTAGTGGAAGCTCAAGATGATACGTCACTTGCGGAAGGAGGTCAGATAAAGATGGGGTTAAGACAATCTCTTTCAGTTGGTAAAGATGGATTGCCAGATGGCGCATTAGATCAAAATGGTGATTTAATAAAAGGGATGGGGTGGTTTCCTGGATATGCTATTGATATAGAAACAGGTGAAAGGTTAAATATTATCTTCTCGGAAGATTCATGGCAAACATCTGAAAACGGTAATGATATGTTGTGGAATCCAACTGGAAAGCTAACAACAGATGAATTTCCTCAATTTGATGCGAATGCTCCTGTTGGACAACAGTTTTCAGGTGGTAATTATTTATTAGGTGGTAAGCATTTTATTTATATAGTAAAGGGAGAATCATGGGTAAAAGGAACTGAAGATTATATTAATAATATTTCTAATTGTGATGACTCACCAAATTACGATGAATCAGCTTGGATTTATTCAAGGCTATTAAATGATAATAATGGAACTGGTAAATTTTATGTCTTTAAAAATGTTACCTGGGTTGGAGCTCCTTTGTTGGCACCAGGAAGAGAATTAAATCTTTCAAATACAGCCACTGTTAAATTGAGAGTAGATAAATCATACAAACAATATGAAACCGTTGTTCCATATATAGATTATAATAATGATTTAGTTATAACAGATAATGAGGTAATTATTAAGGATAAGAATATTACTTTAACACAAGGAAACACTTATGTAGTTGCCTATCAAAATGCTGCTACTACTTGGGGAGGAAAAACAGTAACTTATAACGGTATTGTATATCAACCAGGAGAGACATTTGTTGCTACATCTACGCCTAATTTTACAGGTTCAACAAGTGCAAGAGTTATTGAAGCAAATTCTTTGAATAGCTTTAATCCAACATATAGTTTCAGTACAGACAATATAATTGCTGAAAAAGGAAACATTAATGTTGCCTTAGATGCAATGGAAACAATTAAGGTTGTCCCTAATCCTTATTATGGTTATTCTTCTTATGAAATTAATCAATTAGATAATAGAGTAAAAATTACTAATCTGCCGCAAATCGCTTCAGTAAAGATATTTACAGTTAGTGGCACTTTAGTTCGTACTATTAGAAAAGACGATAGTATGACTTCTATTGATTGGGACTTAAAGAATGATTTTGGAATTCCAATTGCTTCCGGACTGTATATAATTCATGTCAGAGCAAGTTTATGGGATGATTCTTCTAATAAGTATGTCGAGAAAGACAAAGTGATTAAGTGGTTTGGGGCATTACGTCCAATTGATTTGGATACTTTTTAATATAAAATAAATATAGACAATAAATAGTATAGAATATGAGACATAATAATAACTGGTTTAAGACCACAATACTTCTATTGCTTTCAACAATTTTGGTTGCTCCAATTTTTGGTGGTAATCCTCAAAGAGCAGGTCAAGCAGGCGCATCTGAATTATTGATAAATCCTTGGGCTAGAAGTTCAGGATGGGGTGGAGCAAATGTTGCTAGTGTTAGAGGATTGGAAGGTATTTATTCGAATGTTGCTGGTATTGCTTTTACTCAAAAAACAGAGTTGGTTTTTTCCCAAACATCATGGTTGCAATATGGTGGAAAGATGTTTAGTACAAATGATGCTGTAAGTAGTATTAGTTCATTTGGCTTTTCTCAAAAAGTGGGAGAGTCTGGAGTTCTTGGTTTTTCAGTAATGAGTATGGATTTTGGTGATATTAATATTACTACTGTTAATGAAGATGAAGGGACCTTAGGTACTTATGCTCCTAAGTTTTTGAATATGTCTATAGCATATGCAAAGATATTTTCTAATAGTATTTATGGAGGAGCTACTGTAAAAGTAATATCAGAACAAATATCTAATGTTAGTGCTAGTGGTATTGCATTAGATGCGGGAATACAATATGTGACGGGATCTAAAGATAACATGAAGTTTGGAATCTCATTAAAGAATGTTGGTCCAAGAATGTCATTTACAGGTGATGGTCTTTCTTTTAGAGGTATTGTAGGAGACGATGATGATTATAAGATGACGGTTGAACAAAGATCATCTGAATTGGAATTACCAGCATTATTAAATATTGGGATGTCATATGACGTCAATATACTAAGGCATAGAATTACTGGTGCAGGTACATTTACGTCTAACTCATTTCAGAAAGATCAGTATAGATTTGGTGGAGAATACTCGTATAGAGAGATGTTTATGGTTCGTATGGGTTACACTCACGAAAAACAAATTGGTGACGACAATTTGAGTACAACCGCCTTAAGAGGACCATCCGCAGGTTTTACTGTTGAACTGCCTATGGGTGATAATGGTACTACTTTTGGTTTTGATTATTCTTATAGACATACTGATCCTTTTCAAGGATCACATAGTATAGGAGCAAGAATCAATCTATAAAAATAGAAATAACGAATTACTTTTTTGAAGGCTAAAAAATTATGGCAATTATATATTTATCACAGCAGGGATACGATGATTTAAAAGCTGAGTTACAGCAGTTAAAATCAGTTGATCGATTAAATATAATAAACCAAATAGCTGAAGCAAGAGATAAAGGAGATTTATCAGAGAATGCTGAGTATGATGCAGCAAAAGAGGCACAGGGATTGTTAGAAGCTAGAATTGTAAAATTAGAAAACGACCTTGCCAATGCTCGTGTTCTTGCAAAAAAAGAACAGGATACATCAATAGTTCATTTGCTTACAAAAGTTACTATTAAGAATACAGCTAATGATATGGAGATGACTTATGCTATTGTTTCAGAATCTGAAGCTGACTTATCTGCAAAAAAAATATCTGTTTCTTCTCCAATTGGGAAAGGGCTTTTAGGCAAAGCAATTGGTGAAATTGCAAATATTCAAGCTCCAAATGGTATTGTAAATTTTGAGATTATTGATATACAGCCTTTTTAATGCCAAGTATCTTTTCTAAAATAGTAAATGGAGATCTGCCAGCGTATAAAGTAGCTGAAGATGAAAGTCATTTGGCATTTTTAGATGTTTTTCCTTTGGCATATGGTCATGTTCTTGTAATTCCAAAAAAGGAAATAGATTATATTTTTGATATTTCTTCTGATGAATATTTAGCGCTATTTCATTTTGCTCAGCATGTAGCTAAAGCGATGGATAAAGTTATTGCTTGTAAGCGAATTGGTATTGCTGTTATTGGTTTGGAGGTGCCTCACGCACATATACATTTAGTTCCTTTAAATAATATGTCAGATATTAACTTCTCAAAGCCTAAATTAAAATTTAGTGAGGATAAGATGAAAAAAATAGCTCAAGAAATTAGAGCTGCTATTTAAGTTTCTTTGGATTTACTTTTAGAAAATCCTTCCATCCCGAATAGTTTTTTTCTTTATTATTTTTACTTCTTTGAAAATAATGACAAACTGCTGCTGCCAAACCATCACTTGCATCTAAATGTTTAGGCATTTCTTTGATATTCAGTATTGATTTTAGCATTGCGGCCACTTGTTCTTTACTTGCAGTTCCTCTTCCTGTGATTGCCATTTTTATTTTTTTTGGTGCATATTCAAAGATTGGTATATCTCGGTATAATGCTGCTGACATTGCGACACCTTGGGCTCTACCTAATTTTAGCATTGATTGTACATTTTTACCAAAAAAAGGAGCTTCTATAGCTACATCATCAGGTAGGTATTCATCTACTAATTGTAATGTCCTTTCAAAGATTTTTTTTAGTTTTATTTCATGAGATTTTAATTTGGATAGATGTAACACTCCCATTTGTATTAATTCCATTTTATTGTCTTTAATATGNATNATNCCNTANCCCATNATAGTNGTNCCAGGGTCTATACCTAATATAATTTTATCTGTTTTCAATTGTTATCTTTGTATTAACAAAACTAAGCAATGCNACGCAAAAAAACTATTAGCTTAATACTAAAGATTNTAATTGTCTTTTTTGCTTTTTTCTTTTTGTATAAACAANTCAGNTCCAAGAGNAGTGTTGAGCAGTTTGAGATTGATCATATCTTAATACAATTACAANATAANTATCTTTTAATTTTTGTAGTGATNCTTATGATGTTTTTGAATTGGTTTTTAGAATCGTTAAAGTGGAGATTTTTAATTTCAAAGATTGAAAGTATCTCTATTTTTCGATCATTTGCAGCTGTTTTTTCTGGAATTACCGTATCTACATTCACACCAAATAGAATAGGAGAATATGCTGGCCGAGTATTTTGTTTAGAAAAAGCAGATAGAATACAAGGAGTTTTAATTACTGTAATTGGTTCGATGTCTCAANTACTTACTACAATTGTATTTGGCTTAACAGGTTTTTTATTACTTCCTAATTTAATGCAAGAATTGGACTCATTATTATCTGAATTTATTTTTGCTTATCCAATAATGTTATTTGTTATAATATTATTAAATGTAATCTTAGTAACTTTATTTTTGAATGCGTCAGTTTTTACAGTTTTATTGTCAAAATTGAAAATTCTTGGAAAGTTTNATAAGTANAATCAAGTTTTTACATTTTATGATTCTTCTGAACTTTTAGAAGCTTTACTTTATTCAGTTGCTAGATATATAGTCTTTACAACTCAGTTTTTTATATTATTACATGTATTTGGTGTGAATATTTCATATATAGATTCTATTATTTTAACAACTGTTATGCTATTTATAATTTCGATTATTCCTACTATTGCAATTACTGAAATTGGAGTTAGAGGATCTGTAGCTCTTTTTTTGTTTGGTTTAGTTTCAAGTAACNCAGTTGGAATCTTATCAGCNACTTTTATAATGTGGNTAATTAATTTATTANTTCCNGCTTTAATAGGTACATTTTTTATNTTCACACTTAAATTTTTTAGAAAATAATGTTTTTTGTGTTGATAATCATTTTTTTGATTTTAGCACTTTATANNTTGTTNATTATTNGCTATGCNTTTGGNTGGNATAANATAAAAGAGGTTTCAAAAAGTTCTATTTTTTTAAAAGTTAGTGTTCTTATTTCGATTAGAAATGAAGAAAATCATATTGATCGCTTACTTAATAATTTACAATCACAAATTTATCCTAATGATAAGATAGAATTTATTTTAGTGAATGATCATTCGACTGACAATACGCTTTCTCTTTTGCAGAAATCTAGCTTGCAAAATTTAAAGGTTTTAAATATGCCAAAAAATAAATTTGGAAAGAAGAATGCAATTAGGATGGCAGTATCTATTGCAGAAGGAGATATAATTTTAGCTTCGGATGCAGATTGTAGTTTTTCTCCTAATTGGGTTCAAGCAATGGTGTCTTATTTCATAAATGACAATGTTAAACTAGTTTCCGGACCTGTGACCTTTAATAAAAAAAAGGGGGTGTTTCAAGCTTTACAAGCATTGGAATTCACATCCTTAATTGGAAGCGGAGCAGGTGCAATTGGTATTCAAACTCCAATTTTTTGTAATGGTGCAAATATGGCTTACCGAAAAGATGTTTTTTTGCAAGTAAATAATTTTAAGAGCGAAAACATAGCAAGTGGTGATGATGTTTTTTTATTACATGATATAAAAGCTAAATACTCTAATTCAATTTTTTTTGCAAAGGATAAAAATGCGATAGTAATGACTGAAAGTACAAAAAACATTAGACAATTTGTTAATCAGAGGAAAAGATGGGTAGCCAAGGCTAGCGTATATAAGGATATGGATAGTATTTATTCTTCATATTTGGTATTTATTGCTAATTTATCTTTTGTTTTTTTATTTGCAATACTCTTTTTTGATTTTTCTTTTTTTCAATTCTTTTTACTTTTCTATGTGATAAAGTTTATCACAGATTTTTTCTTGCTTTATCCAACATTAAAATTTTTAAGTCGAGAAGATTTAGTAAAATGGATTTTCCCTTTTGAGTTGTTTTATTCATTTTATATAATTTTGATTGTTGTTTTGTCTTTTACTAAAAAGTTTGAATGGAAAGGTAGAATGCATAAAAAATAAATGAAATCAGAGTCCTTAAATAAATTAGCTTGGAAGAAATTACGTCAAGATAAAATTTCTTTTTTCGCTTTGTGCTATATTGTATTAACTATTCTGATTGGGGTTTTTGCAGTAGTTATTAGTCCTGATAGTTCTCCAAATGCTAATGAGATGCATATAGAGCTAGCTGCTAAACCTCCTTTTACACAGATATTATTTTTAGAGTTTCCAAAAGATGAACATAATGAAACCTCCTTTTTTCAATCTGTTTTTATTGGGGAGAAGTTAAACTTTACAAGAGTCCCTATAGACAGTTTTAAAGAACTTAAGAGTGGTGTTAAATATTTGCCATATAACTCTAAAATAGAACAAATACATATTGGTAAATACAAAGTATCAAATAAGACTTTTTGGTTTGGAACAGATAAGTATGGAAGAGATTTGCTTAGTAGGATATTTTATGGAATTCGTATTTCTTTATCTGTTGGTTTTATTGCTGTATTTATATCTTTATTTATTGGTATTAGCTTAGGACTTTTTGCTGGATATTTTAGAGGAAGAGTGGATGATATTATTATGTGGTTTGTGAATGTAATCTGGAGCATTCCAACTTTACTTATGGTCATTGCAATTACCTTGGCATTAGGCAAGGGATTTTGGCAGGTTTTTATAGCTATAGGATTAACTATGTGGGTTGAAGTTGCACGTATTGTTAGAGGGCAAGTATTAGGAATTAGAGAATTGGAATTTGTAGAGGCTGGGAAAGCATTAGCGTATAAACCATTTAGAATAATATTTAAACATATTTTACCTAATGTTATTGGTCCACTTATTGTAATTTCAGCAGCTAATTTTGCAGCAGCTATTTTAATAGAAGCAGGTCTTTCTTTTTTGGGTATTGGTGCGCAACCTCCTATTGCTAGCTGGGGAGGGATGATTAAAGATCATTATGCTTATATAATTATGGATAAGTCTTATTTAGCTATTATTCCAGGTCTTGCGATTATGAGTTTGGTTTTGGCTTTTATGCTTTTAGGTAATGGTTTGCGTGATGCTTTTGATGTGAAAAATTAAAACATAAAAAATGGAACTTATATTTTCAGCACTTATAATTTTTGGTCTTAGACTAGCTGATCAGAGCTTAGGCACAATGAGATCTTTATTAGTTGCAAAAAATAAGTCACTATATGCNGCTTTAATTGGTTTAATTGAATCAGCAATATGGATTGTAGCGATCTCACAAGTTGTTAAAGATATTGATGACCCTGTTTTAATTGGATCATATGCAGCTGGCTTTGCAGCTGGAACAATTCTAGGTTCGTATATTGAGAGATTACTTGGCGTAGGAAATATTGTGATTAGAGTTTTNTCTCCTGCTAAATCACCTTCAGTCGCAGAAACTCTTAGAGAAANAGGNTATGGGGTTACTATAATTGANGGTCAAGGNAAAGATGGNCCNGTTAAGATTTACTTATGNGTAATNCCNAGAAGAAGATTAAATTCNGTGCTTGAACTAATNAAAAAAGTAAATCCNGATTCTTTTATAACAACAGATATGGCCAATCCGACTTCTTTAAAGAAATAAATATAAAAAAAGCCTATCTTACTTTTTTAGATAGGCTTTTAAACTTTTTGTGGATAATTTTTATTTCCAATCAGAAAGCGAATATGTGTTTGATCTAACTAAGGTTTTTACATAAGTATCTTGTTCAGTAGGATAGTCAACATATTCCCACGTCATATTGTTATTATTTGTCATAATACCTACATTAATTGTTAAGTACGCTTGATATTCTGTCCCTCCAGTTGGATATACTGTTCCTTCCCAATTTATAATATTAGTTCCTGTTCCTCCAGAGACTCCCGTACCTAGAGCATATGAGGTCATATTTCCTGAATTATCATATGTTTCAGTACCGATATCTCCATCATCCCATATATAAATTAGATCTAATCCGTCTAGTATATTAGTTCCATTTAAAACTGCTGATGTGGTCTCCCAAACTCCTGTAATATCATAAAGACACGAGCCATCATCAGAATTTGCATTTGCATTGTAATTAACTGCGTCAGGATCAGTACATCCAGAAACAGTAGTAGGGCTATTATTATTATCATCTTCTTCTTTACTACAAGAAGCAAAAACCAAAGGAATAACTAGAAATAAGTAAAGTAATTTTTTCATTTTTTTTTTTTAATAATTAGTAATAAACAATAATACATTATTTTTTTAACATATTGATTGCTAATAATTTAAAAAATTAAAAGTCCGCTAATAAATATTATAGATCCAACAACTAACAATATTAAAGTGTAGGGTAGGATTTCTTTGGCTTTTAGTCCTGTTATGCCTAATAATGGTAAGGCCCAAAAAGGCTGTAACATATTAGTCAGTTGGTCGCCATATGCTAGAGCCATAACGCTTTTCGGAATGCTTACTCCTAACTGAGTTGCAGCATCAACAATAATTGGTCCTTGAACAGCCCATTGCCCACCACCACTTGGAACAAACACATTTACAATTCCTGCGCTAATAAAAGTAAAGATGGGAAATGTTGTTTCATTAGCTATACTGACAAAAAAGTTAGACATTATATTAACCATCCCAGAGTGATTCATAATACCCATAATTCCAAAATATAGTGGGAATTGGATTAATATTCCTGATGCTCCTGAAATTGCATTATCTATCGCATTTAAAAATGCAAAGAAACTTTTGTGCATTATTATAGCGAGACCTAATAATACTAAGTTGATATAGTTAGGAGTTATTACACTCAAAGTGATAGATTCTGGCAGTATTATTGCTTTATAAAATGCATAGAAAATAATTGTACCTCCAAAGCCCCATGCTAAAAGTGCGCTTTGATCTAGTTTCTGTACTTCAGTAGTTTTAATTGAATCTTCTTTTTTCTTTGAAGAGAGAATAATAGTTTTTCCTGGATTTTGTTTCCCTAAATAATACATAAGTAAGGGTAGAGTTATCAATAAAACAATACTTATGCTAATATTCATAGTTGAAAATATAGTTTCTGATTGAGAAATAACATCGATTTTATCTACTAAGAAATGTCCTTTTTCTGCAATTTTAATTGGTGCTGAACCAGATATTCCGCCATGCCAAACCATTAGACCAGAGTATCCTGCAGTTCCGATTAACGGGTAATTAAAGTCTATATTATTTTTGCTTGCATGTTCTCCAGCTTTTCTCGCAAAAATAGCGCCAAAAATTAGTCCTAAACCCCAATTAAATAGAGATACTAGTATTGTAAAAAATGTGATAATAGCAGCTGAATTTGCTGTATTTGTACAGTATCTAACCCCTTTTGAAATAATCTTACTAATAGGATTACTTAATGCTAGAGTGTGTCCAAGAACTAGCATTAACATCATTTGCATAGCAAATACTAAAAGAGGGGAATTCCAAATCCCTTTTTCCCAATATAATAGTAGTTCTACAATATGAATCTGATTCGATTTTGGATCAGTTATCAAAAGTGCCAATACGAAAGTAAAGAATGTAAGTAGTACGGCTATAGTAAATGGAGCCGGTAAGAGTGTTTTAAATATTTTTTCAAACTTTTTAGTTATTGACACTTTTAGAAGGGTAAGTCGTCTTCTTCACTTTTAGGAGCATTAAATTCTGGGGCTTCTAATATTTCATTTTCTTCTGAAGAGTCAGAGATATTTTCTATTCTCCAAGCATCAATATTATGAAAATATCGTCCATTAAATTCTTTTGAAGATAAATTAAATGAAACTTCTACTTGATCTCCTTCATTATGGTGCTTTAACATTTCAATCTTTTCTTCACCAAACAATTGAAAACAAATTTCAGGATTATATTGAGCTCCAGTATCTACTAAAAAAGTTTGTTTTTTCCATTCTTTTCCTGCTTTTGAAGTGCCACTTTCAACACTTAACTTTCTAATTAATTTTCCTTTAATTGATAAACTCATTTTTTTTGTATTTGAGTTACAAATTTAAATAATTTTTTGCTATTAAATCTTTAAACTCTGATTTGTATATAAATGTTAAAAAATAATATCTTTGCTTACTTTATTTTGCGGGTGTGGCGGAATTGGTAGACGTGCTAGACTTAGGATCTAGTGCCGCAAGGCGTGGGGGTTCGACTCCCTTCACCCGCACAGAATTAACCTTCGCTTTTGTGAAGGTTTTTTTATTTTACATAGTTTATAATAACATAAATAAGTGTATTTTCGNACCCCTTCTAAATAAATATAAAAAAGATGAAGATTACTCAAAGTAAAACAAATGATTTAATTGCAGTGCTTACTGTCGATATAAAAGTTGAAGATTATATAGAGAAAGTAGATAAGTCATTAAAGGAATATCGAAAAGAGGCACAAATACCTGGATTTCGTAAAGGTAAAATTCCAATGGAAATAATTAATAAGAAATATAGAAAATCAGTTGTTGTAGAGGAAGTAAATAAATTACTTCAAAATGAATTATATAAATACATTAACTCAGAAAAGTTAAAAGTGTTAGGATCACCAATTCCAATTGACAATAAATCAATTGATTGGGAAGTTAATAAGGATTTTAATTTTAAGTATGAAATAGGTTTAGCACCTGAATTTGATTTAAATATTAACTCTAAGGATAAATTAAGTTATTATAAAATAAAAGCTGATAAAAAAATAGTTAATAATTATTGTGTTGATATTGCTAAAAAATATGGAAAAATGAGTAATCCTGAGCTTTCTATTGATGGNGACTTNGTTTATTGTTCTATTGAACAGCTAGATGAAAANGCAAAAATTATGAAGAANGGTATTAGAAATGATGCTACTGTTGCAATGCATTACATTTCCGATCCAAAAACTAAGAAAAAATTTATAGGATTAAAAAAGGGTGACATNCTTACTATAAATGTCGTAAATACCTTTACAAATCACTCTGATTTAGCAGCCATGCTAAATGTGAAACAAGCAGATATTCATAATTTAACATCAAAAGAATTTCNATTTACAGTAAAAAACATNAATAGATTGGAACCAGCAGAATTAAATTTGGAGCTTTTTGATAAGGTGTATGGCGCTGGTATTGTTAAAAATGAAAAAGAATTTAAAGATAAAGTAAAAACAGAGGCTGAAGCGCAGTTTGAAGTGGAAAGTGATAGGATGCTTAAGAATGATATAGTAACTTACCTAATAAACAAGTTAAATTTAAAGCTTCCTAATGAGTTTTTAAAAAGATGGTTGATTCAAACTTCTGAGCAACCAATTACTATGGANCTGTTAGAAAAAGAGTATGATATGTATGCTAAAAGTTTACAATGGCAACTTATTGAGAATAAGGTATTGGAAAAATACNAGATTAATGTTTCACAAGAAGATGTTTTATCTCATGCTAAAGATTTGATTAAAAAACAAATGAGACAATANGGNCAGCCTGAAGGAGATGATAAACAATTATCAGATATTGCTAAAAATATCTTAAAGAATGAAGATGAAAGAAAGAAATTACATCATAAACTTATTGATGAAAGAACAATGTCTGTTTATAAACAAAATTTCAAATTAAATGAAANAAGTATTTCTTATGATGATTTTATTAAATTAGCATCAGAAAAATAAAAAAATATTCATTATGGATTACGGAAAAGATTTTGTAAAGTATGCAACCAAACATAAAGGTTTAAATAGTCTACATGTAGAGGAATTTACTTCAGTTTATGGAAACTATATATCTCCAACTATTATAGAGGAAAGACAGATGAATGTCGCTAGTATGGATGTTTTNTCTAGATTAATGATGGATAGAATTATTTTCCTAGGTGTTCCGATCAATGATTATGTAGCAAATATTATTCAAGCACAACTTTTATTTTTAGAATCAGTTGATGCTNAAAAAGACATATTAATTTATTTGAATTCTCCTGGNGGCGGTGTTTATGCAGGNCTGGGTATTTATGATACTATGCAGTATATAAATCCTGATGTTTCTACNATTTGTACAGGNATGGCNGCTTCAATGGGNGCGGTTTTGCTTTGCGCAGGCGCATCTGGTAAAAGAACTGCTCTTAAGCATTCACGTATAATGATTCACCAACCATTGGGTGGTGCTCAAGGGCAAGCTTCTGATATTGAGATTACTGCAAATGAAATAAAAAAATTAAAGAACGAATTGTATGAAATTATTGCAAATCATTCAGGACAGAAGTTTGATAAAGTATGGGAAGATAGTGATAGAGATTATTGGATGACTGCAGTAGAAGCAAAAGATTATGGNATGATTGATGAAGTGTTAGAAAGAAAAAAATAATGTCAGAATTTGAGAAAATTTTGTGTTCCTTTTGTGGAAGAAATAAGCAAGATACTAATATTTTAATCGCAGGTAACGCTGCTCATATTTGTGATGCGTGCATTGAACAGGCTCATGATATTGTAAAAGAAGATGCTATTTCAAAAAAAACACTTTCAGAGGATTTTAAGTTATTAAAACCAAAAGCGATTAAGAATCATTTAGATGATTATATTATTGGACAAAATGATGTTAAGAAGGTGATTTCTGTAGCTGTATATAATCACTATAAGAGACTTTTGCAGCCTGATATTGGAAAGGATGATGTTGATATTGAGAAGTCTAATATTATTATGGTGGGAAGAACAGGTACTGGTAAAACATTAATTGCTAGAACTATTGCAAAATTGTTAAAAGTTCCATTTTGTATAGCTGATGCGACTGTTCTGACTGAGGCTGGCTATGTAGGTGAAGATGTAGAAAGCATTTTGACGCGTCTTTTACAGGCCGCTGATTATGATGTTCAGAAAGCAAAAAAAGGTATAGTTTTTATTGATGAAATTGACAAAGTAGCTCGTAAAAGCGATAATCCTTCTATTACACGTGATGTTAGTGGAGAAGGTGTTCAACAAGCAATGCTTAAATTATTAGAAGGGACAATTGTTAATGTGCCTCCGCAAGGAGGAAGAAAGCATCCAGACCAGAAAATGATTGAAGTGGATACTAAAGATATTTTATTTATAAGTGGAGGCGCTTTTGATGGTATTGAACAGTATATTTCTAAAAGAATGAATAGTCGATCTATTGGATTTCGATCAGAGAAGGAGAGTGTAATTGATAATCAAGATTTATTGAAATATGTTTCTCCTCAGGATTTAAAATCTTTTGGGCTAATCCCAGAACTTATTGGAAGGATGCCAGTAGTTTCATACTTAAATCCACTAGATAAGATGGCTTTGAAGCAAATTCTTACTGAGCCAAAGAATGCGCTTATCAAACAATATCAAAAACTATTTGATATTGAGGGTATTACTTTAACATTTGATAAAAAGGCAATTGATATTATTGTTGAACAAGCCATGGAATTGCAATTAGGGGCAAGAGGTTTAAGATCTATTTGTGAAGCAATAATGCTTGATGCAATGTTTGAATTTCCCTCTGATGATAGCAAGAAAAAGCTATGTGTTACACAATCTTATGTTAAGGATCAGATTTCTAAATTTTCATTTACAAAGTTAAAAGCTGCTTAATCTCCAATAACTATTGGATACGTAATTCCATCGATAACAACATTTACATTACAATTACATAAAGAATCGTTATAATTGATGATTCTGTTAGAATAACCATCAGGTGATATTTGAGCAGTTCCACTTTTAACAATACAAGAATTTAAACAATTCATTTCAATGCTTAGAGTATCTAGAATTTGCATTGTAAAAGGGTTTCCATTTACTCCATTCCCACTTGAATTTCCTATGATTTTATACTTATCATCTAATACATTAGAATAAGTATTTTGCCCACTTACCCAAATTCTTTCTATGTCTGATTGCCAATCAATTGTACCATTAGAAGTTTCTATCGATGCATTATTTACGTTTATTGTAAACCACATATGTCCATCACTATTTATACCTTGATTAGTTATGATTTTTTCTCCTTGTATCAAGCGGTTTTCTAGATAATAATTGCTAAGAGTACTTATGATAACAGAATAAGAATCTCGATATTTTCCAGAATATGTAACATATATTTGTCCTCTTCTTTGTTGTCCATTATGAAAGCAATTTTCATTTCCAAAGTTAATTTCTAGTGTGTCAATATCTGAAGTGTCTACATTCATTAGATTATATTTCGGCCACGATTTACTTTCTCCATTATCCTCCATACCTTCTTGAATAATAAGCATTAGATCATTAAAGACCTTTTCTGCAATTAAATGGTCTTGACAGGCTTGTGTGCTTATTAGTTCATTTGGACTTATTATATCTTCTTGTTTACATGAATTAACAAAGACTAATATAATACTTAAAGCTAAGACAGTTTTTTTCATTGATTTGATTTTTGTAAAACTACTTATTTTTTTTAAAAGTTAAAAAACTATAGTCATAAGCATGTTTTTCATCAGCATAGCAATTTATGCTGTTGGTTTCTTTCCATTCTAATCCTAACTCAGGGAAAAAGGTGTCTCCGTTAAAAGAGTGATGTATTTTGGTTAGATAAATAATATCTATTAAATTTTTGTCAAGAGCTATTTTATATATCTGTCCACCACCAATTATAAAAGTTTCTTTTTCGCCATTTTGTCTTGAAAAATCTAACGCATCTTCTATTGAATTGACAATCACGCAACCATCAGCTTTGTAATTTTTTTTTCTTGTAATTATAATATTTGTCCTATTTGGCAGAGGAGAGAACTTGTGAGGTATAGATTCAAAATTTTTCCGACCCATTATAACATGATGACCTAAGGTTTTTTCTTTAAAGAAATTCATGTCTTTTGGTAAATGCCATATCAAGTTATTATCTTTACCTATTACACCATTTTCAGATACTGCAACTATTAGATTAACTTTCATTAGATTTTTTTTGATTTATAGTTTACGCCTCTTTTTGCTAAATAATTTCGTATAAATTTGAAATGTTCTCCTAAATATTCTGGAGGAGAAATACCTTTTCTTTTATATGATCCATTTATCACTAAGTTTGCAACAGCTGTACAAGTATAGCCTGTTGTTCGAGCCATAGAGATAGTATCATCTTTATATCTATCTAATAAATTATATTGATATTTTACTTGCTTTCCATTTTTTGTTCCTTTTATGATGATTCTCATTATTGTAAAGTCTCTATCACCCGCTTTCATTTCCCACTTTGGGAATAATAGTTTAGCTGTCATATCTATAGGCCGTATCATAGTCCCATTGATATCTACTTTTTTGTATGAAAATAATCCAGTTGTTCGTAGTACTTTCAAATATTCTACACATCCTGGATAGCGTAAAGTCTTTTCAATCATATTTGGAACATGAGGCATTGTTTTAATTAGAGTTCTTAGCCCATCTGAATTCCAACTTTCTAGAGTCCCAATTTCATCAAATTCAATCAGCTCAGTGTCTGATAATGCTTCTTTAACAATTAAAGCAGAATTCTGTATATATCGAGCTGGACGGATATACTCTTCAATAACATCAATTGGAGAAAATACTGCTTGATATTCATAAGGCCATTCTCTTTTTTCAGGAAGTCCTCCAACTAAACATTCATAGTCGGTAATTTTCATATTTAAATTATGATGAGCGAAAATGATATTTCCCATACCGGGTGCAACTCCGCAATCCATTATAGCAATAACTTCTTTTTTTTTTGCTAAACTGTCTAATTCGAAAGGGTCTTCAGGATAAAAAGAAATATCTACTATGTTTTTACCTGCTTCAATTACATCTTTCATCATTTTGTAGCCCATAAAACCAGGTACTGCTCCTACTACTAAGTCGTAATCTTTAATAATATTTTTTAAAGTAGATGTATTTGTTAAATCTGAACAAATAGTGTTAATATTATTAAGTTTTTCTAATTTTTTTTTGGAAATATCTACAGAAGTAACGATATGTTTTTCAGTTAAATCCTTTGCTATTACACTGCCAACTAACCCCGCTCCTAATACAATTATATTTGCCATTTATATTGCTACTTTACCTTTAATATGTGGGTGAAATTCGTAGTTAATCAATTCAAAATCATCAATAGTAAAATCAAATATATTTCTGATATTGGGATTAATTTTCATATCTGGTAATTTTTTACAATTTCTAGTAAGTTGCAATTTAGTTTGTTCAAAATGATTGGTATAAATATGAGCATCTCCTAAAGTATGTATGAAATCTCCAAGTTTTAAATTACAGACTTGAGCTATCATCATTGTAAGTAATGCATATGAAGCAATATTAAAAGGTACTCCTAAAAAAATGTCTGCGCTTCTTTGGTAGAGTTGACATGAAAGTTTCTTGTCTGCAACATAAAACTGAAAAAAAGCATGACAGGGAGGAAGTGCCATTTGTTCAATCTCCCCAACGTTCCAAGCACTTACAATAATTCTCCTACTATCAGGGGTGTTTTTTAAAGCTTCAATTACTTTAGTAATTTGGTCGATATGGGTTCCATCTGGAGCTGGCCATGATCTCCATTGATAGCCATAAATATTTCCTAGATCTCCATTTTCATCTGCCCACTCATCCCAAATACGAACTCCGTTTTCTTTAAGATATTTAATATTAGTATCGCCTTTTAAAAACCAAAGTAGCTCGTGAATAATAGATTTTAAATGAATTTTCTTAGTTGTAACGCAGGGGAATCCTTTTGATAAGTCAAAACGCATTTGATGCCCAAAAATACTCTTGGTTCCCGTTCCAGTTCTATCTTTCTTAAGCGTGCCTTCTTGCATTACACGTGTCATTAAATCTAAATATTGTTGCATTTATTTTATATTTATGATTATCACTATATTAACATCCCTACAATTACGGCTGTAAATAAAGAGGCAAGTGTTCCTCCTATTAATGCTAAAACACCTAATTTAGATAAATCAGTTCTTCTTTTTGGTGCTAATGCCCCAATTCCTCCAATTTGTATTCCAATAGATGCAAAATTAGCAAAACCGCATAAAATGTATGTTGCTATAATTATTGATTTTTGTTCAACAAATTCTCCTGCATTTTTCATTTCTCCAAGAGATACATAGGCAACAAATTCGTTTAAAACTGTTTTTTCTCCAAGTAATTGACCTACCAAAAACATATCTTCTTTACACACGCCCATTAGCCAAGCAATAGGGGCTCCAACATATCCTAGAATCATATTAAAGGAAAGCTCTGAATAGCGAGTATTAGCTTCAATCCAGCTATTTAAAGTACTCCAATCTCCTAATTTAAACAATATGTAATTTGCCATAGACATTAGTGCAATAAACACTAGAAGCATAGTCCCAACATTAACAGCAAGCCTTAACCCGTCAGTTGTACCTTGAGAAATCGCTTCTAATGCATTAGTCCCCATTTCAGATTTTGATATCTCTAGTTTTTCTTCAAAAACTTCTTTTTCAGGTAATAATATTTTTACTGCTACAATAGCAGCTGGTGCAGACATCACAGAAGCGGCTAATAAATGTTTTGCAAAAATTATTTGTTGTACTGAATCAGAGCCACCTAAAAATCCAATGTAAGCAGCTAAAACTCCCCCAGCAATTGTAGCCATTCCCCCAGTCATTAAACATAGCATCTCTGACATAGTCATTTTATTTAGATAAGGCTTTACTAATAGAGGAGCTTCTGTTTGTCCTAAAAAGATATTACCAGCAGCAGCTACACTTTCAGGGCCAGATATTTTTAGGGTTCTTTTCATTACCCAAGCAAATCCGTAAACAATTTTAGGAAGAATTCCCCAGTAATAAAAAAGTGATGTTAGAGCTGAGAAGAATATAACAGTTGGTAAAATAAGTATAGCAAAATTTGCTAAAGGAGATTCAATTATGCCAGTTTCAAATGAACTAAAAAGAAACATAGTTCCATCCTGAGTAAATGATATTATTTTTGCAAAAATTTTACCTATAAACTCAAATCCTGTTGATATAAAAGGAACTTTCAATATTAAAATTGCAAAAAAGATTTGAACTCCTAAACCTTTTCCAACTAACATCCAATTAATTTCTTTTCTATTTCTACTAAATAAAAAAGCTATAATCAATAAGCATATAATTCCTAACATTCCTCTTGATACAGATGCAAAAGAAATTCCTGTTGTTGAAATAATTATTGGCTTTATTTTTTCTTTCTTAAAAGAGAAATTAACCCCATTTTCATTAAGAGTTAATGAAGATTCGTTTTTAGTAATCTTGTAATTTCTTATTGTATCTTTTGGAAGACGATAACGTAGAGATAGGTTATTATCTTTTAATTCCCAAGTTCCTGTTGCAAATAGATTTTCTTTTTTAATTGTATAATTAAAACTTCCATCATTATTAATTTGTAAAGCATCCCCTTTAGAAATCTCTTTTATGTTTTCACCTATTTGCAATGAGTCATAAAGAATAGAATTAAAATTCCATTTGCCAATAATATTTTCAGAGAATGAAAAAGAAGTCATGACTAAAAAAGCAATAAGTAAGCTTATTTTTTTCATTTTATTTACTTTTTCTTTTTTTTAATTCATCTCTTATCTCAGATGCNTTTTCGTAATCTTCTTCCTCAATTGCTTTATTTAACATTATTTTTAGCTTTGCTATGCTAAAAGTATTTATTNCTTCAGGTTTNGCATCTTTATCATTAATTAGATCAAGATCTTCAATATCTTCATTGAAATCTTTGTTAGAATTATTGATAATAATACCAGCTCTTAATAATATATCTTCATAAGTGAAAATAGGACANCGAAATCTAATTGCAATTGCAATTGCATCAGAAGTTCTAGCATCAATTGCAACTTCTTTTCCAGTATCATTATGTTTACAATGAAATGAAGANTGAAAGATTCCTTCAATTAATGTGTGTATCACAATTTTTTGTANTGTGATATTAAATTTTTCNCCNATTGTTTTAAATANATCATGAGTTAATGGACGGTCAGGAATTTCTGTCCCATCAAGAGCAATAGCAATTGATCTAGCTTCACACCAACCAATAACAATTGGTAGCTGTCTTTTACCAATTGCTTCATTTAACAGCAAAACATATGCATTGTTTTGCGATTCACTTTGTTTAATCGCAGCTATATTTAGTTGAACAAACTCCAAATTATCGTGTTTTTTTTATTTCTTCTATTAATTTGGGAACTACTTCAAATGCNTCACCTACTATTCCGTAGTTTGCTGCNTTAAAAAAAGGAGCTTCTGGGTCAGTGTTAATAGCAACAATTACTTTTGATGAATTTACGCCAGCTAAATGTTGAATAGCTCCTGAGATTCCTACTGCAATGTAAAGGTTAGGCGCTACAGTTTTTCCAGTCTGTCCTACATGTTCACTGTGAGGCCTCCACCCAATATCAGATACAGGTTTAGAACATGCTGTTGCCGCTCCAAGTGTATTAGCTAATTCTTCAATCATTTGCCAATTTTCAGGACCTTTAAGGCCTCGACCTGCNGAAATAATAATCTCTGCTTCACTTAAAGAAATTTTACCACCCGAGACCTCTTGTCCATTAATAGTTACACTACTGTTTTTATTAAACTCGATATTTTGAATTTCACATTTTTGATCTTCACATTTTTTTATTCCATAAGAATTGGGAGCTAACATAATAATAGCTTTTTCTGTGTTAATTACGGTTTTTTCCAGAGCTTTACTAGAGAATGTTTTTCGCAGAACTTTTATAGGAGAAGTACTAAAAGGTAAACCAATAACATTAGATATAATGCCCGCCTTAAATCTGGCTGATAATCTGGGAGCAATCATTTTTGAAGTATATGTATTAGAGAAAATGATGATTTTTGAATTGGNGAAAATAGAAGCAAAAAAATCAGTCGCAGCTTTACCATCTCCTTTTTCAATTCCGGTTGTAGTTATTACTTTATTCGCACCATAATTACCTAATTTTGCTAATTCATCATGACTAACATCTCCAAATGATAATGCAACAACATCTGTTCCTAATAAATTTGCTGTTTCATTTGCGTATGAAACAGCTTCAAAGGTACTTTTTCTAAAATTTCCTTCCCAATTTTCTGCATATACTAATACTGACATATATNTTTTTTTTAATTAAATCACTTTTGCTTCGTTCTGTAGGAGCGATACTAAATCTGCTACATTTTCTGAAGAAATTAATTTGCAATCTTTCTTTTGAGCAGGTTTCTCAAAGTCAATTGATGTTGTTAAAATATCACTATTTGAGNATTCAATTACTTGCAATGGTTTTGTTCTTGATTGCATAATTCCTCTCATGTTTGGAATTCTTAGTTCTGATTCTTGAACTAACCCTTTTTGCCCTCCTATTACTATAGGCAACTCTACAGATAATTTTTCTTTACCTCCATCGATCTCTCTAGATATTTCAGCAGCATTGTCAGAAATATCTAATCCATTACATGCATTAATAAACGGAAGATCAAGCATTTCTGCGATCATTCCACCTACTGATCCGCCATTATAATCAATTGATTCTCTTCCTGTAATTATTAAANCAGCAGGATTATTTTTTAAGTGGTTTGCAATCTCAATTGCTGTTGAAAAGCTGTCTTTAGGAATTGTATTAATTCTAAATGCTTCATCAGCACCAATTGCCAGTGCTTTTCTAATTATGGGTTCAACTGTTATATCACCCACAGTAATAACAGTTACTTTTCCTCCCATTTTTTCTTTTAACATAACAGCTTTTGTAAGTCCAAATTCGTCATAAGGATTAATAACAAACTGTACTCCATTAGCATCAAATTTACAGTTATTATCTGTAAAGTTGATTTTTGCTGTCGTATCAGGAACACTACTTATACAAACTACAATATTCATTCTNAATTATTTTGAATTATTCATTGCAAATTTAAAAAAAAAGCACTGAATACAGGCTTTAATTATAAGATAAATCTTAATTGCNAAACACATATAATTGGCTTGATACTTCTTGATTTGTTTTAAAATACTATTTTTGCAACCATTTTTAAAAATTAAATATTAATAAAAATATAATACACATGGANTCATATATGATTTATATGCCAGCTTTTTTAGCATTAGTTGGCTTAGTTTATATGCTAATAAAGCGTTCTTGGGTAATGAANCAAGATTCTGGAGACGGTAAGATGAAAGAGATATCTAACCATATNTATGAAGGAGCGTTAGCTTTTTTGAATGCAGAATATAGATTACTTTCTNTATTTGTTATCATTGTCAGTATTTTGTTGTTTATAGTNTCTACTGTAGTTGCAACAACACACTGGATGATTGTTATTGCTTTTGTTTTTGGGGCAGTATTTTCTGCTTTTGCTGGAAATATAGGTATGAAGATTGCAACAAAAACAAACGTAAGGACTACACAGGCAGCTAAAACATCTTTGCCAAATGCATTAAAAATTTCTTTTGGAGGAGGTACTGTAATGGGATTGGGAGTAGCAGGATTAGCTGTCCTTGGTTTAACAGCTTTTTTTATCTTTTTCTACAATTATTATATAGGAAATGGACAGGATATGATTATAGTTTTAGAAGCCTTAGCTGGTTTTTCATTAGGTGCAGAATCTATAGCTTTATTTGCAAGAGTAGGCGGAGGAATATATACTAAGGCGGCAGATGTTGGAGCAGATTTAGTAGGTAAAGTTGAAGCTGATATTCCTGAAGATGACCCAAGAAATCCTGCAACTATTGCAGATAATGTTGGAGATAATGTTGGGGATGTAGCTGGAATGGGAGCAGATTTATTTGGCTCTTATGTCGCTACAGTTTTAGCAGCTATGGTTCTTGGTTATTATGTAATTCAAGATACAATTAATCAGGGAATTGAATTGCTTAAATTTGATGGTATTGGTCCAATTTTACTACCAATGGTAATTGCAGGTGCTGGCGTTATAATTTCAATAATAGGTACAATGCTTGTTAGTATTAAGGATAACGATGCAAAAGAAGACCAGGTAATGGGTGCATTAAATAAAGGAAATATTACATCAATTATTTTAGTTGCTATTTCATGTTATTTCTTTATTGATTATTTACTGCCTGAAAAAATGTTTATGGAATTTTTTGATCCAATTTNATTCAGTTCNNTGGATGTATTTTATGCTACTTTAGTTGGGTTAATCGTTGGAGGTTTAATTTCATCTGTTACAGAGTATTATACNGGACTTGGAAAAAGTCCAATACTTAAGATTGTTCAACAATCAAGTACTGGAGCTGCAACAAATATAATTTCTGGTCTTGCTACTGGAATGATTTCTACATTCCCGTCAATTTTGTTGTTTGCAGGTGCGATTTGGGCTTCTTATGAATTTGCTGGATTTTATGGAGTTGCCATGTCTGCTTCTGCAATGATGGCTACTACTGCTATGCAATTAGCAATTGATGCTTTTGGTCCTATTTCTGATAATGCAGGNGGTATTGCTGAGATGAGTGAGCAAGACCCTATAGTNAGAGAAAGAACAGATATNTTNGANTCTGTTGGAAATACNACNGCTGCNNNNGGNAAAGGNTTTGCAATNGCNTCNGCNGCATTAACANCTCTNGCNCTNTTTGCTGCTTATGTTATGTTAGCTGATATTGATGGTATTA
>NZRJ01000032.1 GCA_002693745.1 Flavobacteriales bacterium
TTTTCTAATTTTTCATCCCATTCTTTCATTGTTGCAGTTTTGATGTCAGGAACTCTATGATAACTTACCCAGAAGGGAAATTCATCTAAAAGTATTGCAGATAAATCCCCTTCTTTATAATTACCATCTTTTGATTTTTCAATACTTCCTCCAAGCATTATTCCTTTCCCATTATAAATATTAGTTGTTGGAAAATTATTTTCATATAAAGAGAGCATATCTTTACCTGCTTTTAGATGACAATCTTTTAGAGATTCTTTTGTTATGGGGATAAACTTACTTTTACTATTAGTTGTTCCTGATGATTTTGCAAACCAATTTACTTTTCCCGGCCAAAGAATATTTTTTTTGCCTTTTTTTGCATCTAAGATATATTTACTTAATTCTTCATATGTTCTTATAGGTATTTGCTTTTTAAATTTGATATAACTTGTTATATTATTAAAGTTATGTTCTTGCCCGAATTTAGTTTTTATTCCTTTTTTTATGAGAAATTTAAAAATATTGTTTTGATATTTTATAGGCTGTTTAGTAAATTTATTAATATTCTTAATACGTTTTTGCATCAAGTAAGAAATTATATGATTTTTTATTGAAAAAAGACTCAATGTTGTAAATTTAAGCTCTGAAAAATACAAAAAATTATGTTGAGAGATACACTAAAAAAGATGGATACAGAATTAAAAGAAGTAGTTTATTATACTTTAGATATTCATGGAAAAAAACATAATATGAATAGTTANATTGGACAAAATATTTGCATAGATTGGAGCGGTTCTGTGGTATGTTGTTGTGGCAAGAAGATGAACAAATTTTATAGAAACTCAGGTTTTTGTTATAAATGTTATTGGGAATCNCCTTTGGCTTCTCAATCAATTTTTAAACCAGAACTTTGCACTGCTCATTTAGATATTGAGGAAAGAGATTTAGAATGGGAAAAAAAATTTCAGCTTACTACACATTATGTGTATTTAGCAAACTCTTCAGGATTAAAAGTAGGAATTACNAGAGGNACNCAAGGAGTGATTAGGTGGATGGATCAAGGAGCAAGTCAAGCTATTTTAGTAGCAAAAGTGCCAAACAGAAGGTTTTCGGGAGATATAGAAGTTGCTTTAAAAAGATTTGTTGCTGATGTAACTAATTGGAGGAAGATGCTTTCAGGTATTCCTGATCAAGTGGATTTAGTAAGAATGAAAGAAAGAATTTTAGANCATGTACCAAATGAATACAGACAATATATTTTGTTAGATAATACTGTAACTGAGATAAAATATCCTGTAANTAAATATCCTATTAAGATAAAGAGTGTTAAGTTAGAGAAAAACCCTAGATTAGAGGGTGTTTTATTAGGAATAAAGGGTCAGTATCTTTTATTTGATCAAGACAGAGTTTTTAATATTCGTTCTCACGAAGGTTTTATCGTAGATTTTTCTGTTGGAAAATCACTTCATCAAGGTACATTATTTTAGTTCAATAATAAAAGGGATTCTAGCCTGTATCTTGTCTTGTTGAAGAATCATATTTATAGGGTCTATGACTTCAGTTTTGTTAAGTCCTAATTTTTCAAATATGATTTTGGAAATATTGGTCTCTTCACCAAGTTTTATAGCTAATTCAGTAAAAGGGTCTTTCTTTTTTGGAAGAGAAATAATTCTATAATCTTCAATTTTAGCAAGTAACACTGCAATCTCAATAGCTTTTTCAATNCCCCCATAAGTA
Source organism: Flavobacteriales bacterium (assembly GCA_002693745.1). GTDB lineage: Bacteria > Bacteroidota > Bacteroidia > Flavobacteriales > BACL11 > BACL11. The sequence goes on from NZRJ01000032.1 coordinate 1,720, forward strand.
TCAATTAGACCATTTAATTTTGCATCATATCCTGTCCACACTCTACCTTGTCCAATTTCGTCTACGGCTATTTTACTCATTTTTCTACCTTCNGATACATGNGTTATAAAAGTCGAATAAACATCTTCAACTCCTTTTTGGATTTTTTGTCTTTCAAAATTTGTAAGAGGTCTATTTACCCCCATGTCAGCAGATTTACTAGTGTTAACTGTNTCAATAGTAATTCCCAATTTATTTTTTTGGAATTTTTGAAGATTTGGTATCATGCCAAAAACGCCAATAGATCCAGTAATTGTAGTAGGATTTGCTACAATACTATCAGCAGCACAAGCAATATAGTAGCCTCCACTAGCAGCATAATCTCCCATAGATACNACNATTGGTTTTTTTTNNTTTTTNGTNAAAATNATTTCTCTTANTATTACATCTGATGCTAANGCNCTNCCNCCTCCAGANTTNATTCTAAANACNATTGCNTNNACATTTTTNTCTTCTCTNGCNTTTTTTATNGCTTNNGNNGTNGTTTCAGNNCCTATACTNNTTTCATNTCCNTTACCAGAATTGATTGTTCCAGTTGCGTATATAATTGCAATCTTATTTCGGCTTATTTGGTCTTTATTAGATTCCACATTAGAATATTTATTAAGTGATATAATGTTTAATTTTCCTCCACCAGAAATTACAAGTAAACTATCTTCAACTTGGTCTTGGTAGAGTAAATCATCTACATAATTTAAATCAAGACAGCTATTGGCATTTTCCAAGCTTAATTTATTCGCATGTTGTTGAATTTCAAACAACGAAATACCTCTTTGATTTGAAATACTATCCATAATATTATCTGCGATAGAATTTAGCAAAAGAGTCATTTGATTTCTGTTGTCTTTGCTCATCTTCTCTAATTTATATGGTTCAATAGCACTTTTAAACTTTCCATGGCGAATAATTTGCATATCGATATCTAATTTTTCTAGAAGACCTTTAAGGAATAGTTGAGAGATAGATAATCCTTTTAGTTCAATGTTTCCTACAGGATTAAGATAAATTTTATTTGCAACTGAAGCTAAATAGTATGCAGATTGAGAATAGAATTCTGAATAGGCAATAATTTTCTTCCCCGTTTTTTTAAATTCTAAAAGTTTATTTCGTATTTCTTCAATTTGTGACAAACCTGCATTTACATAAGATGTATTAATGAAGATTGCTTTTATTTTGTTATCTTTTTTTGATTTTTCAATATTATCTAATACTTGTTTTAGTTCAATCGTTTTTTCTAAATCACCTGACAAATTAAATCCCTCAAATGGATTCTCTGATACTCGTTCAACAACAGATGTGTTAGTCAGATCAATTTTTAATATGCTATTTTGTTTAACATTTATTTTTTCATCAGAACTCATTGTGGCAATAATTCCAATAAACAAAACCAAAAGAATTAACATTGACAATATGATAGCTACTGAAGTAGATAAAATGTTTTTTAAAAATGATATCATGTTTTTTATTTTAATTGCATAAAAATACAATTTTTATACGTTTGTGTTTCATCTTTCTTTTATATTTGAGTACTTTTAAGCAATATGAATAAAGTATACTTACAATTAGGAAGTAATTTAGGAGAAAGAGCTAAAGTTATTTCTGATGCAGTGAAAAAAATATCAGAATCTATAGGCAAGGTCAGTGCTCTTTCTCAAGTTTATGAAAGTACGCCATGGAGAGTTGATGGGCAAGCAAATTATTTAAATCAAATTTTAGAAGTTAAAACTATTTTTTCTGCTCAAGATATTTTGGCAGCTATACTTAAAATTGAAAAAGATTTAGGGAGAGTTAGGATTGAAAAATGGGGAGAAAGATTAATAGATATTGATATTATTTTTTTTAATAATGATATTATTGAGACCGCTGAGCTATGTATACCGCATAGGCATATGCATGAAAGAAATTTTGTATTGGTCCCACTTTATGAGATTGCTCCAAATTTTTTTCATCCTAAGTATAAAAAAACAGTTGCTCAGTTATATAATGAATCTAGAGACTCTGAGAAAGTAGTTGAATATGCATTATAAATATCTTGCTATCGAAGGTAATATTGGTAGTGGAAAAACTACTTTAGCAACTATGCTCTCTAAAGATTACGATATAAGATTAATCCTTGAGTCTTTTGCTGAGAACCCTTTCCTTCCAAAATTTTATGAGAACCCAGATAGACATGCTTTTCCTTTAGAGCTTTTTTTTATGGCAGAAAGATATCATCAACTTAAGAGTTTAAAGGAACAAGATTTGTTTCAACCTCAAATAATTTCAGATTATTTCTTTATTAAATCAAAATTGTTTGCTAAAAATAATCTTCAATATGATGAATTGCAGCTTTTTTATAGTTTGTATGATATTATGTTTTCATCATTGTCAAAGCCTGATATACTAATTTATTTATACGCTGACATTCAAAGGCTGAAACAAAACATTAAAAAAAGAGGAAGAGAATTTGAACAAAATATTTCTGCTGATTATTTACAAAACATTCAGGAAAAATACCTTGATTATTTAAGAAAACAAGATGATTTCCCTGTTCTTTTATTAGATATTACAAGCGTTGATTTTGTTAATGATACAAAAGCATATGAACACATAAAAGAGTTAATAATTTTGCCTTATGATAAGGGGGTATATCATAAAGTCATTTAGATTAATTGATACTTTATTTTGTTAAATCAATAAATCGTTCGTTCGTTCTTAGATTGAAAAATTCTAAATCTGCAATTGCTTCTTCTTTATATTTAGGATCTGCATTAATTGCTTGCGTTAGATGTTTTATAACAGCTTCATTATTTTTTGATCTTGCTGATCCAATTGCATTTAGATAATAACAATCAGCATTTTCTTCATTACAACGCGCGTTATCTTCACCATTCAGCAACTGTGCTAAGGTTGCATTATAAGTTTTTTCATTTTTAAAGAATCTTGCTGCTTTTGCATAGTTCCCTTTTTTTATTTCTAAAATAGCTTGGTTGTTTTCTGATGTATTAGCTTGGTTGAATAATTTTTGAGCAGTGGCTAAATCTCCTCTTCTTAGAGCAACAATCCCTCTATTATTTAATATATCTGAATTTACCCCCCCTAATCTTTCCGCTTTATCTAAAAATTGCATTGCTTCAGTGAGATTATTTTTTGCTAGATATATACAGGCTAAATTGTTATAACCTCTCCAATCATTATGTAGTTCAACTACTTTATTGTAGATTGAAGTTTTAGTTTCTTGATCACTATATAAGGTTGCAGAAAATAATAATTCGTTAAGAGTCAGGGTTTCTGGATTTGTAGTTGAAATTTTAGCAATCTCTTCATCAGTTCGCTTAGGTTCGTATGATCTTATAATGATTTTTGCTTTTCTTAACTGAGGTAAAACATTGTCTTCAATTGCATTATAAATCTCTGCTAAATCTCTAATTTGCTGCTCTCTCTCATCAACATTTGTAATAGAATTGATAATGTTATTGATTTTCCTCTTTTCCTTAATACTTGAATTAGAGACAAGCTCTTCAAATCCGTTCCAATCTTCTCCAACTGAAGTCTTAATATATAATTCACTATTTTTTGCTCCATCTACTTTTAAGGATTGTAATAATTTTTTAGTGTAATTTACTGTACTGTTCATTCTTTTCTCCGAAACATTATCATTTGTGTTAACTGTTCCTTCAGGAGAAGCAAATGAAATGATTTCAATCGAATGTGTTTTGAAACCGTTTTCAGCAAATTTCTTTAATGCTTTCACACTTTCATTACTTTTCTCAGTTGTACGGATGTTTGATTGGTTCACTAGAAAATAAATTGTTGCGGTTTCTTCAAGAATAGTTTCATGTTCATAACCGTGATTATTATTTGCTAAATCTTCAGTGTTTTTAACTCTAGTGGATGTTGCAATTACACCTTTTGCAAGATTTCTAGTCTCAAATACTTTTTCTTTCTCTTTAACTTTCAATTGTTTGCCTGTTAGTGCAGCAACAGCTCTTATTTCTAGTGAAGAATTCTTCATTTTATCAGAATATATTATCTCATCTTGATATTTAAAACTACCTCCGGTTGCATTAAATATAGTCGATTCTCCTCCAGTTGCTTCTTCTCCTTGTATTCTAATTGTTTTAAAAGCAGTTTCGCCTTCTTTGTAAACCAAAACTGGTGTGAAATCTACAATTGCTTGCTTTGCAAAGTATTTTTCTATAAATTTTGCTTCTAGATTTAATGCAACTTCACCTCCATGTGTTTCAAGTGGAGATGGAGTTGTTATAAAATTTACAGTATTGTATTTATTAGCCATGTTTTCTAATCCGCAACCACTTAAAAAAGCTACTATTACTAATATATAAAAGATTTTTACCGTTCTCATGTATTTGTATTTTTGTTAAATTTATAATTGTAGCAAATGTAAAAAAAATAACATCTTTTTTAGTTCTGAACACCCTACTTTATACACACTAATTGTTAGCAATATTTTTATCTAATAAACATTTACTACTTTTACAAAATTATAATTGAAACATAAGAATGAAACGAACAAGCTACATCTTTATTTTTGTATGTTTATATTTTTTAGAATACACAAAAGCACAAGACAAATTAGTTTTGATTAAAACTAATAATATTTTTGATAGTTCTGTAGTAAGGACTAATCTTGATAAAAAAAATGATTTTTCATTTCAAAATTGTTCGTTTGGATTTGGATTTGGATTAACTCAATTTTATGGTGATATTAGTGAAGATCAAGATTTTAATCAAGCATATGTAGCTAATATGTTCATTCCCTTTAAAGATCATTTCTTACAAGCAGAACTTATTAGTGGTGATATATCTGCCAAGAATCCTTCATACTTGTTTTACAATCCACGTCATACTGTTCATGCAATACCAGTTGGATTATTGAAGAAAGGAGAGAGTTTTAAAATGGAATTCATTGAACTAGACATTAATTTTCTTATAAGTTTTTTGGAGGTTATAGATATGATAAATTTACCCAAAAATGGTATTCCGTTAGTATCTAAAAATCAAAAACTAGATCTATTATGTAAATTAGGTGTTGGATTAAATTTTTATAGATCTTTAAGGCAAGAAATAACAACAGGACAATTTATAAATAGTTATGGATATGATTGGATGTGGGAAAATGACTTTGAGAATGCGGGAACTCGTAAATCTAGTTATGTAAAGCAAGGGGTTTTTGTCTTAGGAATGATTGCTAAATATGAGATGAATGACCAATATGATATTAATTTTTCAGTAACTAGTAGAATAGCAGAAACCGATAAATGGGACGCAAAAATTTCTGGTCAGCATGATATGTATATGTTTTATTCTTTAGGAGCGGTTTTAAAGTTTGGAGTTAATTAGACTCTTGCATTTTTTTCCAAATTTCCCATATAACAATTCCAGTAGTTACAGATACATTTAATGAGTGTTTAGTTCCATATTGAGGAATTTCTAGAACTTCTTCACATATATTTATCACATTTTCAGCAACACCATTAATTTCATTTCCCAAAACAATTGCAATTGGTTTTTTTTGAAAAGTATAATTATTTAGCTTTAACGATTTATTTACTTGCTCAATTCCTATAATGTGATATCCATCTTTTTTTAATTTTGATAATGCATTAATAGTATTTTCTTCATATGACCAATTAACAGAGTTAGTTGCTCCAAGCGCGGTTTTTCTTATTTCTTTACTTGGGGGAGTGCTAGTAATACCACATAAAATTATATTTTCAATTAAAAATGCATCAGCCGTACGGAATACTGATCCAACATTTAAGGCGCTTCTAACATTATCAAGAACAATAGTTATAGGTGTTTTTTTAGCTCTTTTAAATTCTTTGATCGTTATTCTTTGTAAATCTTTGTTTTTTAACTTTTTCATAACTTATATTTGTTGCAAAATTAAAGAATAAATTTTTAGATGGCTAAGCCGAAAAAAGACAACAAAGAAACTCCATTAATGCGCCAATATTATGCTATAAAAGCAAAACATCCTGGAGCTTTGTTATTGTTTAGAGTAGGTGATTTTTATGAAACATTTGGCAAAGATGCTATAAAAACGGCAAATATTTTGGGTATTGTTCTTACTGCTAGAAACAATGGAAACTCAAAAATTGAGTTAGCTGGTTTTCCACATCATTCTTTAGATACTTATTTGCCAAAACTAGTAAGGGAAGGAGAGAGAGTAGCAATTTGTGATCAGCTTGAAGATCCAAAACAAGTAAAGGGTATAGTTAAAAGAGGAGTTACTGAGCTTGTTACACCTGGTGTCTCATATAATGAACTTACTCTTGAAGCTAATAAGAATAACTTTTTAGCAGCAGTTTATTATTCAAAGAATAATGTTGGAGTTTCTTTTTTAGACATCTCAACTGGAGAGTTTTTGACTGGAGAAGGTAAAGTAGATTATGTAGATAAGCTTCTACAAAGTTTTGCTCCAAAAGAAGTGATTTATCAGAAAAATAAACGAAAAAATTTTCAACAAGATTTTGGAACTTCTTTTTACAACTTTGAGATTGATGATTGGGTATTTAATAGTGATTATGCTAACGAATTACTTAATAAACAATTTGATACTAAATCCTTAAAAGGATTTGGTGTCTCAGATATGAAAGATGCAATAATTGCTGCAGGAGTTGCTTTACATTACTTAAAGGAAACTCAGCATCATCAAACGAAACACATATTAGCAATTAGAAGGATTGAAGAAGATAAATATGTTTGGATGGATAAATTTACTATTAGGAATCTAGAACTATTTTACTCGCCAAATGAAGATGCTATTAGTTTAATAGATGTTCTTAATGATACTAAATCAGCAATGGGAGGAAGAATGCTAAGAAGATGGCTTGCACTTCCTTTAAAAGATATGAAACAGATTTCTAAAAGAAATCAAATAGTGAAAGAGTTGATAGCTAATAATACAATTGCAACAAGACTTTCAGATCAGATAAGTATTATTGGTGATCTTGAAAGGTTGATTTCTAAAGTTGCTACTTTAAGAATAAATCCAAGAGAGTGTATTAGATTAAAAGATGCTTTAACTGCACTCAAATCTATAAAGACAACTTGCAAAGATTCATCATTAGGCTCCCTTTCTGCGATTACAAAAAGAATTGATGTTTGTGATAAAATTAAGATGCAAATTGAAAATCAAATTAGTGAAGACCCCCCTATGTTATTACATAAAGGAAATGTAATTAAGCCGGGGGTAAATGTTGAGCTTGATGAGCTGAGATCAATACAAGCATCCGGCAAAGATTTTTTGGATAAAATGCTTAAAAGAGAAATAGAAACAACAGGTATTTCATCTTTAAAGATATCATTTAACAATGTGTTTGGTTATTATTTAGAAGTTAGAAATAGATTTAAAGATCAAGTGCCAGAAAATTGGATAAGAAAACAAACATTGGTTAGCTCTGAAAGGTATATTACAGAAGAGTTAAAAGAGTATGAAGATAAAATCTTAAGTGCAGAGGAAAAAATATCTGTTATTGAGAATAGGATATATAATGAATTAGCGCAGAGTATATCTGAATTCATTAATCCTATACAAATAAATGCAAATATAGTCTCTCAGATAGATTGCCTGTTAAGTTTCTCATCAATCGCAAAAAAATATAATTATACTCAACCAATTATAAATAATAGTAATGCTTTAGTAATAAAGCAGGGTAGACATCCAGTGATTGAGCATCAATTGAAGATAGGTGAATCCTACATTCCTAATGATATTTTTTTAGATAGAAAAATGCAGCAAATAATGATGATTACAGGCCCTAATATGTCAGGAAAATCTGCATTATTACGACAAACTGCATTGATTGTTTTAATGGCCCAGATAGGAAGTTTTGTTCCGGCTCAATTAGCAGAAATAGGACTTGTAGACAAGATTTTTACCAGAGTAGGTGCCTCTGATAATATATCGATGGGAGAATCTACTTTTATGGTAGAGATGAATGAGACTGCAAGTATTTTGAATAATTTGTCAGAAAAAAGTTTGATTTTACTGGATGAGATAGGTAGAGGAACAAGTACTTATGATGGCGTTTCAATTGCTTGGGCAATAGCTGAATATATTCACGAAAACGCCTTTAAACCAAAAACCTTATTTGCAACTCATTATCATGAGCTAAATGAAATGAGTCTTAAATTTAATAGAATTAAGAATTTTAATGTTTCAGTAAAGGAGAGTGATAATAAGATAATTTTTATTCGTAAATTAAAAGAAGGTGGAAGTCAACATAGTTTTGGAATTCATGTTGCTAAAATGGCAGGTATTCCTAATAAAATTGTCAAAAATGCTGCTGAAAAGTTAAAACAACTTGAAACACTTAAAGGATCTAAAAGCAATGCTGATATCTTAATTCAAGAAGATGATATGCAATTAAGTTTTTTTAAGTTAGATGATCCAGTATTGGAGCAGATTAGAGACGATATTAATAATTTGGAAATCAATTCATTGACTCCTGTTGAGGCTTTAATGAAGTTAAACGAGATTAAAAAAATATTAGGAAAATAGTTTTTGGTTTTGTAGTGTTGAATATTTAGTTAAATTTGCTTTCCTTTATTGCGAGTGTAGCTCAGGGGTAGAGCATCACCTTGCCAAGGTGAGGGTCGTGAGTTCGAATCTCATCACTCGCTCAAAAATGTTGTTTAAGGTCTGCCCGGGTGGTGGAATTGGTAGACACGTTGGACTTAAAATCCAATGAACATTAGTTCGTACGGGTTCAAGTCCCGTCCCGGGTACAAAACGGAAGATTATCAATTGATATTCTTCCGTTTTTGTTTTAGCTAATTAACAATATTATTATAAGTGTAATAGCATAAATCGTATGTAGGTATATAGTTGACCAGTTTGCCCTTATTAATTTTCTATTATTATAGTTAATAAATATCTGCTTAATCACATAAAACCCAAATATTGAAGAAATCACCGTTGGGATCAATGATAGAGAATTATTGATACTGCTGGAGAAATAAAACGCAGTAGAAACAAATGAAATAAATATGATCAGATATATCCATCTACTTTTTCTTTTTCCAAAAGTTACAACTAAATGGTTTTTGCCTGTTTTTATATCTCCTTCTCTGTCAGGGAACTGGTTTATAAGCAAAATATTAGTAGTTAAAAAACCTAGTGGAAATCCAAGAATAAGGCAATTAAATAAGTGTTCAAAGTTCGCTAACAAGTCACCATTGAAAATGGCAAAACCAGTTCCAAGCGTTAATATGGGACCAAATGTTAAAAATATTGATAATTCACCTAATCCTCTTCTAGCAACAAGTCTAAGTGGTTTAGCAGTATAAAAGTATCCAAGAAATAATCCTATTGCAGCTAATATAATGACACTGATTAAATTAGTGTGAAATATGTTTAAGCATAGTAAAATCCCTAGAAAAATTGAAATTATACANAAAAATATTGCAAGTTTTTTTGTTTTTTTTACACTTATAAGGCCCAATTCAATCGCCCTACTTCCCCCTGAAAGTTGTTGGAAATACTCTGTATTTCCTTCATCAGTTCCATCTATAAAATCAAAATAATCATTAAATACATTAATTGATAAATGAATAAATAGAATAGAAAAAACACATAATAGTAGATTTGAAGTAATAAATAAATTATCACCGGCATATGCAAAATAACTTGCGGTTAATATTATTGGGAAAATAGATGCGGTAGAAAATGGCATTCTAGTAATAGCTAGCCATTTAATCATTTTGGTTAAAAATGAGATAGTTACGTTTACTTCTTTGTCAATAATTTCTGTTACACCGCAATATCCAGTTTGAGGGTTGTTTTTTCCATTTTTAAAAGTTGGNGTAATTCTTATTTTTGCGTTAATTTTTTCACCATCTTTTCTAATAAAAATTGTTTCACCGATGTATTCACCTTTTTTAACTGCTGTATCTAGCCAAGAAGCGACATTTTGCAAAACAATTTCTCCAGGAGAAAAAATTGACACTCTTTTCTTGCCAATTAACTCGTCTTTTTCGTATCCAAAAATTTTTTCAGCGCCACTGTTCATGGTTTCAATGATACCCTCCATATCACATGTTATTGTACTTTTCATTTTAGTTCATTTTATTTATGTTTGAAAATAAGACTTATCATTTATAGTGTTCTATTTAACAAAAAAGTATCCTCTCATCATTTCACTGTGTCCTGGATAAGTGCACAAGAATTCGTAGTTCCCTTTCTTGGGAGCATTAAACTCAAAAATTATTGTTTCTTTAGGATTAGCAAGATCAGAACCCGCAATTACATTAGTGTTGTTAGGTATATATTTATTTGCTACTCCTGCTGTTATTGCCTCGGCAGCAACTTCTTTTCTGCTTCCGTATTTAATAAACACTATATTATGAATCATTGCGGCATCCTCACTTTCGTTAACTAATGTAATTTTAACTTTACTTCCTTCTTTAACAGTTATATTAGGCAGGTCGTATTTCATTTCTGACATTGTATTGCCAAGCGCTCGTATTGTAAACTCTTCAATTTTCTTTTCAGATTTAGTAATTTCTATTTTTGTTTGATTGTTATCTGTTGTTTTTTCAATGTTATCATTGGATCCACATGAAAACAAAACTGACATTGATATAATAATTGCTGTTTTTTTCATTTTTTTGTTTTTTTAGTTAGTATAGTTTTTTTTAAAAAATATTATGCAAAGTTAAATAAAAATTATACATTTGCATAATATTAACCAAAAAAAATTATACAAAATGTTATTAAATGTTATTCAAAAAATTGCGCCAGATAATTATGTTGCTTTTACTTTTTTTATAGGCTACATTGCTATGTTGGCGGCTTCAGTTTTCTTTTTTGTTGAAAGAAATAGTGTTTCACAAAAATGGAAAATGTCATTACTAGTTTCAGGCTTGATCACTGGAATTGCTGCGGTACACTATTATTATATGAGAGACTATAATTTAGTTACAGGAGATTCACCTACATTCTTTCGTTATGTTGACTGGATTTTAACTGTCCCTTTAATGTGTGTTGAATTTTACCTTCTGACAAGACTAGCAGGTGCAACTAAGTCACTTTTATGGAAATTAATTTTTGCGTCTACATGGATGTTAGTATGTGGATATATTGGAGAAGCCTTTAATCCGGGTGGAGCTGGAGCAACTAGTCACTCTGTTACTTGGGGAGTTCTTTCAACTCTAGGTTACTTGTACATACTTTATAACGCATGGTTTGGTGAAGTTGCTCAGTTAGCAGAAAAGAGTAATTCCGACGTTATAAAAAAGGGAGTAAGATCTCTAGCATGGTTTGTATTAGTAGGTTGGGCAATTTACCCGATTGGTTACATGTGCATGGAAGGAGGTTGGTTAAGTAATATAATGAGTCCTGCATCAATTGATGTATGGTACAATATTGCAGATGCAATTAACAAAATAGGTTTTGGATTGGTCGTATATACAATTGCTATTTCTGAGTCACGTAAAGAATTAGCCAAATAATCAATGTTGATAAAGGAGCAGTTTTATAACTGCTCCTTTTTTTATAAGATGAATAAATATTCTTTTTTATATCTCATAACCTGTTATGCTCTCGCTTCTATATTTACGCTACAAAATAGCATAGATTTAAGTCATCAAATAATAGGTTCTTTGTTTTTGATTATATTATTTGGAATTCCTCATGGTGCAATAGATAATATAATTTTACAATCTGAAAGTCAGATTTCTAGTAGGAAATTTTATTTTCTTTATATCTCTTGCATATTTGCATATATATTATTCTGGATTTTATCTCCTTTNNNATCTTTTTGTTTTTTCCTTATAATATCTGCTTATCATTTTGGAGAGTCTCAACTTGCAAATTATTCAATATCAATTAAAATTAAAAAAAGTATTTATTTTTTTTGGGGTCTTGCCCTNATGTCAACACTCTTTTTTTACAATTCACAAGAATTGAAAAGTTTATTTGCTACTTTTAAAGATACAAATGGTTTAAATTATATATTTAATTATAATATAATAAAATTGATTTTTTATTTAAGTAATGCCATTATATTATTACTTCTAATATTTTCTTGCATAAAAAAAAACATGGATAGTTATGCGTTTAATTCTGAAATATTTCAATTAGTATTAATACATATTACTTTTTATTTATTTCCTGTTATTATTAGCTTTACACTATACTTTGTTTTTTTACATTCATTAAAGGTGCTTAATCAGGAGTATAGTTATTTAAATAGAAATATTTCTAAAACTAATTTATTTCAATTTGTCAAAATGCTAGTTCCGCATACTTTTTTTTCTTTGTTTTTTATGGCAATATTTGTTTATATGTCTGTAAGTGAAATTATAAATATGTCTATTTTGTTATTTTCGATTGTCAGTATCTCAGTAATTACTCTGCCGCACTCAATAGTTATGGCTAGATTCTATAATAAATTCAAGAAAGTTTAGTTTCGATGCTGATAAAAGTTAATAATGATTCTCTATTGCTTGAGGAAATGATTCGTAATAAATGCGGAAAAAAAAACACATTTATAGATCGGTTTTTATATAGAAACTTTGGGACATCAAGATATAGACTTATAAATATTCTACCTGAGCACAAAGAAATTGACTTATCTAGTTATAATGACTGTATTTTTCTAAATTTTGATTTACGAAAAAAGGGTATTGTTTTTTATTTCAGGTATAAAAATACAGAGTATGTAGAGGCATGTCCTTTTTATTCACTAACATTTCAGTCAAACGATAAATCTCTTGTGATGCAAACTGATAAGTATACTTATAGTTTTGAGATATTAAATGAAAAAAATCATAAGAAATTTATTTTAAAAATTTACGATTTTAAAAGTAAGTTAGATAGATGAAAAGACCCTGGAACCGAACAAACACAAATATTTATAGCTTGTTAACCGTAAATAACGAAAGCGATTTCAATATGAATATATGTAATTATGTTTCTGTAGTAAATATGAAGCCAAGGATGTACGCTATTTCAATTGATTACAAAACAAAAACATACAAAAATTTGATGGATTGTGGTTTAAATATAGTTCTTCAGGCTTTAAGTATTAAAAATATAGATCAGGTGAGAGTCTTAGGAAAGAAAAGTGGCCATATCTATGATAAGGCAAAATATTTGTTAGAAAATAATTTAATTACAACTTGGAAAAATCATAACGTTTTAAAAGATACTTCCTTCTATATTGAACTCAAAAAAGTAAGTAAAATATATGATATGAATGATCATGCATTATTTTTGTTTAAAATCAAATCATTTAAAAATTTAAATAATCGTTTTTTAACTTTAAATCACCTCATTGAAAAGAAAATCATTTTATGATTACTAAATATGATGAAATAGTTAAAAAGTTAGATTTAATCAATCCAATAAGATATTCTAAAGATAGAAATTTTATTGATGGGTCTGTTAGTAAACTATCACCTTATATTTCTAGAGGTGTAATATCCACAAGAGATGTTTATCGATTTTTAATACAAAAAGGTTATACTTTAAAAGTCATGCAAAAGTTTGTTCAAGAAATGATATGGAGAGAGTTTTGGCAAATTAGCTGGATTCATAAAAATATAGATGAGGATTTAAGGCATCCTCAACAGGATGTTAAATATTCTGGCATGCCTCATCTTGTGCATAATTATATGACAAATATTAAAGCAATTGATTTGGCAGTCAAATCATTATATGAAAAAGGATACATACATAACCATTTAAGAATGTATGTTGCAAGCTTGATAACTAATATTGCGAAATACCATTGGAAAACGCCTGCAAAATGGATGTATTACTATTTAAAAGATGCAGACTGGGGTTCTAATGCCTTAAGCTGGCAGTGGGTGTGTGGAACAAATAGTCATAAAAAATATTATGCTAATCAAGAAAATATTAATCGATTTACAAAATTAAATCAGCATGCTACAATTTTAGATAGATCTTATAATGATTTATCAACTATGGAGTTTAGTACAAAATTTTCTAAAGTATGTAATCCTAACTTTACTGTAAATTTCCCAAATTCAGATGTTTTTCTTAATGAACCACAAAAACCAATATGTATTTATAATTACTATAATTTAGATCCAAAATGGCGAAAAGAAGAAGATGTGCATAGGATATTGCTTTTAGAGCCAAGTATTTTTAAAAAATATCCAATTTGCGACCAATCAATGCAATTTATGATTGATTTATCAAAAAACATCAAGGGTATTAAAATTTTTGTTGGTGAATTTAAAGATATACCAATTAAAGGATCCAAGATTTTCTTTAAGGAACATCCATTAAATTACAATTTACAAGGTGTTGAAGACCAGAGAGATTGGATATGTAAGCCGGATAAATTTTTTCCTTCTTTTTTCAAGCATTGGAATTTTGTCCTTTCAGAACTTTATTATCGTTCTTAAAAACATAGATGATTATTAATTATACTACATTTTTATAAAATTGGCACAAATAATATCATGACTTTGTGTTATTATGTGTATAATTGTTTTAACATATTTTTAAATATTCTTCACACTGTTACTGAAATTAAAATAATATTCAAGATACTATTGTTTTCTTTTTTCTTTTTTTAGCTTTGCTCCAAAGGAGCAAAATGAAAAAGC
>NZRJ01000033.1 GCA_002693745.1 Flavobacteriales bacterium
TGTAATAGAAGATCTACCACCAGCAATTTCACTTTGCACAGTTGGATATGAATAAACATAACCATCTAAAACAATAGCTACGGATTTACCAATATTTTCTTTAGTTAATCTTTTCCACTGTTTAGCCCCTTCTGCATTCATCTCCATTGATACCTCTGCTGTTGAACTAAATTGCCCAAATGTTTCATTTGCATCAGTTACTACATCACCCTCCATAGCTGCTTTTCCTCCCCTATTAGATTTTAAAGCAACTAATTGAACAAACTTTCCATCAGCATCATAAGGCTTAACCGTATATGAAAAAACCACATCTAATGGAAACATTTTCATTACAGATTTATCATTTAAATATTTATTTACTTGAGCAGTATCTTTAATCGCACAGATACCTACAACAGGACCAGGATTTAACTGATTTGTTTGCTGATTTACATTAGGAAATAAAACAGCGTACAAAGGGTTTTCAGTTGCAAACTCTTCAAATGATAAGTCTGTACTTAAAGAATCAGTCGATAAAGAATCATCTGAAAGCACATCAGCTAACAAAGAAGACTCTTCAGAATCTTCATTGATATCACTATTAGCTGATTCCTTAACTTCTTTTTCAATATTAACATCATTATTTTCAAGTAGTTCCTCACTTTCATTTTTAGCATTTTCAATATCTCTCAAATATTTATTAACTGATTCTAATGATTCAAATAATTCAGCATATTCATAAGTCTCCCAAAATTCTAATTGAGCAGTAGACTGCAATAGTTTTCTTGCTCTTTCTGGATCTTTAATACCTGGTAACTCTACAAGGATACGACCGGCAGTTTCAAGCCTTTGAATATTTGGTTGTGTAACCCCAAAACGGTCAATACGACTTCTTAAAATATTAAAAGAACGAGAAATCGCATCCTCAACCTCAATAGATATAATGTCTATAACTTCATTATTATTAGCATTAATCTTAATTTTATCCTTTAGCTGAGCAGCAAACAAGACTGCTAAACCATTATTTGGAGAAAGCTTCTCATATTCAAAAGCAAATAAACTAACAAAATCATCTTGACTATTTCTTTGTGCTACTAAGGTATTTTTAATTGCAGCATTAAAAATGGAATCCTTACTGTTATTTGCTAAAGCTTTAAGCACATCAACAACCATTACTTCAAGAGTAACATTCATTCCTCCTTTAAGGTCAAGTCCAAGGTTTAATTCTCTTGATTTACAATCAGCATAAGAGTATTCAGTTAAAAATATATCATAAACTGGCTCAGAATTTATCGAATCAAGATAGAACCTCTCTTTTTCTTCTTGCTGATTAGCAGGAAATTTGCTAGCATATATTAATGCATCATCCTCTACACCATCAGCAACCCATGTAAATGACAACTGATACAAACTAACAAGCGCGAATAGGATTGTAAAAAGTTTTATAAAGTTTCTATTTTGCATAATTTTTAAGTTTTTCTCGTTTTTTTAAAAGATGGCAAATATAGAATTATTAAAGCAAATAATACAATTAAGAAATGAGAAAATCATACTAAGCAAACAAGATTAAACTCTGTAAGATTTCACACTTACAAAAATATTAACGTATTTTGTACAAATTTACTACAATGAGATTTTTGTTTACAATATTATTTATTTTAGATGCTTTTACACATGTAAGCTTTTCACAAATAGTATTAAATAGAGACTCTTCTTTATCATTTAAAGAAAATGGAGCAAAGTTTCAATCTGCCCTTTCAGGAGGGATCAACTCAGGTCAATTCTCAAATGTTGATTTGAATCTAGATGGAATAATGGATCTTATTGTTTTTGACAAATCAGGAAACAGATTAAACCCATTTATTAATAATAATGGAGATTTTATCTATGCTCCAAAATTCAGAAATAAATTCCCCTATATGCATGATTGGACACTATTAGCGGATTATAATTGTGATGGAAAAAATGATATCTTCACATATTCATCTGGAGGAATGGCAGTTTATTTAAACACCTCAAATAATGAATTAGAATTCACTAAAATAACTTCTTTATTACTAAGTGATTATGGTTCGAGTAATTTAAATATATATATTAGTCCTATTGATATACCCGCGATTACAGACATTGATAATGATGGTGATTTAGATGTTTTAACATTTTCCATACTAGGTGGATTTGTAGAGTATCACAAAAACCTATCTATGGAACTTTACGGAACATGTGACTCCTTAATTTTTGAACTCTCAGAAAATTGTTGGGGACTTTTCTATGAAGGATTAAATTCTTATATTTTAAATTGTCCAAATTGTCAATGTCCACAAATCGCAAATATTAATAACTCAAAAGAAAAACATTCTGGCTCTACGCTTCTTGCTATTGATATAGATAATGACAATGACAAAGATTTAATACTTGGAGATATAAGTTTTAATAATCTTAATCTACTAATTAATGGAGGAAACAACCAAAATGCTATAATAGTAAGTGTAGACTCTGTCTTTCCTAAAAATTATAGTAACACTGTTGCTGCAGACATGTATGTTTTTCCTGCAGCATATTACCTGGATGTGACAAATGATGGCATAAATGATTTAATAGTAGCAACTAACACTGAAAACAACTCAGAAAATTTTGAAAGTTGCTGGCTTTATGAAAATATCGGGCAAAATAATTTACCAAATTTTAATTTTTTACAAAAAAACTTTTTACAAATTGACATGATAGAATTGGGTGCTTCAGCACTACCTACTTTTTATGACTTTAACAACGATGGCTTAGAAGATTTAGTAATAGGCAATTACGGTTATCACAACCCAAACAATAATCCCATTTCATCATTAGCTCTTTTTGAAAATATTGGAAATGACTCAATACCTAAATATAATTTAATTGATAGGGATTGGCTTTCAATATCAACTATAAATTTAAATACTCAATTAAACATGCCTGCACTCAATTTAAGCCCTACGTTTGGAGACTTAAATGGAGATAATAAAAAAGATTTGATTATTGGAGATGCTAATGGAAAGTTACATTTATTCACTAATATTGGAAATAGTAATTTTCAACTTACTACAGCCAATTTTCAAAATATAGATGTAGGACAATTTGCTCAACCTCAACTAATAGACGTCAATAGAGATGGACTAACTGATCTTATTATAGGAGAACAAGATGGCACAATCAATTTTCTTCCGAATTCTGGATCAATAAGTAGTCCAATATTTGATAGTATTATTACTAACTGGGGAGGAATTGATGTTGATCAAATGTTTATTAGTACTGGTTTTAGTAACCCTACACTTTATGACAGTAGTGGAGTATATCAACTTTTAGTTGGTAGCTTTAGTGGCTCAATTTATCATTTCTCCAATATTGATAATAATCTTGATGGGCAATTTAATCAAAAAAATAGCACAATATCTAATATTTGGGACGGAGGAAAGTCTGCAATAGCAATTGCCGACATTAATAATGATAACCAACCAGATATGATTTTAGGAAATTCTTCTGGGGGAATTTCATATTTTAGCAGTGACTCTTTACTTACAGATACAACTACACTAACTGTCAATATTTCTAATAATAAAGACATTATATTTAACATTTACCCAAATCCATCTAATAGAGATCTTACAATTAAAACAAATGAGACTGGATTAGTTCAAATACATAATTTTTTAGGAGAAGTTATATACTCCGAAGTCAAAAATGAAAAAAAACTAGTAATTAATACTTCAAAATTTTCTAAGGGAATTTACATACTTAGCCTAGACAACAACTATCTAGAAAAGATTATTTTACAATAAAATATGTATTCTTAAAACATAACTACTATAAATATATTTGTGATATGAATGAATGGAAAAAAATAATAGAAAATGCCTGGGAAAATCGAAAACTATTAAAAGATAAAAAAACGATCAATTGTATCAATCTAATTATTGAAGAATTAGATAAAGGAAGATTACGAATTGCTAATCCATCTAAAAATGAATGGCAAGTTAATGACTGGATAAAAAAAGCAGTCATTTTATACTTTCCAATTAGAAAGATGAAAACTCTAAAAATGGGGGCTTTAGAATTTCATGATAAGATGAAGCTAAAAAGTGATTATGCTAAACTAGGTGTTCGTGTTGTCCCACATGCAATTGCTAGATATGGATCCTACTTAGCCTCTAGCACGATACTAATGCCTTCTTATGTAAATATTGGAGCCTATATTGATAAAGGGAGTATGATAGACACATGGGCAACTGTTGGATCGTGTGCTCAAATAGGAAAAAATGTCCATATTTCTGGAGGTGTTGGCATTGGTGGTGTTTTAGAACCCATTCAAGCCTCTCCTGTTATTGTGGAAGATAATGCTTTCATAGGTTCTAGATCTATTGTAGTAGAAGGAGTAAAGATATGCAAAGAAGCAGTGCTTGGTGCTAATGTAGTACTTACAGCTACAACAAAGATCATTGATGTTAGCGGAGAACAGTCTATTGAATACAAAGGAGTAGTACCTTCCTACTCAGTAGTAATACCGGGGAATTATAATAAACAATTTCCGTCTGGAAAATATGGTGTTCCCTGTGCTCTTATTATTGGCAAAAGAAAAAAAAGTACAGATAAAAAGTTATCTTTGAATAATGCTTTAAGAGATTTTAATGTCGCTGTATAATGAAAATAGGATTTGACGCAAAAAGAGTTTTCTTCAATAATACTGGTTTAGGCAACTATTCTCGAGATTCTGTTCGAGTTTTATCGCAATATTTTCCAAAAAATAAGTACGTTCTTTATACCACTAAAAAAAACATAAATACTAAAACCTCTTTTATAAACAGTAGAGATAATATTGTTGTTCAGCAACCACAATCTTTATTTAGTAAAAATTTCACAAAATATTGGAGAAGCAAAGGTATTATTAAGGACCTGATAAGTGATAAAATTGAAATTTATCATGGTTTAAGTAATGAACTTCCTATTGGAATTGAGAAAACAACTATCAAATCAGTAGTAACTATACACGATCTTATTTTTATTCGTTATCCACATCTTTTTAAGGCAATTGATAGAATAATATATTACAAAAAGTTTAAATCTTCTTGTCATAGAGCAGATAAAATAATTGCAGTAAGTGAACAAACAAAAAATGATATAATTCAATTTTTTAATATCTCATCTGATAAAATTAAAGTAGTATACCAAGGCTGCAATAAAATATTTCAAAAAAAAATAAATGATAAAACAAAACAACTAACAACTAAAAAATATAAATTACCAAAAGATTATTTATTATATGTAGGAACTATTGAAGAACGAAAAAACTTACTCACAATTTTAAAAACACTAAAAGAACTTCCAGAATATAAATTAGTAATTATTGGAGAGGGAAAATCTTATAAAAAAAAATGTCTAAGATTCATTTCTAAATATAATTTATCAAATAGGGTTTTTTTCTTACAAAGACTCACAATTAAAGAAATGGCAGCTATCTATCAATCTGCAAATATCATGATATACCCTTCTGTATTCGAAGGATTTGGCATTCCAATAATAGAGGCATTGTTTTCTAGAGTGCCTGTTATCACATCAAAAGGAAGCTGCTTTTCAGAAGCTGGAGGGCCACATTCTAAATATATCGATCCATTATCAGTATTTGAAATGAAAGAAGCAATTATTGAAATTCAAAAATCTTCTGAAAAACGCAAATTCATGATAGAAAATGGCATACAATATGCAAAAAAATTTACGGATGACAAGATTGCAAAGAATCTAACAAGTATCTATAATAAAATATATTGTTTATAATAAAAAAGAAACAACTAAATCAAGAGATATGCAAAACGAAATAGATAAAGCTTTAGAAGTTTTGGAAAAGGGCGGATCAATACTTTATCCAACAGATACAATTTGGGGAGTTGGTTGTGATGCAACTAATGAAGATGCAATTACAAAAATCTTTAAGATTAAAAAAAGAGCTGAAAACAAATCTCTTATATCTTTAGTTGCTAATAAAGAACAATTAAAAAATCTTATAGGTAATATTCCTAATATTGACATAACCTCATCTCCAACAACAATCATATATCCTTCTGCTATAGGCTTAAATAAAAACTTATTAGCAGATAACGGTTCTGCAGCAATTCGAATAGTGCAAGATGAATTCTGTCAAAGGCTCATAACAAAATTTGGAAAAGCAATTGTTTCTAGTTCTGCTAATATAAGTGGAAAACCTAGCCCCAAAAATTTTTCCGAAATATCTACAGAAATAAAATCAAGTGTTGATTATATAGTAAATTTGCGACATAATGAATTAATGATTATGCCTTCAAAAATCTTAATAATCAATGAAAATGGAAATATTACAAAAATTAGATAGTGAATTATTCTAATGCATTAACAAATCCAATTTTTAAAATAATTCAAACTGTTAGTGATGAATTAGAGTATCCAACTTATGTAGTCGGGGGTTGGGTACGTGATTTATTATTAAATCGCAAAAAAGAAAAAACAGATATTGATATTGTTTGTGTTGGAAGTGGTATAAATCTAGCCAATAAAGTAGCTATAAAAATTGGAGATAAAGCAAAACTTAAAGTCTTTAAAAAATTTGGCACTGCAATGATTCACTATAAAGGAGAAAATTATGAATTTGTTGGGGCAAGAAAGGAATCATACCGTTCAGAAAGCAGAAAACCTATAATAGAAAATGGCTCTTTAGAAGATGATCAAAACAGAAGAGACTTTACTATCAACGCTATGTCAATTCAACTTAACAAAAATAAATACGGATTATTAATTGATCCTTTTGAAGGAAGAAAAGATTTAGTAAACAAAATAATTAAAACACCTCTAAACCCACAGATAACTTATAATGATGACCCTTTAAGAATGATTAGAGCAATACGTTTTGCTACACAATTAAATTTTAGACTTGATAAAAGATCATATACAACTATTACTAAAAATGCAAAGCGATTATCTATTATATCTCAAGAGAGAATTACAGATGAGTTAAATAAAATTATTTTATCTCCCACTCCTTCTACAGGATTTAAAATGCTTTTCAATACTCAATTATTACACCAATTTTTTCCTGAATTTGTAAAGCTTCAAGGAATTGAAGCTATTGGAAAGCATGAACATAAAGACAACTTCTATCACACAATTGAAGTTCTAGATAATATCAGTAAATTTTCAAGCAATTTGTGGTTAAGATGGGCAGCTATTTTACATGATATTGCAAAACCAAATACGAAGAAATATGAAGAAGGAAATGGATGGACATTTCATACACATGAATATGTAGGAGCAAAAATGGTTCCAGGTATCTTTAGAAGATTAAAATTACCACTAAATGATAAGATGCGCTATGTTCAAAAACTTGTAAGACTCCATTTAAGACCAATTGTTCTTGCTCAAGATATCGTTAGTGAATCAGCCATTAGAAGATTGCTTTTCGATGCAGGAGATGATATAGAAGACCTAATGACGTTATGTGATGCAGACATTACATCAAAAAATCCAAAGAAAGTAAAAAGATATCTCAATAATTTTCAAATTGTAAGGAAAAAACTTAAAGAAGTAGAAAAAAAGGATCATATAAGAAATTTTCAACCACCTATTGATGGATTAGAAATAATGAAAATATTTAATATTCAACAAGGTCGCAATATTGGCATCTTAAAAACTGCAATTAAAGACGCAATTCTAGACGGGAAAATACGAAATAATAAAAAAGAAGCATATAAGTTTCTTGTTAAAACTGCAGAAAAAATAAACTTAGAGCCTGTTAAACAAAATACATAATGTAAATACGAACCCAATGAAGAATATAACAAAATCAACATATCTTAAAGATAAGAAAGTTATATTTATTGTTGGTCCTACAGCAATAGGAAAAACCAAAGTGAGTATTGATCTTGCCAAGAAGCTTAACACTGAGATTATCTCGTCTGATTCAAGACAATTTTATAAAGAACTAAAGATTGGATCTGCACCTCCAAGCAAAGAAGAACTCTCTCAAGTAAAACATCATTTTATACATAATTTAAGCGTAAAGGATGACTATAATGCAGGTCAATTTGAAATTGATGCAATGAATTTAATACAAAAATTACATAAAATTCATGATTCAATTATTGTTGTTGGTGGGTCAGGNCTCTATNTTGATNCAATCTGTAAGGGATTAGATACATTTCCCAAGATCTCAAAAGAAACAAGAAAANATNTAANNGATGAATATAATCGTAAAGGATTAACTTGGCTTCAAAAAAAAATTAAAAAAATTGATCCTGAATTATATTCATCCAATGAAATAAAAAACCCTCAAAGATTAATAAGGGNTGTAGAAGTTTTTGAAGAATCAGGAGAAATTCTTTCATCATTAAAATCATATAAAATAAAAAAAAGGCCATTCAAAATAATAAAGATTGGATTAAATACTGAAAGAAAAAAATTATATAATAACATAAATAAAAGAGTTGATACTATGATTGAAGAAGGTTTGCTTCAAGAGGTAAAATCATTGCTCAAATTCAAAAAAAATAATGCTTTACAAACTGTAGGATACAAAGAAATCTTTTTATATCTAAATAATGAATGCACATTACAAAAGGCGATTGAAAATATAAAACAAAATACTAGAAGATATGCTAAAAGACAACTTACATGGTTTAACAAAGACAAAGAAATATCTTGGTTTGAACCACAACAAATAAAAGAAATTGAAAAATTTATCGCAAAATTGTAACTGTTCCCCTAATTTGGTCATAACCATGTCCTATATCAATAGTGTAGAAATAAATACCATTTGGAAGATTCTCTCCATTTTCATTAGTTCCATCCCAAGCTTCATAATAACCAAAAGACTGAAACAATAATCTACCATACTTACCGTAAATTCTAACTTCGGTATCTTCATATAAAAATGTATCGTCAAGATTCCAAGTATCATTTTTTCCATCATTATTAGGTGTAAATACATTTGGAATACATTCAGATATCATATTAGCAATAACAAAAGTTGTATCTTGTTTACAATTATTAGCATCAATAACTGTTACACTAAAATTGCCAGGATTCAAGTACATGTTTATTGGGTTTTCAGTAGAACCATTCCACCATTCATAATAATATGGTCCAGTTCCACCTATTGCTGAAGCTTCTAAATCAAAATCTTTATTCTCTAAATTACAGTTAATAATTTCAGATTCAGGAGTAATATTTATAAATAATTTCTCAATTTCAAAATCCTGTCGTTTTACACATCCTTTATTATCTGTTACCTCAACCCAGTGTTCTCCATAACATAAATCAGCATGAATCATATTTGAACCATNATCCCATAAATANGTATATGGNGAAAATCCCCATAAAAACTCNTCTGNAAGTACAGTTGTGCTATTTGAATCTATAATACCAAAAGGAAGATAAAAAGATNCAACTAATGTNTCTTCAACTANGCATCCATTNCTTTCATCCACAACTGANACAAAATAAANTCCTTCACATAGATTATCAGTTTTNGAANTTAAACTTATAATTTCTCCTAAAANATTCNTCCATTCAAACAAAAACGGTCCAANNGTTGTAGATACATCAATTTCAATTGAACCCACATGTGAAGAATCATCAAAGTACAGAGAAGTTTCAAGGTTAAAAGGAGTGATTGATATTGAATCTGAGACTAAAATATTACTACAGTGGTCACTAACTTCAATAAAAATAACACTATCTTGTATATTTACAATAGATGAATCAATATCTCCAGTACTCCACAAATACACATATGGTCTTGTGCCACCACTTAGTTCTACATATGCACTACTACCAGAATTACATACAGTATCAATTAAGATTATATCATCAATCATAAATGTATCTGGCTGAGTTATCAAAACAGTATCAGAATGTTTACATCCATTATTATCAATAATATTTACTATTGAGATACCAGCTGAAATTAAAGTAGATATACCTGAATCTCCATTAGACCAAGTTAAAGAGTAACTACTATCATAATCCCAAACTAAGACTTCTATATTAGTTGTGCCATTGAAACAATTAAGATCTTGGTTATAATTTGTAAAATCAGATGATATTTTTAAAGGATCTATTATTACTAGTGTATCATTTAAATAACACTGGTTTGAATCTATTACTAAATAAGGGTAAANACCTGAGGATAAATTCATTATTGTATCATTAANACCTATATTGANGCCAATTATTTGATAAGGAGAAACTCCACCTTGATAATTCTGTATAACAAAGCCATTTGAATCACCATGACAAACTGGATGAGAAATAAAGTGATTAGAAATAAATTTAGAAGGCTGATAGATAGTTAAGGTGTCATAATATTTACAACCTATAAAATCAATAATCTCTAAGATATAATCATCTGCAGGAAGATTAAGTAAGTGACTAGTTCCCCAATTTATAGTATAAGGGTAAACACCTCCTAATATTGTGTCAATATTAATACTTCCTGTAGAATCTGAGAAACACATAACATCTATTATATTTGTTGAAACATCAATAGCATATAAACTGTTTACTACATACTCTAAAGTATCATTACAATTATCTATCGTGTCTACAATCACACAATTATAATTTGAGCTACTACCAAAAATAGAATCAGTCTGAATGGATTCCCAATAATAAAAAAATGGCANAGATCCGCCCAAAACACTATCGATTCTAATCCATACACTATCTGAAGAACATATTAACTCATCATTTGAAGCAAATAATAAATACGGATCAGGCTCTGAAACATAAAANATTGTATCAATCATACAATTAGCAGAATCTAAAACAATTAATCTAAATGTATCACTNCCAAGATTAAAAAAAGTGATAGAGTCTGGAAAAGTTGAATTTGTTGAACTATAAATAGAATTTCGTTGAAAATTTATTGAATTATTTCCTCCTATATAACTAAATCCAATCGTATCCATACCCGATAACAAAAAATATGTATATGGATTTAATGAATNATGCTTTCTACCACCATTAACAGATATAAAAAACGAACCCGTACTATCTCCACTACAACTCACATCAAATANATCTATAAAAGTAATTTCTAATGGATCGGGATTAAGTAAGTANATAAAACCCGTACTATCAATACAGCCAATAGAATCAGTTACAAAAAGAGCATAATANTGTGAAGATAAGTTATTAATAAAAGNAGTAGAATCAGAAAATAATANAGGATTTAACCCGTTAACATCACTTGAAACANACCATTTATAATCATAATACTCATCACCTATAAAATTTATATCATTGTCAAACGGTTGTCCCCCAGTAACTTGAGCACTAAAAGAACCTAAATCATCATTACATTTTATTATATTAGACTCAAGTAATATCGATAATTTACATCCAATATTAAAATACCTTTCTTCTAGTAAATTTCCGGAATTATCAGTGACTTTAAGTTTAAAAAAACCACAAATATCAGAAAATAATGTATCAGAATCATATTTGTTATTATTTAAAAATATTGATTGAGTTGATGTATCAATCTGAATCCAACTAAGTGTACTATCATAAAAATACCAATGACTTAAAGTATTAGAACCTAAAAAATCAATTTGTGTATAAATAAATCCACTATGATAACAATTTATATCACCAGTAGAATCTGCAATTATTATTTGAGATTTTAAAAATGTGGATAAAAAAAGAAAAAAAAGGATTATTACTACTCTTTTCATATTATCTTTAATAATGCAAATATACCAATAAAAATAACTCTATTTTTCTCAAAAATCAATTGTCATTCCAGGAAAAGACAAGAAAGTATTAGTAAATATTGATTTAGATTCTTCTAATAGACTATCTAAATTCTTGTACCTTTGAGAATAATGTCCAACAATGAGTTTCTTAACTTTTGCCTTTTGTGCTATAGTAGCCGCCTGAACACTAGTCGAATGGCCTGTTTGCTCTGCTCTATCTTCTAAATCTTGCATAAAAGTTGTTTCATGATACAACAAATCAACATTCTTAATTTTCTCAATTAAGGTCTCCTGGTATCTGGTATCAGAACAATAAGCATATCTATTTGGTAAAGAGTTTTCTGTAGTTAAAACATTATTACAAATAATATCTCCCTGTTGGTTAATCCAGTCAACCCCATTTTTTAAACTATTAATTTTGTCAAAAGGAACATTATATTTTTCAATCTGAGATTTGATTATTTTTCTAGGAGTTCTCTTTTCCTCAAACAAAAAACCTGAGCAATTAATTGAATGATCTAAAATAATATTAACAACTTTAATGTTATTATCTTCTAACAGAATAGTTTCCTCTTCTTTAGGAAGAATATGAAAAAATAAAGGATAGTTAAGTTCTGTATTAGAGGCGTTAAGTTGTAAATCAATAATTTGTTTTAATTCTTCATGAGCATAAATATGTAACTCTTTATTTCTTCCTAAAAGATGCATACTACTTAACAAACCAATAAGGCCGAAATAATGATCTCCATGCAAATGACTAATAAAAATATGATTAATCCTTTGAAAACTTAATTGGTACTTTCTTAATTGTACTTGTGTTCCTTCACCACAATCAATTAAAAAAAACCGCTCATTTACATTTAATAATTGAGCGGTTGGATGTCTGTT
The DNA here is from genome assembly GCA_002693745.1 of Flavobacteriales bacterium. Classification (GTDB taxonomy): domain Bacteria; phylum Bacteroidota; class Bacteroidia; order Flavobacteriales; family BACL11; genus BACL11. The sequence continues at coordinate 12,618 of NZRJ01000033.1, forward strand.
AACTGTAGGTATGGCAGAACTACATCCTAAAATCGTTAACTTAAATGACATTAATTCTTAACTACCATTCTTTTAGTTAAGACTGCATTTTTATTGTTTAAGGAATATAAATAT
>NZRJ01000034.1 GCA_002693745.1 Flavobacteriales bacterium
TTTAAAAGGAACAGTTTTTACAAAATATAAGCAATTTGTTCAAAATTGTTTTAAGCTATGCGATAGACAAGCACTTCACGCTAAATCTTTAAAATTCTCTCATCCTAATAGTAATGAAAAAATGTCTTTTGACTCTCCAATCGCAGAAGATTTTAAACTATTAATTGAAAAATGGCGAAAATACGCTATACATAGGTCTGTTTAGTATTCTTTTAAAGTATTATATAGCGTATCTCTTTGTATTGGCTTTCTTCCTACATCTTTAATTAGTTTAATGATTTCTTCTGTGGTCATTGTAGGGTTTTGATCTTCTGCTCCTGCCATTGAATAGATTTTTGTAGTATCATCAATTGTTCCATCAATATCATCTACACCAAAAGATAATAGATTTTGGGTAGTTTTTTTACCAATCATAGGCCAATATGCTTTAAGATGATTGAAATTATCCAGAAAGATTCTACAGAATGCGTATAATCTTAAGTCATCANNNATAACACTTCNTTCTTTAATATGNGACATTTGATTATTACCATTTCTATATTTTAAAGGAATAAATGTATTAAAGCCTCTTGTTTTATCTTGTAGTTTTCTTAATCTATCTAGGTGATCAATTATATGCATAGGTTTTTCAATATGACCATAAAGAATTGTTGCGTTAGAGGGCATCTCTAATTTATGTGCAGTCTCATGAATTTCTAACCATGTACTACTATCGCATTTGTCTGCGCAGATTTTATTTCTAATATCCTCATCAAAAATTTCAGCTCCACCTCCAGGTAGTGANTTTTGTCCAGCATTTTTAAGCATTTTTAAGCCATCTTTAAATGANACCTTGGCTTTTCTGCACATATATTCAAGTTCAACTGCTGTAAAGGCTTTTATGTGTATTTTAGGGCGGATTTCTTTTATTTCTTTAATAAGTTTNATGAAATAATGTAGTCCCATTTTTGGATGTACTCCTCCAACTAAATGTACTTCTGTAATATCATTTTCTTTATAAGCTNTNAGTTTATTTACCATTTCTTCAATTGTAAATTCCCAAGCTTCTTTTCTTTTNCTTAATTTTCTTNAATATGAGCAAAACTTACAATCAAAGACACATATGTTTGTAGGTTCTATATGAATATTCTTGTTAAAAAATGTTTTNTTGCCATTTTTTTTTTCCCTAATTNCATTTGCTAAACATCCTANTAATGNAAGAGGNGCTTGAGTATAAAGCATAATTCCTTCTTTTTTAGAAATTCTCTCTTCATTAATTATTTTTTTAACTATTGGTTGTAGTTTTACATCAATAGTATTTATCTTTAATGAAATATCTAGCATTTATTTTGAAAGAATAATCTTTTTTGTAATTGTTCCTTTTTCTGTTTTAATATGAATAATATAAACCCCATTATCAAGCTTTTTTAAGCTTAGTGCTTCTTGATTTGTAGTTTTTTTAATGACTTTNCCTAAAGGATTACACAGAGTGATAGAAATAACTTTTTCAAAAGAATTGATAAATAAATCTCCTTGTGTTGGATTAGGGTAAATAGTTACATTGTGATTAGTTATAATATCATTTGTAGAAGTTGGAANGCAGTTTACAGTTACATTTGAGTTATTCCATAAATTTTTTCTTCCTCCTTGATTGGTTGTAGCATTTAATACAATTAACATAACATCAACCTGTCCGTTAGAAAACATCCATGTGTTAGAGGCATAAGACATAAAATTTTCATCCATATCCAAAAGATCACCACTAAATCCATAATTTAAATCATTACAGGTGTTATTATTAGTAGATGAATTAACACTTCCAAAATAAACATCATCAGTAGCAGGAGTATCATCAACATTCAATCCAAACCAACTATTGTTATCATTATCACAACATCCTCCACCATTTTCACAAAATGTATGCGATAGTCCTAAATAATGACCTATTTCGTGTGTTGAGGTTCTTCCATCGCTTGAGTTAGCTGCATCAATTGAACCAAAATGTTGATAATCTACAACAAGTCCATCTCTCCATGATTGATTACTACCCTGCAGACCTGGCAAGTAAGCGTAGCCTAAAGTCTGTCCCCCTCCACTAGAGTTTGATAAATTCACTACCCAGATATTAAGGTATCTTAATGGATCCCAATTATTAATTCCTCCAGAGGATGTTTTTTTCATAGCATCTGCATCTATATTGTCATCAGCATCAAAACTTGTTCTTGATGTAGCTGTTCTAGTAATACCTGTTGTTGGATTTCCATTTGGATCAATGCTGGCAAGACAAAATTTAATACCAGGATTTGCAGCATAATTAATAAAACTATTTCTAGGTGGATTAGGAAATTCAGAGTTTGTTTTACTAAAATCTTCATTTAGGATTCGTAATTGATCTTCAATTTGTTCATTTGATATATTTGTTCCACTTCCAATGTTTGAATGTACAGCTCTATGTACAATATGAATAACAACTGGTATTGTGATTTCTGTTTGATTCTTAAGATTTTTATTTTTGTTTTCTTGATGATAGTTAATGAGATTGTTTCTCATTTCTTCATATTCTGTATCGTTGTTGATAGCCTCTAAAGAAATTCTATTTGTTATACATTTTTTGGCATTAATCTGAGCAAATATTAAATTACTTGATATCAATAGAANAGACAGANTTATNACTTTTATCATATTAATTTTGGATTATTAACTTTTTACTATGCTGATTTTCATTTGTCTTAATTAGTAGATGGTATACACCATCTTTTAAATGACTTAAATCTAATTTATTTTTTTCTATTCTAGAGCTTAAAATTACTTGCCCTAGATTATTTAATACGATTGCGAATATAGATTTATTTTTATTTATATNAGTACTATGCAAATATATTTTTCCGTTTGATGGATTTGGGTAAATATTAAAATTTACATTCAAATTTGTTGAACTAGTTGAACCAATACAGAAGTATGAGGTGTCAGTAAAATTAAACTGCGAAAGATAAGCTAATGGTGTTGAGTTATTGGTGTAGTTAATTGAATAGTATCCATTTCCAAAGTTACAACAGAATCCATCACCATAACTATCATTTATTATAAACTTATAACACCCATAATCAAGACATATTTCTTTTTGATATAAATTATTATTTATTAAACTATCACTATATAAAATGATTTCATTGTTATCAGTCATCAATATCCAAGAAGTTTCTTCTGCATAATTGTCAGTCTGTAATTGAAGATTTATAGAAGAGCCAGATGCTGATGAAAATATTTGTGTGGATTCATCATTAGAATTATTAATATCTGNTGAGTTGTTAGGCAGATAAGTACTTACTGATAAAAAATGATTATTTCCAGAGCTAGCTATTGGTGTTAATGNTATAGTATCTATTTCATTTGGAAATAAAGATCCATTCCAACTGTATTCGTTAACAAATCCTGAATTAATTGAGTATTTTATCTTGACAGAATGAAGGATAGTATTTCCATAATTTTTTAAAATCACTATTGGAGTGATTGGATNTGCGCAATTAGAAGTTAAATTATTTGGNGATATAATACTACTTATTCCTGCATCTGAGTTTGGAATTANTACTGNATTACATCCATTNGATGAAATTAATTCATTTCTATAATTAGTTATTGCTGACCATACTCTATNTCGCTGNCCTAGTGTAAACATGTTCATACAATTNTCATTAGTATAGTCCATAAAATTCATAAACATATCTCCAGTATTATTACAACTGGGGTGTGGATGAGATTTACAACCAAAGTTTGCTTCTTCTTGAGTAGGAGTGTCATTTACTAGATCATCACCACAATTACTATCACCCCANATATGAAACAAATTAAACCAATGACCTATTTCGTGAGTTGCTGTTCTTCCTAAATGATATGGATTTATAGCTGTTCCATTTGTTCCAAAATGTTCAAAGTCAATTACTACACCATCAGTTTCAACATCTCCTCCATATGGNAACTGTGCCCAACCTAGAACACCTGACTCAANCATACAAACCCATATATTAAGATATTTCTTAGTGTTCCACGCATTACTTCCTCCTAAGGAGTCAAAAAAAATCTCGTTTCCATAAAGAGGGAAAAATGAATTTGAAGTTTGTTTACGTATAATTCCATCTGTTGGGTTTCCGTAAGGATCCTGTTGTGCTAAACAGAAAGATATTTGCATATCTGATGACATTGGTAGAAAAGAGGTCGGTGTATTGAATGCATCCGTATTGGTTCGTGTAAAATCTTTAGATAAAACATCGATCTGACTTATAATTTGACTATTTGATATATTTTCATTAGCATTTTTATAAACTACATGAACTACTACAGGAATTGTTAGATTTGATTTGGGTGTTTTATTAAANTTGATTGTTAAGTTTTCAAGAATTTGTCTTTTAATTAAATAGCTTGGATTCTCATCAAGGAAATGGATTAATCGATTAGAAGTACCACAAACTNTATGTTGAGCTGAAACTAAATTGGTTAAGCAAATTAGAAATATGATAATTTTTTTCAAGATAAACTATTTTTATACAAAATTACTATTAATTCTTTTGTTCAAGAAAGTTAATATCGGATAATGTTTTCAAAAAAGCTATTAAATCTTCTTTATCTTGGTTAGTTAGTTGGAGGCCAACGCCTAGTTTTTTCATTAGAGGATCAACTGTTGATGAATAATTTCCACCAGTATTATAATGTTCAATTACTTCTTCTAGGCTACTAAATCTACCATCATGCATATACGGAGCAGAAAACTCAATATTTCTTAGCGTTGGCGTTTTAAATTTCCCATTATCAGATAGTTTGCCAGTAATTTTTCCTAAACCTAAATCAGAAAATGGTTCAGTATCTAATCCATTATTATGGAAACTATTATCTATAAACATTTGAGTACCATGACAATGAAAACAATCTCCTTTTTCTGAGTTAAATATTGCATATCCATTAAGCTCAGAAGTTGTTAACTGAACNTCTCCACGCAGATATTTATCAAATTTACTATTTACAGATATAAGAGTTCTTTCAAATTGAGAAATTGCCATTACTACATGAATTGAGTCAATATAATCAATATTAAAAGCTTGTTTAAATAGAGTAGGATACTCATTGTGAGAGTTTAAAACGTTTTCAACATTAGTCCATGTATTATTCATTTCCAAAGGGTTATTAATTGGTTCAAATGCTTGTTCTTCTAATGAAAAGGCACTACCATCCCAATTTAAACGATTATTCCATCCTACATTTGTAAGTGAGCTTGCATTTCTATTTCCATTTGTTCCATTTATACCAATACTAAATTGCTGTGCATCGCTAAATGCAAATTGTTGTTGATGACAATCATGGCAAGATAGAGTGCCATCGCCACTAAGAATAGGATCTTTAAATAGCTTTTCTCCCAATGCAACTCCCTCCTGTGTCATTTGATTATTATTTGGAATATTCATATTCGGAAAGCCTGTTGGTATTGTAATTTGATATGGACTAGTTGAAAAATAATAGCAACTCCCATTGTCAGTTATTGCATTAGCATTATAATTAACCGCATTAATATCAGTACAACCAGATATAGGAGAAAGATCTTTTTTGCAAGAAATAACAAGAATTAAGTTAACTACTAAAAGAGTATAAATACTTAAATTCATAAAGATTTTAGTTAGAAGCATCTAATGTGTATACTGAGAATACATCTTCAATTCCATTATCTTTTAAGATTATTTGAGAATTAGCGTCATCCATAATTCCATTCGTTGTAAAGTTTAGTGTATGTGGGTTTTCATACCAATTTGATATTTCCATATTAATGTATATATCATAAATGTTACTTTTACTGTTTATTGTTATAGGGAATTCCTTACTAAATGAGTAATCAACACCATTTGTTCCACCTGTATGTGTGGCATAGCCATTNAATACAGAATTGAAATCNCCTTCTAATTGCATGTAATGATATCCTCCTCCTAAAAACTCTGGCCAGCTGAATGATGGGTAGAAACTTTCATTTAAGAATAAGTTAGTTATATTTTTATTACTGTCTAAGCCCATGGTAAACGATATAGTAGTATAGTTTTGATCAGTTATTGCTGGGATGCTTAAGGATAGGGTAGAGTCTATGGAGATATCAATAAAATGAACTTCATCTATTAAAATATCAGAACCATTNTTTGTATGAAGAGTGATATTTGAGATTAAGTATCTTAATGTCTGTACACTATAATTTTCTCCTGTGTGATTTGTATATATCATTTGATTAGAAACTAGAGGGTTCCCATCTACAGTTTGTGTGAAATAAATATTAACATCAGCTAATGNGGGGTAATTGCAACTACCATCATCTAAATTAGCTGAAGCATTGTAATTGAGGGCAGNACTATCAGTACATCCAGCTATATCTTCTTTTTTACAGGAAAAAAAGAGAAGAAAGATTGTTAATATTGTAATANNNTTGTTCATAATATAAATAACGCAAATTTACGTATTTTATTAATAAAATAATCATCTTTGCTCTTGATGTCAAAAATCANGAAATATATTGATGTGATCCTNCCTTTACCAGTTAAAGGTACTTTTACTTATTTTACTTATGAATCTAATTTATTAATAGGGCAAAGGGTAGTTGTACAATTTGGAATTCGTAAGCTATATTCTGCAGTAATAAAGTCTATTCATAACAACATGCCTGTTACTTATAAACCTAAACCTTTGTTAGCAATTTTGGATGAAGATCCGGTTGTTAATTTTAAGCAGCTTGATTTCTGGGATTGGATTGCGGATTATTATATGTGTAATTTNGGTGATGTAATGAATGCGGCTATGCCAGCATCATTTAAATTNGCAAGTGAATCAAAGATAATGATACATCATGATTTTGATGGTGATNTTGATCATCTATCAAAAGAAGAAAATAAGATATTAAGTATATTAATAGATCAGAAACAATTAGATATTAATCAGTTAACCAAAATTTCTAATGATAGAAAGATCTTTTCTTGCATTAATAATCTCATTAGAAAAGAGATTTTACAACTTAAGGAGGAGTTACATGATAAGTATAAAAAGAAAGATATAAAACATGTTAAATTTATTAGATCTGCTATAAATGAAAGCAATAATAAATTCACTGAAAAACAATCTAATGCTATCAAATCTTATTTAGAAATAGACAGTCATCATAGAAATAAGAAATGGATAGTTTCTGAACTTTTAAAGAAAATAGATACTAGTAGATCAATTTTTAATGCTTTAGTGAAAAAAGGGGTGTTTAGTATTGAAAAAGAAAGTGTTAGTAGATTATTTGAATATAATCATCAATTAATTGAAAGTCAAGAATTAGCTNNCTTTCAAAAAAAGGCNCTAAATGAGATAAAAGAATCTTTTAAGAAAAAAGACGTNTGTCTTTTACATGGGGTNACATCATCTGGAAANACNGAGCTTTATATAAAACTCATTGAGCAACAATTAAAATTAGGAAAACAAGTATTGTATCTGCTNCCTGAAATAGCATTAACTAATCAGATTATTAGGCGANTACAAAAACATTTTGGAAATCAAGTTGGAATTACACATTCTCATTTAAATAATGCTGAGAGAGTNGAGATATGGCAAGCTGTTCATGCNAAATCTAATAGTTTAGTGCAGTTTCCCATAATGTTAGGAGCTAGATCTTCTTTGTTTCTTCCTTTTGATAATTTAGGGCTTATAATTATTGATGAGGAACATGATAATTCATATAAACAACAACATCCATCACCTAGATATCATGCTAGAGATGCTGCTATTTATTTAGCTGGTTTACATAGGGCAAAAGTATTATTAGGATCTGCAACACCCTCTTTGGAATCCTATAATAATGCTAAAATGAATAAATACGCATTGGTTGAAATGCATAATAGATTTTCAGATATTGCATTACCTAAAATTAAAATTATTGATATAAGAAAGGCTCATCTTAAGAAAGAAATGATTTATCAGTTTTCTCCTGAAATGCTAGATGCTATTAATGAGTCTTTATCAAAAAGTAAGCAAGTCATTCTTTTTCAAAATAGAAGAGGTTATTCACCTGTTTTGACTTGTCAGACTTGTTCGTATACTCCATATTGCAATAATTGTGATGTAAGTTTAACACATTATAAATTGAATGCTCATTTAAAATGTCATTATTGTGGTTATACTGAAAAAATTCCTGATATCTGTCCAACTTGTAATACTGCTGAATTTACTCAAAAAGGATATGGGACAGAGCAAATTGAAGAAAGTTTGAAAAAATTATTTCCTAATTATGTAACTAAACGTATGGACTACGACACTACTAGAAAAAAGTATTCATATGATAAGATAATTACAGATTTTGAAGATAAAAAAATTGATATTTTGGTGGGAACACAGATGATTACAAAAGGTTTGGATTTTGCTAATGTTTCAATGGTTGGTATTTTAAATGCTGATAGCATGTTACATTTTCCTGATTTCAGATCTCATGAAAGGGCTTTCCAGCTAATGCTTCAAGTTGCTGGAAGGGCAGGCCGTAAAGAGAAACAAGGAACTGTTTTGGTACAAACTTTTAATGATGAACATGAGATTCTTAAATTGCTTAAAAAAAATGATTTTACTAGATTTATTAAAAATGAAGCATCGCAAAGAAAATTATTTAAGTATCCACCATATAACAGATTGATTGGAATTACTTTAAAGCATAAAGACAAAAGAAGATTAGATGAAGCAGCATATAAGTTAGCTGTTGTTATGCGTAAGAGTTTTGGTAAAAGAGTATTAGGCCCCGAATATCCAGTCATTTCTAGAATAAGAAATTATTATCAAAAGAAATTATTGTTGAAAATTGAGAAAGAAAGTTCTATCTCAAAAGCTAAAAAAATTATAAGCAAAATNATTGAAAAAATGCATGATTACACGATTTTTAAATCTATTCGTGTTGTAATAGATGTCGATCCTGTNTAGTTTTTTTACAGCGAATTTATTTTTATAATTATTACTATTTTAATTAAAAATTACCTATTTGTTTTCTAATATTTGTTTTATAATGTTACAACCTTTAACTATTTCATTTTCAGAAATTGTTAGTGGTGGAGTAATACGAATAGCTGTTTTAGTAAATAAGAAGTAGAATAATACTAATCCTTTTTTCATTGATTCTTCTACTAATTCTTTAGCAAGAATTTCATCTTCTAATTCAATAGCTAACATTAAGCCTTTACCTCTTATTGATTTAATCTTTGGATGTGTTAAATGTTTTCTGAAAAGCCTTTCTTTTTTAGATACATCTTTAATAAGATTAGAATCAAGTAGATGTTTTAAGCATGCTAGAGAAGCAGCACAATTTATAGGATGACCTCCAAATGTAGTTATATGTCCTAAACTAGGTTTGAAAGTTAAAAGATTCATTAGTTCCCAAGAAGCAATAAAAGCGCCTATTGGCATTCCAGCGCCCATTCCTTTTGCAATACAAAGAATATCAGGTTTTATATTATATGTTTCAAAGCCAAAAAGACTGCCTAATCTTCCATAACATGTTTGTATTTCGTCAAGGATAATTAATGTTTGTGATTTTTTACATTTTTCTGTTATTCTTTCTAAGAATTCATTTTTTGGAGTAACAAATCCACTTGCACCCTGAACTGGTTCTATTACAATAGCTGCTGTTTTATTGGTAATATTTTTTAGTGAGTTTATATCATTATAAATTATTTCTTTGCAATTAGGAAGTAATGGACGAAATGCTGTTTTATGTTCTTCATTGCCCATAATACTTAAGGCGCCTTGAGTAGAACCATGATACGAATTCTTACAATAAATAATCTCCGATCTTCCAGTTGCTCTTTTAGCAAGCTTCATGGCTCCTTCAATTGCTTCTGTACCTGAGTTTGTAAAATATACAGTATCTAGTTTTTTAGGTAGATTTTCTGCAAGTAATTTTGCTAATTTATATTGAGGTGATTGTATGTATTCGCCATAGACCATAACATGAGTATACTTATCTAGTTGATCTTTTACTGCTTCTGTAATAATAGGGTTAGAATGACCTAATGTGCAAGCAGAAACTCCAGCTGTAAAATCCAGATATTCTTTTCCATCAACATCTATAATGTAGTTTCCTTTGGTAAATTTAACTTCTAAACAAGAAGGATATGGGAATGTTTGCGCTTGATGACGTTTAAAAATCTCCTTTGCAGTATCCATGTTTATTTTCTGGTAATTACTTTTTCACTTGCACTAACAATATTATCAGAAGTTAATCCATATTTTTCCATTAATTCCATTGGTTTTCCACTTTCACCAAAACTGTCATTAACACCGATCATTTCTATAGGAGTTGGGTTTTGAATTGATAATAATTGAGCAATACTATCACCTAGTCCACCGTTAATCATATGTTCCTCAGCAGTCACAACACATCTTGTTTTTATAACTGATTTTAAGATAGTTTGACTGTCTAATGGCTTTATAGTATGAATATTGATTACTTCAGCATCTATTTTTTTTTCTTTTAACTTTTTTGCTGCCTTTAGTGCTTCCCAGACTAAATGTCCTGTAGCAAATATACTTACATCATTACCGCTTTTAAGATTTAACGCTTTACCTATTCTAAACTTTTGATCTTTTGGAGTAAAATTAGGAACTTTAGGTCTTCCGAATCTTAAATAAACTGGACCATCATAATCTGCAATAGCAATAGTTGCTGCTTTTGTTTGGTTGTAATCACAAGTATTTATAACAACCATATGTGGTAACATTTTCATCATACCTATATCTTCTAAAACTTGATGTGTTGCACCATCTTCTCCTAGAGTTAAACCTGCATGTGATGCACATATCTTAACATTTTTTCCTGAATAAGCAATGGATTGTCTTATTTGATCATAAACTCTAGAAGTAGAAAAGTTAGCAAAAGTTCCAGTAAAAGGTATTTTACCTCCAATTGTCATTCCAGCAGCAATACCTATCATATTAGCTTCAGCAATACCTACTTGAAAAAATCGATTAGGATTTTCATTTTTAAAATCATTCATATTTAGAGATCCAGTAAGATCGGCACATAGTGCTACTACTTTTGGATTTATTCTTCCTAATTCAGTTAATCCTGCTCCAAATCCTGAGCGTGTATCTTTCATTTCCATATTTAATAGATTTTTATGAGGTTTGATTTTCCTGATTTTATTGTAAATTCCTTTTCTCTAGTGTATATATGTCCTTTAGCTCCTAAACTTCTAAAGATAACTTTGTACCTGCCTGGAAGTAATGTGAGTTTATAGTTTGTTTTTTTACCTTTAAAATGGTATATCTGTTCTAATTTATCTGCATTTTTTGTATACAAACCGCCATATCCTTTTGATTGAAGCTGGATATTCGCTAATCCAGGCTTTGGTAAAAAGCATTTTGCTGTCTTAATCGATGAAACTTTAACATCATAAAATTTGTATCTTGGTAAGGTTAAAACTTCAATATCATAGTTTCCAATTAGATATTCTTCAACCTCATTAATTTGTTGAACATTTAGTGTTGTGTCAATGCCTGCAGGACGTATAATACACTGGTAGTTTATTTTTGAGTTCATCACAATTTGTAATTTTCCTTGAGGTGTTTCTAAAGGTATTATAGTATGCTTGCCAGGCTCAAGAAGAACGCTATCAATACTAACAGGTGGAATGGTATGTGCAACAACTTTATAAGATAAAACTGGATCAATCACCATAGTATCAGGATTTCCATAAGCGTTCATAGTATGAACATAATTGTATTTGGCAACTCCAGTAGATTGATTATAAAACGTCAAGTTTACATTGGTTTCAGTTGGATTTTGATTTTCATCTAATAGGTTTACTTGAGCAGTAGTGTTATCAATAACATGAGAGATTACAACATTTAATATATTTGTAAAATCTTGCTCTTTACTTGCGTCAAAGAAACGTCCTATGCAATCAAAATGTTTTTCCCAACTTTTATCAATTTTTCCAACTCCAATTACAAATGGTTTGAGAATGATTCCTTTACGTTGATATAAGCGTGAAACTGCACATGGATCCATTTTACATTCTTCTTTTCCGTCTGTGATTAATATGACAATATTTCTTCCCTCTCCGGCAGCTTGTAAGTCTTTAGCACCTTCTTCAAGTGATCGGGCTATTGGACTTGTTCCTTTAGCATTGATTATGGATAATTTCTTTTTTATAATATCAGCGGCATCATTTGATTTTAAGAAATTCATTTCAAGATGAGTGTCATCACAATCTTCTAGATGATGGCTAGTTCTATGTCCATAAACTCTAAGTCCTATTTCAAGGTTCTCAATAGATCTTAAAGAATCAACCATATTACTCAAGAGGTTTTTAGCAATTTTAATTTTACTTCCACTTTCCCAAGTATAAGCCATTGATCCTGAAGCATCAAAAATAAAAAGAATACGATTTACTGATTCTTTTTTGTCTTGCCCCATAGCAGGAAAGTTCGCCAAAAAAAGGAGAGACCATATAAGTGGTAATATAATTCTCTTAGTAATCACCTAATGTTTCAGGATTTTGTAATAATGCTGCAGCTAGTTGCTTGTCATTTGGAGCTGAACCATGCCATTTATGGGTGCCCATCATATAGTCAACGCCATTCCCCATTTCAGTGTGCAGAATAATAGCAACTGGCTTTCCTTTTTTTGTTAGTTCTTTAGCTCTATTTAATGTGTTAATAACTGCATCTATTTTATTACCTTGATATTCTTCTACTACAATCCAATCAAATGCTTCTAGTTTGGCAGTTAGATTTCCTAAAGGTAAGACTTCGTCAATAGGTCCGTCAATTTGTTTTTGATTATAATCAATAGTTGCGATAAGATTATCTATGTTTTTAGCAGATGCATACATTAGAGCTTCCCAAATTTGACCTTCTTGCAATTCTCCATCTCCAGTTAATGCATAAACAATAGATTCATCGTTGTTTAGCTTTTTAGCATGCGCTGCTCCAATTGCAGTTGAGAGTCCTTGCCCTAAAGATCCTGAAGCCATTCTAACTCCTTCCAGTCCTTCATGTGGTGTAGGGTGTCCTTGTAAACGACTATTTATTTTTCTAAAACTTGCTAATTCAGAAACATCAAAATATCCACTGCGAGATAAAACAGAATAAAAAACAGGAGAAATATGGCCATTAGATAGAAAAAAGATATCTTCATTAATACCATTCATATTAAAATTGGTGTTATGATTTAATATTTTAAAATAAAGAGCTACAAAAAATTCAACACAACCTAAAGAGCCACCTGGATGCCCAGAACTATTGGCGTGAACCATTCTTACAATATCTCTTCTTATTTGTATTGCTATATCTTCTAATTCCTGAATGTTTGGCATTGCTAATTAGTTTAAAATTATTGACAAATTTAAGAATACAAATACTTTGTTCTCAAAAAGAAAACGAAACATATTTGAATTTATTAACGCATTGTTGACAAAATAATTAAAAAAAAAATCTATTATCTCATTATGTAAAGTTATATCTTTGTGAATCTTTTAAAATAGTTTTATGTCATTAAAATGTGGAATTGTAGGACTACCAAATGTTGGTAAATCTACTTTATTTAATTGTTTGTCTAATGCAAAAGCACAATCAGCTAATTTTCCATTTTGTACTATTGAACCTAATATAGGTGTTATTACTGTTCCTGATGATAGGCTAGAGTTTTTGTCAAAGATTGTGAATCCTCAAAAAGTAATACCAACTACAGTAGAAATAGTAGATATAGCAGGTCTTGTTAAAGGAGCTAGTAAAGGAGAGGGACTTGGTAATAAGTTTTTAGCAAATATCAGAGAAACAAATGCAATTATTCATGTTCTAAGATGTTTNGAAGATAATAATATTGTTCATGTTGATGGAACAGTCAATCCNGTAAGAGATAAAGAGACTATTGATATTGAATTACAATTAAAAGATTTGGAGTCACTTGANAAGTTAAGAGATAAAAATCTCAGAACTGCAAAATCGGGNAATAAATNTGCTCAAAAAATTCTTGAAACTACTAACAAATATATTGTGCATTTGTCAGCTGGAAATTCAGCTAGAACTCTTGAAGCTTCTGAAGAGGATTTAGATATAGTATCTGAATTGGATTTACTTACTATGAAACCCGTTTTATATGTTTGTAACGTTGATGAAGCATCTGTAAAAAATGGTAATAAATATGTTGATGATGTTAAAAGAGTNATTAGAGATGAAGAAATTATTGTAATTGCAACAGCTATTGAGGCTGAGATTTCAGAATTAGAAAATTTAGAAGAACAAATGATGTTTTTAGAGGAATTAGGATTGAAAAAACCTGGTGTTCATTATTTGATTCAAGCAACATATAAATTATTAAGATTACAAACATATTTTACAGCTGGAAAAAAAGAAGTAAGAGCTTGGACGATTACAAAGGGAATTAAAGCACCACAGGCAGCAGCAGTAATTCATACTGATTTTGAAAAAGGATTTATTCGAGCAGAAGTGATTTCTTATGATGATTTTATCAAATTAGGTTCGGAGCAAGCGTGTCGTGATAATGGAAAATTATTTATTGAAGGNAAAGACTATATTGTTAAAGATGGTGATATTGTCCATTTTCGTTTTAATGTTTAATTAATATTTCTCNATATANTTTTAGTTGAAAAACTTGTTGATAACGAAAAATCATCTAATTAAATTTATTCTTTTAGAGTATTATTTTTGTTTTTCCTTATTGTTAGAAGAAAAACGNTTATAAAAATGGTTAAACCATCATATAATGAAGATAGTATTCGTTCCCTNGATTGGAAAGAGCATATTAGATTAAGGCCTGGAATGTATATTGGTAAAGTTGGAAATGGCTCTTCTACTGATGATGGTATATATATATTATTAAAAGAGGTTCTAGATAATGCTATTGATGAGTTTGTGATGGGTTACGGTAGGACTATTGAAGTTAATGTAAAAAACAATAAAGTTTCTGTNCGTGATTATGGAAGAGGAATACCACTTGGTAAAGTAATTGATTGTGTTTCCAAGATTAATACAGGAGCAAAATATGATTCTAAAGTTTTTAAAAAATCAGTTGGATTAAATGGTGTCGGAACTAAAGCTGCTAATGCACTTTCTTCATTTTTTGAAATAAAATCTGTTAGAGAAGGAAAATATAAGCTGGTTTCTTTTGAACAAGGAATTATTATTAATGAAGAGCCTATAAAAGACAGTTCTGGAAGAAAAGGAACAAAAGTGTCTTTTATTCCAGATGAAGAGATTTTTGGGAAATATAGATTTATTGATGAGTATATAAAAAAAATGATGTGGAATTATTGTTATCTTAATCCAGGTCTAACAATAATTTTTAACGGCGATAAATTCTATTCTGAAAATGGTCTTCTAGATTTATTAGAAGAAAGAATTGATGCTGAAATACTTTATCCAATTATACACTTAAAAGAAACTGATATTGAGATTGCTATTACTCATTGTAAGAATCAATATTCTGAGCAGTATTATTCATTTGTTAATGGACAATATACAGTTCAGGGGGGAACACATCAAAACGCATTTAGAAAATCTTTAGTTAAAACAATAAGAGACTTCTTTGGAAAAAGTTATGATTCTGCAGATATAAGACAAGCTATTAATGCTGCTATTAGTATTAAAATAATAGAGCCGGTTTTTGAATCTCAAACGAAGACTAAATTGGGCTCCACTGAAATGGAACCTAATGGAATTACAGTCCTTTCATTTATTCAAGATTTTTTAAATAAACATTTAGATAATTATTTGCACAAAAACCCTCAAATATCTGAAATAATAGAAAAAAATATTAAGATTGCTGAGCATGAACGTAAGGCTATGGCTGGGGTAAAGAAATTAGCTAGAGAACGCGCTAAAAAAGCTAATTTACATAATAAAAAACTAAGAGATTGTCGAGTTCACTATAATGATCACAACAAGGAAAATAGAGTTGATTCTACACTATTTATTACTGAAGGAGATTCAGCTTCTGGCTCAATCACGAAGACAAGAGATATTCAAACTCAGGCAGTTTTTAGTCTTAGAGGAAAGCCTTTAAATTCATTTGAACTTACTAAAAAAGTAGTATATGAGAACGAGGAGTTTAATTTATTACAAGCTGCATTAAATATTGAGGAGGGTATTGATGATTTGCGATATAATAAGATTGTAATTGCTACAGATGCTGATGTAGATGGAATGCACATAAGGATGTTATTACTTACTTTTTTTCTCCAGTTTTTTCCAGAGTTGGTTAAAGAAGGTCATGTTTATATTTTAGAGACTCCTTTATTTAGAATTAGAAATAAACATAAAACAATTTATTGTTTTAATGAAAAAGAAAGAAAGGATGCTTTATTAGATATTGGTCCTTCTGCTGAGATAACAAGGTTTAAAGGTTTAGGAGAGATATCACCAAATGAGTTTAAACATTTTATTGGTCCTAAAATGAGATTAGATCCAGTAATTTTAGCAAAAGATGATAAGATACAAGAGATACTATCTTATTTTATGGGTAAAAACACCAAAGATCGACAAGATTTTATTATTAATAATTTAAGAGAAGAGCATAATATTATACATGAATAGCCAAAGAATAAATTTTAATAACAAAAAAAGAATGACTATCTTGGTTGGAGGGTTATTTATTTTATTTTTTTTTATTGTTTTAGTACCTTTTTGGTTTGTTAATTATTTGTCACTTTCAGGTGTTGGAAGTTTTTTTGCTGAAAACATTATTTATAGTTTGATGAGTTTAGCTTTTTTT
>NZRJ01000035.1 GCA_002693745.1 Flavobacteriales bacterium
TATCTTATCGCTCTTGTTTTTGCAAGAGAGGAAAGTCCGGACACCATAGAGCAGCATAGCGGGTAATACCCGTCCTTCTTTTGAAGCGGACAAGTGCAACAGAAAGCAAGTACAGTTTGGCTGTAGTGAAATCAGGTAAACTCTATGTGGTGCAATACCATGTATATCAAGATTTAAAAGTTGCTCGCTTTTTCTTGAGGGGTAGGTAGCTAGAGGCAAAGAGTAATCTTTTTCCTAGATAGATGATAGCACTCTAATGAGAACAAAATCCGGATTACGTGTAGTTACTATTATAAAGCCGATACCTAGTGTCGGCTTTTTTTTATCTTTGTTTTATGAAATACTTGGTATTTGCTTTTTTGTTCATGTTTTCTGATTTTTTATATTCTCAAGATACTCTTATGCCGATAATATTTTTAGATGATGTAGTTATATCAGAAGAAAACAATGGTTTTTCAGTAGAGGATTTTGTTAGTTATGTAAGGCAAGACTCTAGCTTTTACATGGGTTTTAAGTATTTACGTTACTATTCTCATAAATATGATAGTAAGCTAACTATATTTAATAAACAAGGTGATAAGGTTGGTGTTTTACAAAAACAAGGAGATTATTATTCGAATGGTAATATAGCATGGTTGGTAGATAGCGTACTTTATAATGAAGGAAAGATTTTTAAGAGAAATGGAGATTATAAATTTTATACTCCTAAAGCCTTTGATGAGGTGTTTTTTCCAAAAGATACATTTTCTGTTAGTTTAACTATCTCTAAAAATAAAGATAAATCAGAAAGCAAAAATATGCGAGATGCAAAAAAAATAGGATTTTTTATTGGAACAGATGATGTAGAGCAGTTTAAAGGTGGACTTTCTAAAAGACTAGCTATTTTTGATCCTGAAATGCAACAATACTATAATTATAGTATTAGTGAAGTTACATATAATAACATAGATTGTTATGTATTTAGTATAAAAGTAAAGCAAGATTTATCTGAAAAGGACAAGAAAAAAACTCTTATAAGAAATATCGTTTCTTATTTTGACAAGAATAATTTCAATGTCATATATCGAGATTATAAGTTTGTGTTTAAGAATTGGTTTATAGATGTTGATATGGATATTCAAGTGAGAATGAATTATGTAAACAAAAAGCATGTTCCTTCAAATATTTATTACAAGGGATATTGGAATGTACTTTTTTTAAAGCCAGAGAGAGTTGAGTTTTTTTTAAAGAACACATCCTTTCAAGTTAATTAGTTTTTTGTAAACTTATGTTTTTTTGATATTTTTAAAAAAAGATTTGCAGAATAAAAAAACATCTTATATTTGCGATCTAGAAACAAAAAAGAAATAAAGTCATGCCAAAAAGAACATTCCAACCATCAAATAGGAAAAGAAAAAATAAACACGGTTTTATGGATCGTATGTCAACGTCTGATGGGCGAAAAGTATTGGCTAGAAGAAGAGCTAAGGGAAGAACACGTTTAACTGTTTCTGATGAAATTGGTCACAAATAAATGAAAAGCCCATAATACATGAGAGGTGTTGCAATTGCAACACTTTTTTTTTGCATATTAGATAAAAACTTGTTAATATCTATTCATATTTAAAGAAAAGGATCAAGAAAAAAACATTGTAAATTCGCAAAAACAAAATTTAATATGCCAAAAGACAATTCATTAAAATCAATATTAATTATCGGAAGTGGTCCAATTGTAATTGGACAAGCATGTGAGTTTGACTATTCAGGATCTCAAGCGGCAAGATCTTTGCGTGAAGAAGGTATAGAAGTTTCATTAATTAATTCTAATCCTGCCACTATAATGACTGATAAAGTAATAGCTGATAACGTTTATCTTAAACCTTTAACTGCTGATTCGATTATTGAAATATTAGAGGAAAGAAATATAGATGCTGTTTTACCAACTATGGGAGGTCAAACTGCATTAAATCTTTGTATTGATGTTGATGAAAAAGGTATTTGGGAGAAATATAACGTTAAAATTATTGGTGTTGATATTGCGGCTATCCATATTACTGAGGACAGAGAACAATTCCGTAAATTAATGGGTGAAATCAATATTCCTGTTGCACCTGCTAGAATTGCTACTTCTTTTCTGGAAGGAAAGGCTATTGCTCAAGAATTAGGTTTTCCATTAGTAATTCGACCATCTTTCACACTTGGAGGCTCTGGAGCTTCTTTTGTACATACAAAAGATGAATTTGAGGATTTGCTCTCAAAAGGCTTACATGCTTCTCCTATACATGAGGTATTAATTGATAAGGCTGTTNTNGGATGGAAAGAGTATGANNTNGAGNTATTACGTGATGATAATGATAATGTTATTATTATNTGTAATATNGANAATCTNGATCCTATGGGNATACATACNGGNGANTCAATTACAATAGCACCTTCAATGACACTTTCAGATGTTACATACCAGCACATGAGAGATATGGCAATAAAAATGATGCGCTCTATTGGTGATTTTGCTGGTGGTTGTAATGTTCAGTTCGCAGTAAATCCTGATGAATCAGAAGATATTATTGCTATTGAAATTAATCNTAGAGTATCACGTTCTTCGGCTTTGGCATCAAAAGCTACTGGTTATCCTATTGCAAAAATTGCAAGTAAATTAGCTATTGGNTATACCTTAGATGAGCTTGATAATCAGATTACNAAAACAACCTCTGCTTGTTTTGAACCAACTTTAGATTATGTTGTTGTNAAAATACCTAGATGGAANTTTGATAAGTTTAAAGGTTCAGATATTCAGTTAGGTTTACAGATGAAATCCGTGGGAGAAGTTATGAGTATAGGAAGATCGTTTCAAGAGGCTTTACAGAAGGCTTGTCAGTCACTAGAAATAGGACGAAATGGTTTAGGCGCAGATGGTAAAGGTGAAACAGACCAAGATAAAATTCTATTTGAGTTAAAACATGCAAGTAGTGATAGAATTTTTAGAGTTTATGATGCAATGAGAATTGGTATTCCAATAAAGAAAATACATGATATAACTAAAATTGACTATTGGTTTTTAAATCAAATTGAGGAGTTAGTTGTTTTGGAAAAAGAAATTGAAAAATACTCTATTGAAACTCTACCAGCAGATTTGTTGTTAGAAGCAAAGATGAAAGGTTATGCTGATAGACAAATTGCACATTTACTTAATTGTCTTGAGAGTGTAGTTTATGATAAAAGAAATAAGGACAATATTAAACGTGTATATAAATTAGTTGATACTTGTGCAGCTGAATTTAAGGCTCAAACTCCTTACTATTATTCAACATTTGAATCTTCAAAAGAAGAAAAAGGAGTCATTTTAGCAGAAAATGAAAGTCACGTTACAGAAAAAGAGAAAATAATTGTTTTAGGATCAGGTCCTAATCGAATCGGTCAAGGAATTGAATTTGATTATTCTTGTGTTCATGGTGTTTTGGCAGCTAAAGAATGTGGTTATGAGACAATTATGATTAATTGTAATCCAGAGACTGTGTCTACTGATTTTGACACAGCTGATAAGCTTTATTTTGAGCCTGTATTTTGGGAACATATATATGATATAATTCGTTATGAAAAACCACTAGGAGTTATTGTTCAGTTAGGTGGTCAAACAGCTCTTAAGCTGGCTGAGAAATTAGAGCGTTACGGCATCAGAATTATGGGTACTTCATATAAAGCTTTAGATGTTGCTGAAGATAGAGGAAGATTTTCAAAGTTGCTAAAAGAAAATAATATTCCATATCCTGATTTTGCAGTTGCTGAAACAGCTGAGGAGGCTGTGAATATTTCAGAAACTTTAAAATTCCCAATATTAGTTCGACCTTCCTATGTTTTAGGAGGCCAAGGAATGAAGATCGTCATTAATGAGGAGGAACTTGAACATCACATTGTTAATCTTTTGAAGGATTTACCAGGCAATCACGTTCTGCTCGATCATTATTTAGATAAAGCAATCGAAGCAGAGGCTGATGCTATATGTGATGGTAAAGATGTCTATATAATAGGTATGATGGAGCACATTGAGCCTTGTGGTATTCACTCAGGTGATTCTTATGCTGTTTTACCAACTTTTGATTTAAGTGAGAATGTTCGCCAACAAATGATAGATATTACTAATAAGATAGCAATTGCTCTAGATACTGTAGGTTTAATAAATATTCAATTTGCAATTAAAGATGAAGTAGTATATGTTATTGAAGCAAATCCTAGAGCATCAAGAACAGTTCCTTTTATTGCGAAAGCCTATGATGAGCCTTATGTTAATTATGCAGCAAAAGTTATGTTAGGTCATAATAAAGTATCTGATTTTAACTTTAACCCAACTAAGAAAGGATATGCAATAAAAGTTCCAGTTTTCTCGTTTGATAAGTTTCCTAATGTTAATAAAGAGTTAGGTCCAGAAATGAAATCAACGGGAGAAGCAATTTANTTTATTGATGATTTAAAGGATGATTACTTTACCAAAGTATATTCTGAAAGGAATTTATATTTAAGTAGATGATATGTTAACTGGATTAGTTAAATTTCTATTTTGGTTCTTTTTAATTACTTATTTAATAAAACTTATTTTTAGATTATTAGTTCCATTTTTAATGCATCGTTTTGCAAACAGGATGAGGGATAAATTTAGTAGGCAGTTTAATCAGCAGTATCAGAATCAACAAAGAGCATCTCAAAAAGAAGGTGAGATTACTATAGAAGGTAAAAAAAAATCAACTAAAAATTCAGATAGTATTGGTGAATATGTTGATTTTGAGGAGNTTGAATAATAATTAAATTATGAGCAAGATTAAAAAAATAGGTCCACATTTATTAATATTACTATTATTTGTTGTTATTTCATTAGTATATTTTTCTCCTATACTTGAAGGTAAGATGTTGGAAATGGAAGATATCTCAAGATGGAAAGGAATGAGTAAAGAAGTAACAGACTTTCGTGAAAAGACTGGACAAGATGCTCTTTGGACAAACTCTATGTTTTCTGGAATGCCTGCATATCAAATTTCTAGAAGTTCAAATGCTAATTTAATGCAATATGTAGTTAAATGTATCACTTTAGGAATACCAAATCCAGCTAACTTGTTATTTTTATATTTACTAGGATTTTATCTCTTANTATTATCATTACAAATTGATTATAGATTATCTGCTTTAGGAGCGATAGCTTTTGCATTTTCTTCTTATTTTTTTATTATTATTGAAGCAGGTCATATGACAAAAGCGCATGCAATAGCTTACATTCCTATGATAGTTGCTGCAGTTCTTTATACATATAGAGGTAAGATGTTGTTAGGTGGAGTTTTAACTTCTCTGACTGTAGCGTTAGAACTTTATGCTAATCATCTACAAATAACTTATTATATAGTTTTAATGCTTTTAATTATTGGGTTTGTTCAGTTTGTTAGAGATTGGAAAGCTAATAATCTTATTGATTTTACTAAGCGAACATTAGTATTACTGATCTCAGCTCTATTAGCTGCGGGTACATCATTTACTAATTTAGCTACTACAATGGAGTACAGTAAAGATAGTACCAGAGGAAAATCTGAACTAACAACAGATTTGGATAATAAAACTTCTGGCTTAGATAAAGATTATGCAACATCATGGAGTTATGGAATCGCAGAAACATTTACTTTGTTAATTCCTAATTTTCATGGTGGTGCATCTCAAGGAAGTTTAACTACTGATTCTGAGACATATCAGGCTATTAAAAGAACCCCTAATGCTAAGAAAATTATAAAGCAGTTGCCTCTTTATTGGGGAGATCAGCCATTTACATCAGGTCCAACTTATGCAGGAGCTATTGTTATATTTTTATTTGTATTTGGGTTATTCTTTATTCGATCAGATATGAAGATATGGATAATTATTGCAACATTGATGTCTATAATGTTAGCTTGGGGTAAGAATTTTATGTGGTTGACAGATTTTTTTCTCGATTATTTTCCTGGTTATAATAAGTTTAGAGCTGTTTCTATGATTTTAGTAATTGCAGAATTTACCATACCTCTTTTAGGATTTTTAGCTTTAGATAAATTTTTAAGTTCAAAAAAAATAGAACATAAAACAGAATATCATCTCAAATTATCTTTTTATATCGTCGGTGGTTTAGCATTATTTTTTTCACTAACACCTTCATTATTTTTTGATTTTGTAGCAATTCAAGATGCAAACCTTGAAAAGAACGGATGGCCAATTGATGCTCTACAATCTGACAGAGCAGCACTTTTAAGCTCTGATGCGTGGCGTTCTTTTATATTTATTTCATTAACATTTTTTACGCTATGGATGTTTTTAAAAAATCAATTAAAATCTTTATATGTTATTTTAATTCTTGCTGTTTTAATTATAGCTGACATGTGGACAGTTAATAAAAGATATTTAAATGATGATAATTTTGAAAGGAAAAAGAGGGTTGAGATTCCATATCAGCCTACTGTTGCTGATCAGCAAATATTAATGGATAAAGACCCTAATTTTAGGGTGTTTAATCAAAGTGTGAGTACTTTTAATGATGCAAGCACATCATATTTTCATAAATCTATTGGTGGATATCATGGTGCAAAATTAAAGCGTTATCAAGAGTTAATTGAGAATCATATCTCAAAAGGAAATATGGCTGTACTTAACATGCTTAACACTAAATACTTTATTTCCCCTCAACTTCAAGTTCAAAGAAATCCTGGAGCTTTGGGAAATGCATGGTTTGTAAATGAGGTAAGTATTGTTCCTAATGCTGATGCAGAAATTAATGCTTTAAATAATCAAGTTTTTGATCCTAAAAATATTGCAATTGTAGATCAAAGGTTTGCAAAGCAGATAGTTAGTGATTTAGATAACAAGGGCTCTAATATTATTTTAACAGAATATAAACCAAATTATTTAAAGTATTCATCAAATTCATTAAAAGATGGGATTGTAATTTTTTCTGAAATTTTTTATGATAAAGGATGGAACGCATATATAAACGGAGAGCTTAAACCACATTTTAGAGCTAATTATGTCCTTAGAGGGATGCAAATTCCTGCTGGTAATAATTTGGTAGAGTTTAAGTTTGAGCCATTAACTTATAAGATAGGTGAAAGAATTGCACTTAGTTCTTCAATAATATTACTATTGTTATTAACCTTTGTGTCTTTTAGGGAACTAAAGTAATAATGAAAAAGATTTTACTTATTACTTATTATTGGCCTCCGGCAGGAGGTTCAGGTGTGCAAAGATGGTTGAACTTTTCAAAGTATTTAGTTGAATTAGGCTGGAATATAACAGTTTTGGTTCCTGATAACCCTTCTTATCCAATAATCGATAATTCTATTTCTAAATCAATTAGTTCGTCTTTAGAAGTTATCAAAGTTCCAATTTTTGAACCCGTAAATATTTTAAATAGATCGAATAAGAAAAATAGAGACCATATAAATTCATCTGGTTTATTTTATAAAATAATTCTTTGGATACGATCTAATCTTTTTTTTCCAGACTCACGAATGTTTTGGATTAACAAGGTTTCTAAGCTTGCATCATCGTACGTAATTAAAAATAATATAGATTGTATAATTACAACAGCACCTCCATTTAGTACACATGTGATTGGGTATAATATTAAGCTTAAAACAAATGTTAAATGGATAACTGATTTTAGAGATCCTTGGTCCGATTTTTTCCCTTTTAAGCAATTGCCAATGAGTAATATAATAAAAGAAAGGCATTTAAAATGGGAACAAAAATGTTTAACTTATTGTGATACTGTGCTTACTACTTCACCATCTTTAACAAAAACTTATTTAAAAGCCAACAAAAATACACATACTGTTACTAATGGTTATGAAGCAGTAATTAAGACAGAGCCAACGGATAAATTTGTTGTTTTGTATACTGGAGTTATGAAATCTGTTCAAAATCCTCAAAACTTATGGATTGTTTTAAAAGAGTTATGTATGGAAAATAAGGACTTTTCTAAGGATTTATTAGTTGATTTAATTGGTGATTTTGATTCCTCTATAGTTAATGATAATTACATTAAATCGTTGAGTTCTAATGTTAGATTTAAAGGTTATTTAGATGTTGTTAATCTAAAAGAACAACTAAAAAAAGCAGAGGTTTTACTCTTAAGCAGTGTTAATTTAGAAGGGGTTAATAACATTATACCTGGAAAGTTATTTCTTTATTTATCTGTTAAAAAACCAATTTTAGCTTTTTCTGCTTTAGATAGTGATGTTGAAAATATTATTAATGAAACAAAATCTGGCAGAGTTTTTGATTATTCAAATAAAGTTGAATTAAAAAAATATATTTTAGTATTATATAATCAATTTAAAGCAAAGCATAATTCTATAGATTCAATAGAGATAGATAAATATAGCTACAAGCATTTATCAAAAAAGTTAAGTGATATCATAGATAAAACTATTAACTAATGGGAATTGTTAGACATCAAAGTATAAAGAATTCTATTAGTTTTTATGTTGGAATGATATTTGGTGCTATAAATACTGTTATTATTTACCCTAATGTTTTCAAGGATTATCCAGAGCACTTTGGATTAATACAAATTATTCTAGCTTATGCAATTGTTGTTTCAATTTTCACTACCTTAGGTATTCCTAAAACTTTTTTGCGTTTCTTCCCTGCTATTAAGGAAAAGGGACAGTTATATTTTTTAAGTTTAATTACTCCACTTTTTGGATTTTTAATTGCCTTGTTTGTTTATTTTGTATTTAAAGAACAGTTGTTTGAATTATTAAATGCCAGTGAATTACTAAAAGAAAATGCATTTTATATAATTTTATTAGTTTTTTTTATTGGATTTTATGATGTATTAACTTCAATTTCTAGATCTTTTTTAAGTGCAGCTACTCCTGTTTTTATAAATGAAGTTTTTTTGAAATTTTATAGCATGTTTGTTCTTATCTTACATTGGTTCGGATATATCGATTTTACAATGTTCTTACAAATTTATTTATTTGGCTATTTGCTTAAGTTTGGTATATTATTGTTTATTCAGATAATTAATAGACGATTTTATTTTTATTTTTCATTTAAAGATTTACAGTTAAAAGAAATGCTTAGTTATGGTTTATATGTACTAATAGGAAGTTTCTCAACAATTTTAGTTACGAGAATTGATATGATGATGATTGGGTCATTGTTGGATTTAAAGCAAGTAGCTTTTTATACAGTCGCTTTCTTTATGGGTAATGCAATAATGGTGCCAGCAAAATCTATTGCGGCAATTTCTATACCTCTAATAGCCAAATCTCTTGCCGAAAAAGATTTGCAGAATATTCAATTACTTTATAAGAAATCAGCTATCAATCAATTAATTATTGGTGGGGTCTTTTTTTTATGTATTTGGATTAATATTGATGAGGTTTTTTCATTATTGCCAGAAAAGTTTCATGCAGGAAAATGGGTTGTTTTTTATATTGGATTCGCTCAATTATTTAATATTGCTACTGGTTTAAGCGGAGAAATAATTATAAACTCAGAGTATTATAGATACTCTTTGTATACAAGTGTATTCTTAGTTTTTGTAACTATTGCAACAAACTTTTTCTTTATACAAAAGTATCAAACTATTGAAGGAGCTGCAATAGCTACAGCACTTTCTATTTTATTATTTAATTTTATTAGATTAATTGTCTTAAAAGTCAAATTGAATATACAGCCTTTTAGCTTAAAGACTTTATATACATCTTTTTTACTATTTGGAATCTATTTTTTATTAACTTACTTGCTTCCTATTTTTGGTTACGCTATTTTAGATATTATTTGGAGATCAATAGTTGTTTTTATAATTTTTCTACCATTAGTATTATATTTTAATTTATCTGATGATATTTCTGAAATTTTTCACGAGCTTAAAACGAAGATATTTCGAAGTAATAATTCTTAATTATGGTATATTAAAATATTTTTTAGTCTTTANAAAGACATCTATTAGAGATAGAAATATAAACTACTTAATTATAGGTTTATTTATTTTGATGAATTGATCCATATACTCAATTCCAGGTAGTTTTAGTAAAATTGTTTTACAATTAAATTCAACNCCTTCATATAATGCTGTTGAGAAAACACCTGCCTGGTACTCAGATTTGGCAAGATATTCGTATAAATCTACATTGGTTACAATACTAACATTATATTTTTTTTGTAAATAAGTAAGCTTTTTGTGCTTTGATCTCATATGATATTCATTCGGATGTAGCTTAAAGGTAATTTNAAATTTTTTAAAATATGCAATATTTTCAATAAGCTTTTTAGCAATCACTTCTGTATTAGCTCCTTGACTTAGTACAATTAATGAGTTTTTTTTCTTTATGATATTTTGGTATTTCTTTTTTTCGATTTCTAAATATTGACATGGATATATTTTTATGTTTTCTGATTTTATTGGAAAACTCATTAAATTTTTCCAATAGTTNTTCCAAACATAAAACTTNTTAGGTAGATATTTAGCATTATAACCTTTTGGAAATGAGTATCCTAAATGGTATTTGCTAAATGTACCGTGTTGTAACTCTATTACTTCAATATTAAGATCATTTGCTGCTTTTATTAGTTCTCCTTGTCCATATGAAACAACAATATATATTACTTTGGGTTGTGTTTTTTTTAAAATATCAAGATAGTAAGAATATGTAGGAATAAATTTTTTAGTATTACTAATTAGTAGTTGTTCAATATCAAAAAAAGGAGTATTGTTATCTTTATTAATTTCTTTAGATAACATTTTAATTATTTTTTTATTCTTAATATCAATTTTAGTTTTTACAAAAAGATTTAGTATATTTCTAAGAATGAGAATCTTGTCTAAATATATTTTATATGACTTTTTTTTACGAATATGTTTGCCTTTGTATGGNGATTCAAACTCTAGNAATGATGTTTTTTGCTTATTTAACTTCTTTTCAAGATAGTATGTATATGGATCTATTAATTTATTTTTAATTTTTTTAGTTCTTCCCCAAGANAATATAAGTNCATCTACTTTCTTAAATTTATAGTCTTTNTAATAAGTAATAGAATTTTTAAGTAATCTAAAGAAATATATTACNTTATCTATTTTTGATGTTTTTAGATTAAGTTTTTTATCAAAAATTCCAAATTTCTTTGCCAATTCAAAATAGATATCCATTCTGTAAGCAGCCCATGGATTAATACCATTGACTTCTAGATTAAACAAGTCATACTTATCTTCTAAATCCCATATGTATTCACATAATTCTTTAATATCATTTATACTATTTTTAATCATCAAATTAGAATTGCTGTCTTTTTAGTTTTCTTTGTTTTTTTCCCAGTTCCATGCAGATTTTATGGCTTCTTCTATGCTCACTTGAGCTTTCCATCCCAATTTTGATCTTACTAAATCTACATTTGCATATATTTTTTCAATATCTCCATTTCTTCGATTACCTATTATATAATTTACTTTAAGATTATTAGCTTTTTCAAAAACTTTAATTATATCTAATACACTAATTCCAATTCCTGTGCCTACATTAAATGCATGTTTGCCAGAATTAGACAAAATAAAGTCAATTGCTTTAACATGACATTTTGCTAAATCAACTACATGGATATAATCACGAATACAAGTTCCATCATGAGTATTGTAGTCATTTCCAAATACTGTAAATTGCTTGCGTTTTCCTATTGCAGTTTCTGTAATTATTGGCACTAGATTTGANGCTTTATCAGATGAGCAATCGCCAATTAATGCTGATTTATGTGAGCCAATTGGGTTAAAATATCTTAGTGAAACACTATTACAAATATTATTCATAATTATTTTTTCACACACTTGTTTTGTATCTCCATATATAGATTCTGCTTTCTTAAATGGAGCATCTTCGCTAATTGGTAGAAAATCAGGNTTGCCATACACAGTGCATGAGGATGAAAATATAATATTTTTTAACTTATTTTCTTTCATGCATTCTAATACAACTTCTAATGACCCTACATTGTTTTTATAGTATTTATCAGGATTCTTTATTGACTCTTCAATACATTTGTATGCAGCAAAATGAATAATTCCTAAAATTTCTCCTTCTTTTTGAAAAACATCTTGCATTGCTNGTAAATCTGTGCAATTGACATTGTACCATTTCATCTCTTTTCCGGTTATTTTTTTTATNCCATCTAGGTTTTTTTTCGATGAATTGCAAAGATTATCTATTATTATAGGAGTATATCCTGCCTCAAAAAGTTTTACAACAGTATGAGAGCCAATATATCCAGCACCTCCTGTAACTAGAACTTTTTTCATTTATAATACTTTGTTAATTCCTAGTAGCCATCTCATNTGTAAGAAATCATTATCTGATGCTGGCGCNCTATTTAAAAATAATGGCATGTCAAATCTTATNACTAATGGTTTAACTTTTTCAAGTGGCTTAAAATTATCGAATGTATAAGTAAATCCTATTCCTGCATCAGCTCTAGCTTCAGAAAAGGCTTCCATATAATTTTCTTTTGTGAGATTTTTAGATGTTATAATTCCAGCATCTGCAAATAGATAAGAAGTGATATTGTAATTTTTTCTAAATGAATAGGGTAGGTAGGAGGTAAAATCAATCTCAGTATTTAAAGATGCTCCACTTGTACCGTTATAATCAAAAGATGAGATTGTACCATCGCTATTAAATTCAGGCGCAAGATATCCACTATATCCTCTTAGGTTTAAACCTCCTGCTGCGTGAAAATTATTAGTAGTATATCTATAGTTCATATGCTCTGATGTTAAAAGACCATTAGCTCTTGTGAATTTTGAATTCATCATTTCCTCATTATTTGCACCTGCTAAACCTAATTTGCTTTCTTCTGCCCAGTTACTACCATTGCCAATTTGACAAAATGCTCGAGTAGTTATTTTTAACTTTTCTATATTATTGTTGTTGTTTGCTGTAATTGATAATATGTTATAATCATAAGCACTTCCTATTGAAGAAGACCTTATAGTTAAGTTGATTCTTCCATCACCATATGGATGTTTATATTTATGTTCAAGATCTACATCTATTCGATTATTCATTTTTTTTAAATCCCAATTTTTATTTATAAGATAATCTTTATTTATTNGATAATGAGATATAAAGTCAACTGTAAATTTGTTTTTCCCTTTACTGTCTGATTTTTCAATACTTATTTTATTAGTGTATAGTCCTGCTAAAAATTGAGATTTTATTTTTAATCTAGTATTTAATGTAATTTCATCTAAATTTGTATTGTAATTTAATCTATATGAGTAATTATCATAATCATTAGGTTTTATAATACTATCCTTTTGAATAGTACCTGTATTAAGCCATAGAACTGCGTCAAAAATATGATGATGTCTTAGATANCCTCCATTTAGGTTTAAACCAATTTTTATACCATCATAATTATTCCACCAAATATCAGGACGATANTTTATCTCNTAATTTCTCCAGTCTGGATACTCTCTTAGTTTATGATCAAAATCAAAAGTAGTATTATATGTTGAACTATTATCTGGCATATATGCATCAGCTAATCTGTTAGAAGGATCAATAATAACTTTCTCTATTCCAGATTCAATATTTATTTTGGTAGAGTATTTAGGGTTAATTAAATCCCACCCATGCCATTTAGGTAAAATTGTTGCATTTGTTTTTTTTACAAACCAATTATTAGGTATATGATAATCATATTTTTTTCCATTTTTTGCAATAACTCTGAAATCAATAGGCATTTGCATTCTTGATTTTCTTTTAAATGTTANAATATTTTTATTAACTTTTACTGCGTAATCAATTCTTTTAGTTGATTCTAACCATTGATCAAAGAACCAGTTTAGATCTACTTTTGTAAACTGAATTATTGTATTTCTAAAGTCTTCATTATAAGGATGTGCCATCTTCCATGTTTCAAAATAATGTTGCATTGCCTCAAGAAATAGTTCATCTCCTAANACATATTGTAAATTATATAGCATCGCTGCTGTCTTATAATAAACATGTCTATATCCTCCGCCATGCCTTAGAGCACCATTAAATCCATCAGAGTGTGTTGAGATTATAGGATCAGAATACTTTGTAGCATCTTTTATATATGAGTTATATATTTCGCTNTCAATTGCCCGAACTGGTTTTTGAAATCTTTTTGCCCATTCATTTTTTGATTTAAATTCCTGCATGNACTCTCCATCAATTTTTATCATTGCCCAAGCTGTTAGAAATTGAGTAAAGCCTTCATCAAGNAATGCTCTATAGGTTTCATTGTTNCCTACTTGACCAAAAAACCACATATGTCCGATTTCATGAGCTAATAAATCTCTATATCCAGGATCACTTCCTCCATCAAGAGTTATCATTGGATATTCCATTCCACTTCTAGCATCAGCAACAATAACCTTATGATAAACATACATGCCAAAATCTTCTGAAAATATTTTTAAACACTCAGCACCGAAATCAGCAGCATTTTGCCACTTTATAGCATGTGGCTCTTGTACTAAAGAATAACAAATTTTATCTTTCCATCTTGATTCTCCAATTCTATAAGTAGGATCTGCTGTAAAAGCAAAATCATGTACATTTTCTGCATGAAACTTCCATATTTTTCTTTCTCCTTTTTTATATTCAGTTATAACTGAAGGTTCAGAGTTCCAGGGTTTATCTTTAAAATTCTTAATATCTAATTTTTGTCTTAACTCTTTAGGTAATACTTCTTTTCTATTTAACAAGAATCCTGTAGCTTCTACAATAAAATCAGAAGAGAAATCTAATTCTACATCAAATGCTCCAAAGTTTCCATAAAACTCTTTTCCTAAATGTTGATCTTTTGTCCATCCAAACTTTGCATCNTATACACAGATTCTTGGATACCAATGTACTCCATTATAATGTTTGTACCCCCAAGAATTGAAGACGGTCATTCTTCTTCTAACATCTCCACTGTCAAAGTAAGTTTTAAATTTAATNTCAAATGTNATACTATGTTGNGATTTAAGAATNTTAGGCAAATATACTTTTAGTATAGTATTATCTAATTCTGTTTTTACGTTTTTCCCATTAACGGTTATTTGATTAATAACTGTACCTAATTTTTGAGATTCATAATCTCCATATTTTGGGTTTTTATCATTTGCTAAATGTAGTTTGTCTAGATAAGATTCAGGTTGAAATGCATTTTGATATAAATGAAAATATACTATATCTAAATCATCAGGAGAATTATTGGTGTACACTAATTTTTGTGTAGCAGTTATGATATCTGTTTCTTCATCAATTCTTGCTTGAATATTATAATATACATCCTGTTGCCAATAAGATTTATGCGGTCTTTTGTTCTTCCAGTAATTAGGATTGTCAGTATTTTGATAAGTATTTGGTTTTGCTAAAGGATTATATTTTGTTTNTTGTACAAGTGTNGTATCATTTTTTTTTATTAGTAATGAATCTTGTGCTAAGGTTAGTGTACTCACTAAAATTATAGAAAGTAGTATAGTATTTTTCATGTTTTAATTTTCGTTTGCTAATTTACAATTCCTATTTTATTTTTTCCTTTTCTTTTGCATTTGAAATACTTGCATTAAGTTCAAAACCAGTTAACAGAATTATAGAGTTAAAGTACATCCAAATTAAAATAATCATAAGTGTCCCAATAGATCCATAAATTTTGTTGTATTGTGAAAAATGACTAATATAATAATTAAAGCCTATTGATGTAATAATGATCCCTAAAGATGCTAATATAGAACCTGGTGAAAAAAGTTTCCATTTACTTTTTATTGATGGTCCTAAATGAAATAGTATAGAAATTCCAAAAAATAAAATAAGAATTATTGTTAACCATTTTCCATATAAAATTAAAGCACCAGCGTATTGAGTTATTAATTCATATTCTGTAAGATATTTTACTGCAAATTTTCCGAATATGATTAGACTCATTGCAATAATTAATACTAGTGACAGAAATAAAGTTAATACAAGAGATAATAATCTTTGATTAATGATTGATCTTGATTCTTTAACATGGTATGAAGCATTAAAAGCTTCAATAAGTGAGTTTATTCCATTAGTTGAAAAGTAAAGAGCTAGTACAAACCCAATAGATAGAAGTCCACTTCTTGGATTGTTGATTATATCATCGAGAGTCTCAAATGTAATTTCATTTGTTGATGGTGGTAAAATTACAGCTAGTAGTTCTATCAAAGTCTCTTGTATTCCTGAAATAGGAATATAAGGTATAAGTGTAAAAAAAACAATGATAGATGGGAAAAATGCTAAGAAAAAATTAAAAGCTAATGACGATGCTCTTGTAGTTATAGCACCTTTAATCAGACCTTTCCAAAAGAAAATAGTTACATCATAAATGCTAAGACCACTAAAACCAATTGGCTTGATCTTCTTGCATAAATTAATTATATTGTGCATTAAAAAGCTTTTAAACTTAAATCAAAGTTATTTGGAGAATGTGTAAGAGCTCCAATAGAAATGAAATTCACACCACAATTGGCATATTCTGAAATGTTTTTTTCAGTAATTCCTCCACTTGATTCAACTTCACACTTTTTTTTAATTATTGAAATAGCTTTTTTAGTTGTTTCATAATCAAAGTTATCAAGTAAGATTCTTTTAACACCATCTTCTTTAATGATTTGCTTTACTTCATTTAGATTTCTAGCTTCAATAATAATGTCTAGTTGCTTGTTATTTTCAGAAAGATATTTTTTTGTTTTGTTAATTGCTTTTGAAATTCCGCCTGCAAAATCAATGTGATTATCTTTAATCATTATCATGTCAAAAAGTCCAAATCTATGATTAAATCCACCTCCAATTTTAACGGCCCATTTTTCTATAATTCGATTTAGAGGTGTCGTTTTTCTAGTATCTAATAATTTACATTTATTATTTTTAATTAAGGAATTAAGTTTATGTGTTTTGGTTGCAATCCCACTCATTCTTTGCATGCAATTGAGTATTAATCTTTCAGCTTGTAAGATGGAAATAGCATTTCCTTCTACGACAAAAGCTATATCTCCATATTCTACTTGGTCACCATCATTTAAATTTTTAGTAATTTTTAAATTCTTATCAACTTCTTGTAAAATCATTAATGCTAAATCGATTCCTGCAATGATTCCTTGATCTTTCACTAATAAATG
>NZRJ01000036.1 GCA_002693745.1 Flavobacteriales bacterium
TAAAGATTTATGCGCATCAATTCAACATAGTATTGTATTTATTTTAATAGATAAGATTGAAAAAGCTATTCAAAAAACAGGAATTAAGGAAATAGCTATCTCTGGAGGAGTATCTGCAAATTCGTATTTAAGAACTGAACTACAAAAATTAGCAGATCAAAAGAATTACAATCTTTATATACCTAAATTTCAGTACTGTACTGATAACGCCGCAATGATTGCTATTTCAGGATATTTTAAATACATAAATAAAGATTTTGTAAATCAGGAAGAAACCTCATCAGCTTCACTAATTTTTTAAAAATTTAATTGTTTTATCTATAGCTTCCTTTAAATCACTTGGAAAATGTATCAAGCTATAAGGATGGCAACTACTGAAAACGTGATCTGCGTCCTTAATAACATGTAAATGAACCTTTGGATTCCAAGTTTTAATATTATATGCATCATCAATAGAAACTGTAGAATCAGCATTACCATGTACATGTAAATGAGGTATTTTCATATTTGACACAGCATTTTTAATATCTAATCTAGATTTATTAGCTAAACAATTTTCATAAAACTGATAATATAAGGGCATATTTTGTTTTGTCCGACTATTAAAAATATATGATATATTATTTTTTTTCCACTTACTAGCCTTTTCATGATTTGGAAGTTTAGACAACAAATCTGAAGGAGAGGCCCAACTCACAATATTCGCAATACGATTTTCTTCTTTTGATTTTAGCATTGAAATAGCTCCTCCTCTACTATGACCAAATAAACTTATATCATAATTAGGAAATTCATTTATAACCCAATTAATAACTAAACCTAAATCATCTAATTCCTTACAGAAATTATTATTTCCAAAAGCACTTAAATCAACAAAATCATTAGGTTTCTCAATAGATGTTCCATTATGTGAAAAGTTGAATTTCACAAAAACAAAACCATTAACAGCAAAATGTTCAGCAATTTTATTAAAGGGTCCCCAATCCTTAAAGCCTTTAAATCCATGAGAGAAAATAACAACATTTTTTTTATTTATTTTATCAACAAGAGTTGTGTCAATTAATATGCTTTTTTCANANCAACCATTAATTATTGTATTGTATTTTCTAAGCATAAATATCAAAANTTAACTCAAGCATTAAATACGAAAGCAAAAAAATCACAGAATAAAATTAAGCTACAATTTTTGCAACTTTGTTTGCAGCATCTTGTAATAGAATTACAGAATCAACTTCAAGACCACTTTCGTCAATAAGTCTCTTAGCTTCTACTGCATTTGTNCCTTCTAATCTTACAATTAAAGGAACACTTATCTTACCAATATTATTATATGCATCAACAATACCTTGAGCTACTCTGTCACATCTAACAATACCACCAAAAATGTTTACTAAAATTGCTTTTACATTTTGATCTTTTAATATAATTCTAAATGCTCTTTCNACTCGTTTTGCATCTGCTGTACCTCCAACNTCAAGAAAATTTGCAGGGTTTCCCCCTGCCATTTTAATAATATCCATTGTAGCCATAGCGAGACCTGCTCCATTAACCATACAACCAACATTTCCATCAAGCTTAACAAAGTTAAGTCCATATTCTCCAGCTTCAACTTCAGAAGGATCTTCTTCACTTTTGTCTCTTAATGAAATATAATCTTTATGTCTAAAAAATGAATTTTTATCAATAGTCACTTTGGAGTCAACTGCCATAATTTTATCATCAGATGTCTTTAAAACCGGATTAATTTCAAATAAAGATGAATCAGTTTTATCATATGCAGTATACAAAGCAGAAACAAATTCTATCATTTCTTTAAAAGCAGCACCTGTTAAACCTAAATTAAANGCAATCTTACGACATTGAAAACTTGTTAGACCAACTTTTGGATCAATCTCTTCATGAAAAATTAAATCAGGTGTGTCTTCAGCAACAGCTTCGATATCCATTCCCCCTTCAGTAGAATACATTATCATATTTCTACCACTAGATCGATTTAATAAAACAGAAATATAAAACTCAGAAGTATCACTTTCACCAGGGTAATAAACATCCTCAGCAATCAAGATCTGACGAACTAATTTCCCCTCTTTTGATGTTTGTGGTGTAACCAAATGCATTCCTAAAATATCATTTGAAATTGATCTAACTTCTTCTAATGATTTTGCCAATTTTACTCCTCCGCCTTTTCCTCTACCTCCAGCATGTATTTGCGCTTTAATGACCCACCAATTAGTTCCAGTTTCATTTTTAAGTTTTTCAGCTGCAATAACAGCTTCTTCAGGTGTCAATGCAACTATACCTCTTTGTATTCTTACTCCAAAATTATTTAGCAATTCTTTTCCTTGATATTCATGTAAATTCATAACTGTTTTTTAGTAANGCAAAAGTATAGTATTGATTTTAAATATAAACCNCTATTGACATTAAATTATATATTTTTGCAAATCAAATTTCACCATAATGAGAATTAATAATCTAGCCATTATTACAATACTACTACCTATTATTTCTTATGGGCAATTTGAGAAAAAAAAATCATATTTTATTANTAAATGTCAAGTAGCTCCTAAAATTGATGGGCTTCTAAATGACGAGACTTGGGAAAATGCTAATAAAGCTCATCAATTTACTCAAATCTCTCCNAATAATGGAGATCATGAAAGAGATAATCAAAAAACAGANGTAAAAATTTGTTACGATAGTAAAAACATCTATTTTGGGGTAATGATGTACGATAATGCTCCTGATAGTATTTTAAGGGAGTTTACAAAAAGAGANAATCTTGGCAATGCTGATGTTTTTAGCATATATATTAATCCATTTAATGATGGACAAATTGAATATATATTTACTGTTACAGCATCAGGTATTCAAAGCGATGCCAAACAAACAACATCAAAAAAAGATGATTCATGGAATGGGGTATGGAAATCAGCTGTAAAAATAAATGATGAAGGTTGGATTGCTGAATTAGCNATACCATTTTCACAACTTAGNTTTCCAAATAATAACAAACCATGGGCAATAAATATGTCTAGAACTATAAGGAGATATCGTGAAGATTACAGTTGGAACCCAATAAATATTGAATATTCTAATATTTCTTTACAAGCAGGATTGCTAAAAGGCATTAACAATATTAACTCACCTATTCGTCTTTCATTTATGCCNTANACATCAATATATTTAGATATGTATGATGGACAAACTAATTCTNTATATAATTATGGNATGGATCTAAAATACGGAATTAATCAAAGTTTTACGCTAGATATGACTCTTATTCCNGATTTCGGACAAGTTGCGAGCGATGATCAAATTTTAAATCTTTCACCCTTTGAAATTAAATATGAAGAAAAAAGACAGTTTTTTAATGAGGGTACTGAACTTTTTAACAAAGGTGATGATATGTTTTATAGTAGACGATTGCAAAATGATTTATTAAACGCTACAAAAATTACTGGCAGAACAAAAAATGGTTTAGGATTAGCTCTTTTAAATGCTGTAACAAAACAAACAGAGCAANAACCATTAACNAACTATAATGTTATAATATTTGATCAGTCATTTGGCAATGGTTCGTCATTAAGCTTAATGAATACAAATGTTGTTCAAAAAGGTGAACAAAAAGATGCNAATGTAACAGGTGTTTTTGCTAGAATTAACAATAAAAAAAATACTCATACATACAATAGTAAACTAAAAATGAGTCAAGAATTTGAAGCTGATAATTTAATAAAAGGACTTGCAGGAATGTTTTCTATGCAAAACAATAACGGAAATTATCGTTACAAGGTATTCTCTATCATTAAAGATGACAAATACAATCCAAATGATCTTGGCTTTTTATATAAAAATAATGAAATTACGCATGGTTTAGATTTNGGCTATGAGCAACTCATTAAAAACAAGCGATTTATTTCTAGAAAGCATTACTTATTTATTAAACATAAAACATTATTTACTGATAATAAATTTGTAGATTTTGAAATTGAAGCAGAAAATAAGTTTATGTTTAAAAATTACCTTTTTCTTATGATGAAAATCATCACAAAACCATTTGAANAAGAAGACTATTACGAAGCTAGAACTAATGACCTTAATAATCCTTTAAAAAGATCTAAATCTATTAATATTGGAGGATATATATCAAGTGATTATAGAAATAAATTTGCCTTAGATTTTAGTNCTGGTGGAATTATTCAGCCATTATATGCAGGTCATGAGATTAGATGGAGAATATCTCCTAGATTTAGATTTAATGATAAATTTTCTGCTATTTATGTTTTATCAGTAAAAAATAAATACAATGATATTGGTTACATTGATCACATAATTGATAATGAAAATTTTTCTNAACCTATTTTATCAATAAGAAATACAAAAATGATAACAAATGTTCTTAAGGGAAATTACATAATAAATAATAAGATTGATTTATCTTTTAAATTAAGGTATCATATAGATCAGGTTGAAAATTTAAAATTCCAAACTTTAAAGGAAAATGGTTATTTACAAGCAACAACAATTGAACCTTACGCTGAATCTGATTATAATATCAATTATACAACATGGACTTCAGACATAACTTTAAATTGGAGGTTTGCTCCAGGAAGTCAACTAAGTATAGTATGGAAAAATGGTATAGATAACGAAGATAACGTATTAATTAATCATTGGACTGACAACGTTGAAGAAACACTTAAATTAGCTCAACAAAACACTTTGTCATTAAAATTAATTTATTATTTAGATTATCTTTACCTCAGAAAATGATAACAGCTAAAAACATATTTTATAGTTACGAAAATCTAAATGTTCTTAAAGGAATAAATTTAGAAATAGAAAAAGGAGAATTTGTTAGTATTGTTGGAGCTTCTGGAGCAGGAAAAACTACCTTATTAAATATACTAGGAACTCTTGATAAAATAGACGATGGATCTCTATATATTAATCAAAAAAACATAAGTACTTTTAATGAAAAAGAAATATCAAAATTTAGAAATCAAGAAATCGGTTTTGTTTTTCAATTTCATAATTTGTTAAATGAATTTACTGCACTTGAAAATATTTGTATGCCGGCATACTTAAATGGAACAAATAAACAAATAGCTGAAAAAAAAGGATTAGAACTATTAGACCTTTTAGATCTCTCAAATAGATCTAAACATAAGCCAAATGAACTTTCAGGAGGAGAACAACAAAGAGTAGCAGTAGCAAGAGCATTAATAAATACTCCATCTATTTTATTAGCAGATGAACCATCAGGCAACTTAGATTCTAATAATGCAAATGAATTACATCAATTGTTCTTAAAATTAAATAAAGAAAAATCGCAAACAATAATTGTAAGTACACATAATAATGATCTAGCAAAACTTGCAGATAGAACGCTAAAGATTAGAGATGGAAAACTATTTAATCCAAAATAAGACTTTAAGTTTACGAAATAATCTATTTTTGCACTTTGATGAATTATCAAAACCCAAATCTGCTTTATGCGCTAATAGCAATAGCGATTCCTATTATAATTCATCTTTTTAATCTCAGAAGGCACAAAAAGGTCTATTTTAGTAGTATCCGTTTTTTAAAAAACATTAAGGAAAAAAACAGAAAAAAATCTGAAATAAAAAACATTCTTATTCTTTTTAGTAGGATACTCGCGATAAGCTTTTTAGTTCTTGCATTTGCAAAACCCTATAAGCCTGCAAAAAACATTAAATACTCAAATAACATCCTTTTGTATGTTGATAATTCAAAAAGTATGGATATTGATTTTGGAGATGGAAAT
This sequence comes from Flavobacteriales bacterium, assembly GCA_002693745.1. Lineage (GTDB taxonomy): Bacteria > Bacteroidota > Bacteroidia > Flavobacteriales > BACL11 > BACL11. Next base: position 5,792 of record NZRJ01000036.1, read on the forward strand.
CTATTAAATAGAGCAAAAAATAAAGCTGTAAAAATCAGCGAATCATTTCCCTCAAACAATAACTTCTATTTAATAACAAATGATTTTGATTCAAAGCATACATTAAGTTATTCGAGTAATATGATTAGAAATCAAATTGAACAGATTAGGTCAACTTCACAACAAAGAAGTATAAAGGATATTATATCTAGAGCTAGTAGCTTAAAAATAGATAATTATCACTTGTACTTTTTATCAGACTTTCAAAAAAACACATTAAAAATAAACAATCTTATCGGTTATAAAACTCATAATGTTATATCACTTATTCAAATTCAAAATAGTAACCCTTCTAATATTAGTATCGATAGTCTATATACTAAAAGTCCTATTTTAAACTCAAATGATGAAATTGAAATTTATGTGATTATTAGTAATAAAAGTAATAAAAATATTGAAGATGAAGTCATCTTTTTATACCTAGATGAAAAACAAAAATCACAACAATATATTAACTTACTAGCTAAAGAAAAAAAAGAAATCAAATTTAAATTTTTATCAAATAACAAAAAATTTATAACTGGAGAAATTCGAACCTATGATTCCCCTATAAATTTCGATAATAATTTATTCTTTACGCTAGCTAAAGCAAAAAAGATTAATATTACTGCAATAAATGAAGTAAAAGAAAATAAATCATTTAACGCCCTTTTTGCAAAAGATACTGCAATGTTTAACTATACCTCATCAAATATTGAAAATATTAATTACAATAATCTATCAAGACAAAATTTAATCATATTAAATGAAGTAGATGAGCTTACCAGTGGTTTATTAAACATATTGCAATCCTTCACAAATAACGGAGGTACTTTACTAGTAGTTCCGCCAACGGACTTACAAAACACAGACTCATATAATAAGTTTTTAAACACATTAGGATTAAATATTATTATTAAAACAAAAGAAAATACACTAAAAATCAATCAGATAAATACTAAAAATACTTTCTATAAAAATGTGTTTACTGAAGATTTAGATAAAATAAACTATCCTATTTCTAATCATGCTTATTATACAAGTAAGCAAAAAGAAAGTAACCAGATTATTGGATTTGCTAACAAAAAAGATTTTTTAAGTTCTTATAATTCAGGTAAAGGATGCATATATCAATTTTCAAGTCCCCTAAACAAAAAATATAATAATTTTTTAAACCATGCACTTTTTGTTCCTACTTTAATAAATATAGCAACATCTTCGATACTAATTAAAACACCATATTATGTAATTGGTTCTGATAAAAACATAAGCACTGAACATATCAAAAAAACAAATGAGATTACACACATAAAAGGGGAAAATATTGATATCATTCCAACTCTAATAAATAAAAATGGCAAACAATTATTATATCATCATAATCAAATTAACAAGAATGGGATTTATACCATCACAAATAACAATATAACAGTAGATAAGATTGCGTTTAACTATAATAACTTAGAAAGTAATATTTCATCTTTTACAAAGAAAGAACTTGAAGATTTTTTTTCAAAAAATAATTTACAAAACATCAAGATTTTAAAAACAAAAAACCATGAACTTAAAAAAAATATAAAAGAACAAAGAATGGGAAAGGAATATTGGAAAATCGCACTATTTATTTCCTTATTATTTTTTGCAATAGAGATATTTCTTATTAAATTAATAAAACTATGAAAATATTAATCAAATCAGCCAAAATAATCGATACAAATTCTAGTCACAATAAAAAAATAATGGATGTGCTTGTTGTAAATGGAAAAATTGAAAAAATTTCCAAATCGATTAAGTCAAATCCAAAATCAATAACTAATGGAACTATGATAGAATATAAAGCAAAAAATCTACATCTATCTCCTGGCTGGTTTGATTTACATGCTAATTTTGGAGAACCTGGATACGAACAGCGAGAAACTATAACTACAGGAAGTAATGCTGCTTTAAAAGGTGGTTTTACTGGTGTTATGGTAATGCCTAACAATAAACCAAATATTGACAGTAAAAGTATGATTGAATTTATACAAAGAGGAAAAAAAAGCAATATAATTGATATAATTCCATCTGGCAACATTACAAAAAAAGGAGAGGGTAATGAAATTGTAGAGATGCATGATATGGATAAGGCGGGATGTAAAGCATTTACGGATGATAAAAATTCCATCACACGAAATGATGTGTTAAAAATTGCAATGCTATATTCAAAAGATTGTAAAACAGTTTTAATGAACTATCCTAATGATCAAAGTATAGCAAATAATGGGGTAGTTAATGAAGGTAATATTAGCACAGCACTTGGGCTAAAAGGAATACCATCTCTTGCAGAGGAAATGATGGTAGATAGAGATCTAAGTATTTGTGAATATACTAATGCCAGATTACATCTAAGTTATATTTCAACAAAAAATAGCGTTAAGAAAATTAAAAATGCGAAAAAACGGGGTTTAAAAATCACATCTGATGTAGCATTACATAATCTTTTTTTAACAGATGAATCTGTAAATGACTTTGATACTAGATTTAAAGTATTGCCACCATTAAGATCACATAGAGATAATAAATCACTTGTTAATGCTTTAAAAGATGGAACAATAGATGCAATATGTACAGATCATACACCAATAACAAATGAATATAAAAAAATAGACTTTGATAATGCAGCCAATGGAATTATCGGCTTAGAAAGCGCTTTTGGACTTTTAGGAAGACATGTATTACCATTTATTGATTTAAGTACTTTAATTGAAAAAATTGCAATAAATCCAAGAAAGATACTTAATATAAAACAAGTAGTAATAAAAGAAGGAGAAAAGGCAAATATTACCTTATTTAATCCTGATTTAGAATGGATTTTTACAACAAATGATATAAAATCAAAATCATCTAATACTCCTTTTATTGGGGAAAAACTAAAAGGAAAAGCATTGGCAATCTTAAATAATGGAAAATTTAAAGAGTGTTAATCAAAAATTAACCTTTTTTCTACTCTACCATCATCGTAAATATAAAAAAGTGTAGTATTATCTGACACACTAGTTGGATCAACAATCTTTCCTAATAAATTTGTAACTTTTATTAATTTTGCTTTGTCTGCTAAAATCTCTTTAACAAAAGTAGTATTCTCGCCTCCCTCATATAGCACTAAGTCATCTACAGCAGCTTCTACTAAACTACCACCATCAAGATTTTGACCCAAACGAATACTGTCAGATGCAATAAACTTAAGCTGTACATCAGCTGTCAAGTTTACATAATCACTTACTCTAAATGCAAACTTCCTCCAGCTAATATCTGAACTCATATTGTTTTCAACATACTTCCAATTTACTCCATCATCTGTTATCATGACCTGCCACCAATCTGCACCAGGATTTGCTCCGCTATAAGGACTGTTAGTATACCATCTGTAATAAGAAAAAGCAGGGTTTACATATGAGGTAAGATCATAGTATGGAGAATAAAGCGTAGTATGTCCACCATCTACATCATTAGTACCTAAACCATCATTTATTGAAGATGCATTTCCAGTAAAAGCACACTGAAGTCCACCTGGAGTATGTTGAGCATCTGTTTGACAAATAGTTGATATATCATTAGGATCTCCATAAGAAGGTATTGGAATTCCAATTTCCCACATACCCGTTGTTGCATTATCGGTTTGACCACCGGTTTGCCAAAAACCTTGATTAGCATCAAAATCCTCTTCCTCAACCACTTCAAAACCTACCATTATAAAGTTGGGTAAATTTGCTTTACTATTAGGACTTAAATTAGCAGCTATTGGAGTTATAGCTGACTCATTTCCATAATTGTCAGTTAAAGAAAGATAATAAGCAACTACTGTTCCACTAGGTTGAGCGGGAATTGTTGTATTATATGAAAAATTACCATTCATTACTAAGGTAGACCATGAAGATGCATCATTTAATTTATAATAACAATTAGCTGAACCAAGTGCCCAAGGATATGTCATCCCGACTGTAGCTGCAATTAAAATATCACTACCACCAGAAGAACTAATTACAGGGTTATGAGAAATTACCGCATTAGAAAGCAAAGTAATTCCATGTAAATTAAAAGCACTAATAATGGCAATATCATTAGGAGTTCCATTACTAAGATCAGCATCATTATCATCAGCGTACAGGACTTCAAGAAGAATATCTGTATATATAGCTCCCTCATCACCATCAGGTCCATCTACTCCACTATCATAAGTATATTTAAATAAATTAAGCATCTGAGACATACTACCTAAATTTAAATATAAATCCCAAAAAGCTCCGGCAATTATTTCACCATCTGCATGAACCTCTCCAACTAAATCCTGAGGATAAACTTTTCTATCTTGATCATATCTTCTAACAGAGATGGTTGGATCAACTAAATCCCAGCCATAGCCAAGAACAGGAGATTCTGTTAAAGATATTGCCCAAATATCAGCGAACCCTTCATTAAGTCCACCATTTGACATACCACCATTCCAACCGCTTCCGTTATACCTGTCACTATTAATTGCATGACCATATTCATGATATACAACATCAGGAATATGGTCATGCAAATAATAGTGACAGG
>NZRJ01000037.1 GCA_002693745.1 Flavobacteriales bacterium
TGCGCGTGGTCTTAACACCAGCGCAGTGCCTGGAAACCTGGCAAGAGGCAATCAATCCAACTGATGCCAATATTATACATGTTGGGGGGATAAATCATTGGATTTCTTATGATGGAGGTAGTAATTTCATATGTCCTGCAAAATGGAGTCAACCACACAAGAAGGGATATGTTCATGCGGATATTCATGATATAAATTATTTTGGAAATGACCTCTGGTTCGCTTGTGATGGAGGGATCTTCTATTCTAATAATAGTGGAGATAGCATTTTTAAAAAACAATACGGAATTGAAGGAACGGATTTTTGGGGTTTTGGAACAGGATTTAAAGATGGTGAAATAATGCTTGGAGGAGCTTACCATAATGGGACTCTTTTAAAAGATAAAAACACTTACATAAATGATTGGCTTTGCACAGATGGAGGAGATGGAATTAGAGGTTTTGTAAATTTTGGAAATCCTAGAATTGCTTACAGTGATTATGGAGGAAAAATATTATCAGGTGATAGAACAAAAGATATTTCTCTCTTCTCAATAAATAAACAACCAAATGCATCTTATATAATTGGAGAGTCTTCACAAATGGAATTTGATCCAAGGTGTTTTAACTGGCATTATATTGGAGAAGACTCAACTCTATGGCTTTCAAAAGATAATGGATCTTCTTACATTCCCATTCATCACTTTGATAACAAAGTAACTTCTATAGAAGTTGCTTGGAGTAACCCAAATGTAATATACGTAGCTACTTGGCCAGGATGGTGGGACGAAAAAAAAATATATAGATCAAATGATGCAGGTAATACATGGACAGACATCACTATACCATCATCATTGTTAAATGGCTACCTATCTAGATCTTATGATATTACTGTTAGTAGTTATGACGAAAACATATTATGGGTTGTAAGATGTACACAAAGTGGAAATTATAATTCAATTGATGGATATAAAGTGTTTAAATCTGTAGATGGAGGACAAAATTGGATAAATTTAACTACATCAACTCTGGATGGAGAACATATGACAAATATTGAACATCATAGAGGAAGCAATGGTGGAGTATATATAGGTACAAGAAATACAGTATATTATAAAAATGATATTATGAATGATTGGATAATTTATGACAATAAATTACCTAAAAGCACATTGTCTACTCAGTTAGTTCCTTATTATCGAAAAGGACTTTTGTTTAATGGTACAAATAGATCAGCTTATGAAATTGACTTATATGAGAATGCACCTCCTTCAGCACAAATTGCTGCCGATAAACTAAAGATTAGTTGTAGTAATGATACTGTTCATTTTATTGATCATTCAGCTGTTCGCCTAAATAGTGCTAGTTGGCAATGGACATTTCCTGGAGGAACACCTTCTTCATCCACTCAAGAAGACCCGGTTGTTGTGTATTCTCAACCAGGAACTTACGATGTCAGTTTAACTGTAACTGATGCATATGGTACTAGTTCACAAACTTATAATCACTTTATTACTTATACTGATTCCGTTTTTCCAATTACAAATACTACGTCATTATATCAAGACTTTGAGGCTGGGATCTTCCCTCCAAAATCTTGGGAGACTCCTCCAGCTTCATTTTCATGGGAAGTTATCAATATAGATACAGGAATAAACTGCCTTCCAAGTACAGTTGCATATGTTAATCATTATTGGATAGAACAGAATGGTAAAGAAGCTTATTTAATTTCTAATAAAGTACACCTAGCTCAGGGCTATGATGCTCAAAATTGGCTTACATATGATTATGCTTATTCTGGGTTTAGTGGATATGCAGATGGTCTAAGAATTGAAATCTCTACTGATTGTGGAGGAACATGGGACTCTATATATGGTGCTAGTGGAACAGCTTTACAAACTACTAGTTATGTAAATAACGCATGGTATCCCACATGCGGAAGTTGGAAAACTGACAGTATTAATCTGACAAATTGGGGCTTAAATGGAGATACCATTAAGGTGCGTTTTGTAGCAATAAATGATTACGGCAACCGATTTTTTATGGATAATGTAAAGATTGATGGACAAAATATTTTATCCATTAATGAAATAAAATCTGAATTAAATATTGCAATATATCCAAATCCAACTACAGGAATCTTTACCATAAGAACCGATTTAGATAATATAGAAATAGAAATCTACTCTACCGTAGGCAGACTGGTTTTAAAAAAGAACTTTTTAGGAGGATTACATACTATCAATATAAGTGACCAACCAAAAGGAATATATTTTATAAAAATACAAAATGGAACTAAAACTGAACAAAGAAAATTAATTATCCAATAAAGATACTTAAATTTATTTTCAACTCTTATTTAAATATGTATGACTTCATCGTAAGCATCTGCCACAGCTTCCATTACTGCTTCACTCATGGTTGGATGAGGATGCACTGCTTTTAACACTTCATTTCCTGTAGTCTCCAATTTACGAGCCAAGACTGCCTCTGCAATCATTTCTGTTACATTATATCCAATCATATGACAACCTAACCATTCCCCATATTTAGCATCAAACACAACTTTTACAAAACCATCTTTATGTCCAGCAGCAGATGCTTTTCCTGAAGCAGTAAAAGGAAATTTTCCAACTTTGATCTCATAGCCAGCTTCTTTTGCCGCAACCTCAGTCATTCCAACTGATGCAATCTCTGGTATTGAATAAGTACAGCCTGGAATATTTCCATAATCAATTTTATCTGGATTATGTCCTGCAATGTTCTCTACACAAGTAATTCCCTCAGCAGAAGCAACATGAGCAAGCGCTTGATTTGGTAATACATCACCAATTGCATAATACCCATCTACATTTGTTCTATAATAATCATCTACTAAAATTCTACCTTTATCTGTTTTAATTCCTACTTCTTCAAGACCAATATTTTCAATATTAGCCACAATACCAACTGCAGATAGAACGATATCACAGTCTATTGTTTCTTCGCCATTTTTAGTCTTAATATGTACTTTGCAGCCTGAACCTGATTTATCTACTTTATCTACTGATGCATTTGTCATTACCTTAATTCCTGATTTTTTAAATGATCTTTGTAATTGCTTAGATATATCAACATCCTCCACAGGAACAATATTTGGCATGAATTCTACAATTGTTACTTCTACTCCAATTGCATTATAAAAATATGCAAACTCTACTCCAATTGCTCCAGAACCAACAATAACCATACTTTTAGGAGCTTTTGGCAAAGACAAAGCATCTCTATATCCAATCACTTTTTTGCCATCTTGTGGTATATTAGGTAACTCACGAGATCGTGCACCTGTTGCTATAATAATATGTTTTGCACTATAATCAGTAGACTTTCCATCTGTAGTAACATTAAGCTTATTTCCTGATTTTAATTTACCAAAACCATTTATTACATCTACCTTATTCTTTTTTAAAAGATAAGAAATACCATTACTCATGCCATCGGCAACATCACGACTTCTTTTAATCATTGAGGGGAAGTCAGCATCTGCATCTTTTACAGTAATTCCATAATCTTTAGCATGATTAATATATTCAAAAACCTGTGCTGATTTCAAAAGAGCTTTAGTTGGTATGCATCCCCAATTTAAGCAAACCCCACCCAAACTTTCTTTCTCGACTACTGCAACTTTTAACCCTAATTGAGAAGCGCGAATAGCCGCTACATATCCTCCTGGCCCACTTCCTAGTACAATTAAATCATAATTCATTTTATTCTTTTTTAAGATTCCTATTTAACATTGCAATATTAACTAAAACATCTTGAACTGAAATATCCTCCATGCAACTTTTTTTACGACTACAAGTATTTCCAAAATAACAATCACATCCACTAGTAGGTTCAATAATAACACCCCTATTGTATAATTCAAATTCATTAACATTAAAAATATTATGAAACAACATTAGTTGCTTTGAAAGAGCCAAAGCAATATGCATCATCATACTAACTGGAGTAACAATAATATCAGTATTATTAGTGATAGCAATAAATTCTTCTAAACTAAATGTGCCTAAATAAGTTGCATTAGTTTCTTTTGCGTAAAACCTATTCATCTTATCCTCATCTTTTCCACCCATCAGCAAACAAAAATATCCTTGTTTTTCTAATTCATTAATAAGATTTATCCAATATTTCTTTGGCCATAGTCTAGTTTTCCATCTTAATCCACATCCAGTATTTAATCCTATAATAATCTTATCTCCAGCTAACTCATCAAGTCTCTTGCTCCAGGCATTGCTTAAGTCTTGATGTAAATTAATTTGATATTCTTCTCCATTAAAATCAAAATGACAAATTTCAAAGATTTCCTCTAGATAATTTTTAGTATTCTTTTTTGAAATATGATCAAAGATTCCTGTAATTAATTTATGTTCAGCTTGATCAGTGGCAGTATTTATATGACCATCTTGCCAAATAAAACCAAATTTCTTTTTAGAATTAACAAGAGCTAAAAACATACATGCCTCTTTATCTTTATCCAAATTTATAGCAATATCAAAGTTTTGATGTGCTAAAAAAGATACAGAAGATTCATTCCATTTATAAACTATATCTACTTGTTCTTTTGGTAAAACTTGTGGACTATGAGTTATCCAACTAAAATGACAATCACCAAATTCTTTTTTATATCTTTCAAGTAAAGGTGTAGTTCTAATAACATCACCAATAGCTCCTAATTTAATAAATAAAATCTTAGTCTTATTTGCTACTTCTGTAGTACTCTCTTTTTTACTAACTAAATTAGAAAAATTACAAATCTTGTAGATTTCTTTTAATATTAGTTCTTTAGTATCTAACTTTTTTATAGAGGATTTAGTATTGTCGTAATGTGAACAATCATCACATTGAACATCAAACTGCTTATTCGGTTTACAAGGAATATGTCCTTGAAAATAACTACAATCATATTTTACATCTTCTTTCTTCAATTTGAGCTATGCTTTATTGCAAATCTAAACAAAATACATCATTTGTATAGGAGATATAGCATCTTAAAATTTGTAAGTTTGCATCTCAATCCATTAAGATGATAAATTATATTATTAGCTACAGTAACCCTCACAGACATTTTGTAGATTTTGAATTTACTACAAATACTAAAGGTGCAGATAAAATGCAATTTCAACTTCCTGCATGGAGACCAGGAAGATATGAGCTAGCTAACTTCTCGCAAAACATACAGAAATGGGGGGCTTTTGATGAAAATAATAATCCATTATTTTTCAAAAAAATCACTAAAGATCTATGGGAGGTTGAAACTAAGGATGTAATGGAAATTACTATTGTCTATAATTTTTATGCAAATCAATTAGATGCAGGCGCTTGTTACTTAGATGAACATCAGATTTATTTAAATCCTATACACTGTATGTTTTATATTGTAGGTAGAATGGAAGAAGAGTATCAATTGGAGATGAAAATACCTAAAAATTACAAGATTGCCTCATCAATGCAACAAAATGGAAATACTTTACACGTAAAAGGATTTGATTTACTTTCAGAATCCCCGATTATCTGTTCTAATACTCTTCAGTATGGTTCTTATGAAGTTAATGGAATAATCTTTCATTTGTGGTTTCAAGGCAAGTGCAATCCTGATTGGAAAAAATTAATTTCTGACTTTACCGCTTTCTCTAAAAGTCAAATTAAACACTTTGGCGGGTTTCCTGTTGATGTATATCATTACTTTTTTCAAATAACTCCTTATAGAAGCTATCATGGTGTAGAACATACTAAAAATACCGTTNTACTTTTAGGACCAGGAGAAGAAATTATGGATAAAAGATATGAAGATCTGCTTGGTGTCTGTTCTCATGAGCTATATCATACTTGGAATATTAAAGCAATAAGACCAGAAGAAATGTATCCTTATGATTACACAAAAGAGAATTACTTTAAAACAGGTTTTGTTGCTGAAGGAGTAACAACCTATATGGGAGATCTAATGCTTTATAACTCTGGCGTATTTAATTGGGAGGAGTTTATAAAAACACAGAATCAGAATTTAGAAAGACATCTTACTAATTATGGAAGGTANAANTTATCAGTNGCAGACAGCGGTTTTGATAGCTGGCTAGATGGTTATAAGCTAGGTGCTCCAAACAGAAAGACATCTATATATCCAGATGCAGCGCTATGTATGNTAATGATTGATTTAGAAATTATTCGAAATACAGATGGNAATGAAAGTCTTCATTCTGTTATGAAAGAACTATATGAAGATTATGCTCTNAAAGGAAAAGGATATTCTGANGATGATTTCAGAAATNTATGCGTGAAATATGGNGGATTGAAAGCAGCTGAAATATTTGAGAATCATATTTACGGAGTAGAAGATTACATCCCACAACTAAATGACACATTAAAAGTCATTGGGTTAAAACTCAAANAGAAGAAGAATCCTAATCTTTCAGCTCAGTATTTTGGTTTTATTGCAATAAATGAATCAGGCAAACTTGTTATAAAAAAAGTAGAACCAAAATCTGAAGCAGATAAAAATGGAATAGCACCAGAAGATGAAATAACTAAAATAGAGGGTAAAGAAATAAAAGGAAAACTTTCTGACATCTTAAAAAGATNTAAAAATAAAGTCTCTTTTACCATCAAAAAGAAATTCTCAGAAAAATCGATATCTTTAGCTATTGGAAATCACTATGAGCTTCAAGAATTTGTTAAAGAAAAAGATCCTACAAATAAACAATTAACGTTAAGAAAAGTATGGTCTAGTTAAATGAAAAAGATAAAATTATATAAAGGGAAAAAATATAGTATCTGCTCCTGTGGATTAAGCAAAACACTGCCCTTTTGTGATAATGAGCATAGAGCATACAATGAACAAAAGGGAACAAATTACAAATCAGTAAAAATCATAGCACAGGAAACTGTAATGATTGATTTGAATTCATCTACTTGGAAATAAAATGAAACGAATATATTGTATATTANTAAGTGTACAGTTTGTTATACATATTGTAAATGGTCAATGTAATGGCGCTATAGATTTATGTTCAAAGCAATATAATAAAGTTTCCTATTTAACCACTCATAATGCTTTTAATTCANATGAAGATGGACTATTGTTTCCTAATCAGACTTATAATATAGAATCCCAACTAAATGATGGTGTTAGAGGCCTAATGATTGATGTTTATGATCATTTTGGAACCCCAACTGCATATCATTCAATATTTGCTCTAGGTACAATTCCATTATCTGAAATTTTTAATGATNTAAAGACATTTTTAGATAATAATCCAAATGAAATTGTAACAATCATTCTAGAGTGCTACGTTGCTGCAAATACTATAGAAGATGAAATCAACCAGTCTGGCCTATCAAATTATTTGTANTCTCATAACTTAACATGGCCCACATTACAAAATATGATAGACAATAATAATCGACTAGTAATATTTTCTGATATGGATGACGCAAGTAACTCACAGAGTTGGTATCATTATATATGGGATCATGCAGTAGAAACGCATTTTAGTGTTGATAATATTAATGATTTCACATGTGATTTTAATCGAGGTAATTCAACAAATGATTTATTTATCTTAAATCACTTTGTTACTGATGCTACTTTAGGCTATGGTCTCTATACTGAATCTCATAATGTAAACTCTAATCCATTTTTGATTACTAGAGCAATGAATTGTCATACACAAACTACTAAANTGCCTAATTTTGTTACTTTAGATTTTTATGAATTAGGTGATGGATTAAATGCTGTTAATCAGCTCAATGCTCTAAACACATCACTAATTGATGTTAATAATAGCTCTAACAAAAAGCTTTTATCTATGACAGATATTATGGGTCGAAAAATAGAAGAAAAAAATAACTCTGTAATTTTTTATCTTTATGATGATGGATCCGTTGATAAAAATATAATTATTAAATGAAAGAAATCACCTTACATAACAAAATATTTGAAGTATCTATTTCTGATAATGAAATTGCACAAATAGTAGATAGTATGGCAAAGAAGATTAATGCAACAAAAATTAAAGATCCTATTTTTATTGCTGTCATGAATGGTGCATTTCTATTTGCAGCAGATATAATGAGNAATATTACTATACCAAATGCAGAAATCTCTTTTATCAAACTCTCCTCTTACTCAGGCACTACGACAACCGGTAGAGTAAGTGAACTTATTGGCTTTAGTAAGGATATAAAAAATCGAAATGTGATTATTTTAGAAGATATCATTGACAGTGGAATTACGTTAGAAAAAATAATGTCATTACTTGAAAAAGAAAATGTTGCAACTATAAAAGTAGCCACATTACTATTTAAGCCAGATGCATACTCAAAAGATATAAAGATAGACTTTATCGGCAAATCAATACCAAATAATTTTGTTGTTGGTTATGGATTAGATTATGACGAAATTGGTCGTAATTTGCCACATATTTATAAACTAAAAAAATAAAAATGTTAAACTTAGTACTATTTGGCCCTCCAGGAGCAGGGAAAGGAACACAATCTAGCCTATTAATGCAAAAATATAATCTGATACATTTATCAACAGGTGATATTTTAAGATCAGAAATTGCTGCAGGTACAAAATTAGGACTTGAAGCAAAGACACTAATGGATAGAGGAGATTTAGTTCCTGATGAGGTTGTAATTGGAATGATATCATCAAAATTAGATAACAATCTAACTGCAAACGGATTTATCTTTGATGGCTTCCCTAGAACTACTGCACAAGCTACTGCTTTAGATATTCTTTTAAAAGAAAAAGGCACTTCGATATCATCTATGCTATCTTTAAAAGTAGCAGATGATGAGCTGATTAGAAGATTGCTTGAAAGAGGAAAAAATTCTGGAAGAGCAGATGATAAAAATGAAGGTATTATTGCTAATAGAATCAATGAATATAATAATAAAACAGCCCCTTTAAAAGAGTTTTACTCATCTCAAAATAAACTCTATGAAATTGAAGGCTTAGGATCTGTTGAAGATATTGCCCAAAAATTAAACTCCGTTATTGATAATTTGTAAAATGAGAGTTAAGAATTCCAATTTTGTCGATTATGTTAAAATCTTTTGTCGCTCTGGAAAAGGTGGTGCGGGTTCTGCTCATTTTAGAAGAGATAAAACTACTGCAAAAGGTGGACCAGATGGAGGAGATGGAGGGCAAGGCGGAAGTGTTATAATAAAAGGAAATAAACATATGTGGACCCTACTCCACTTAAGGTATCAAAAACATATTTTTGCCGAACATGGTGGATGGGGAAGTGAAAGTAATAGCTCTGGAAAAGATGGTGCAAATAGTTATATTGAGGTCCCATTAGGAAGTACAGCAAAAGATGCAGAAACTGGAAAAATTCTATTTGAGATTACAGAAGACGGTCAAGAATATACGTTAGTAAAAGGTGGAATGGGAGGAAGAGGAAATTCACATTTTAAATCATCTACTAATCAATCCCCAAGATATGCTCAGCCAGGTAAAGATTCCGTCGAAGGCTGGTTTATCTTAGAGTTAAAGATACTAGCAGATATTGGTTTAGTAGGCTTTCCAAATGCTGGAAAATCGACTTTACTGTCTGTTGTCTCTGCAGCTAAACCAGAAATTGCAAACTACCCATTCACTACTCTAGTTCCTAATTTAGGTATTGTCTCTTATCGTGACCATAAATCCTTTATAATGGCTGATATACCAGGAATTATTGAAGGAGCTGCTGAAGGAAAAGGATTAGGATTACGTTTCCTACGTCATATTGAAAGAAATACAACATTACTTTTCATGATCCCTGCAGATGCAAAAGATATTGCTAAAGAATACAACATTCTTTTAGGGGAACTTAAAAAATATAACCCTGAATTGTTAGACAAAAACAGAATTTTAGCAATTAGTAAATCTGACATGCTAGATGATGAACTAAAGATAGAAATCGCCAAAGATCTTCCAAAAGACTTATCTTCTCTATTCATATCATCAGTAGCTCAACATGGGCTTACAGAACTAAAAGATTTAATTTGGGAAAAACTTAATCAATAATGGAATATCTTCAAAAAATAGATGAGTATCTCTTTAGACTAATCAATTCTACAGGATGGAAGCAAATGGATGAAGTAATGATATTAATATCATCAAAGTGGTTATGGATTCCCTTGTATATTTTTATACTTTATACCCTATATAAGAATTTCCAAAAGGATTTTATAAAAATCTTATTCTCTATAGCTATATTGATTTTTTTTGCTGATTTTGGATCAGTTAAGTTGTTTAAAGAAATCTTTGAACGTGCAAGACCATGCCATTTGTTAGATGGAATTAGAGTAGTAGATGGTTGTGGTGGACCTTTTGGTTTTATTTCTTCACATGCAGCGAATTCCTTTGCAATTGCCTTTTTTGTTTCTCTGTTACTTAAAAGGTATTGGTGGTTTGTTAATTTGTTTTCATGGGCAGTTTTAATCGGTTTCAGTCGAATTTATTTAGGAGTTCATTATCCTTTTGATATTGTTGGGGGTATGTTTTGGGGACTATTTGTAAGTTTGCTTGTTTATAAAATTTATGAAATGAAAATTAAAACTCTTGATTTTGTATGGATAGTTTGGATATCCTTAGTTTGCATTTGGAATTTTGGTTGGCCAGATGCGCCTCCAATTGCAGATGTATTGATTGCTATTATTTTATCACTTGTAGTTGTGTTGATTAAAAAAAGTAAAAAATGAAAAGACTAATAATTGTATTAATTTTTTCATTTACAATTACACCAAATATTTCTACTATTTCAAATAATTCTTACATTAATGGATTTACAGCAAATCCTCTATCAGAAATAACTGAGTGAAAAAAATAGACGCATCTAATTATTCAATATGGATTGGAGAAGAATCTCTATCTAAATTAGAAGTTAAATCTTATTCTAAAGTAGCAATTTTAGTAGATGAAAACACTAAAAAATATTGCCTAAACAAAATACCAAAAATTGATCAAGCAATTATCATTGAAATACCATCAGGAGAGAAAAACAAAAATATTAATACATGTAATCTGATATGGAAAAAACTTACTCATCATGCATTTGATAGAAATTCAATTCTAATCAATTTAGGTGGAGGAGTGATTGGTGATATCGGAGGATTCTGCGCTAGCGCTTACAAAAGGGGAATTGATTTTATTCACATTCCCACAACTTTACTTGCAATGGCAGATGCCTCAATTGGAGGCAAAGTAGCTGTAGATTTTGAAAATTTTAAAAATCAAATCGGATTATTTGCTAATCCTAAATCAGTTTTGATAGATACTAGTTTCCTAAATACTTTACCTGAAATTGAATTAAGATCAGGATTTGCAGAGATAGTTAAACATGCGCTAATCTCAGATAAAGATTTATGGAACACAATAATAGATACTCCATTTCAAAATTTGAATTGGCAAGATATGATTCAACTTTCAGTTGAACTTAAAAACAAAATAACACTTAATGACCCTAAAGAAAATAATGAACGAAAAAAATTAAATTTCGGGCATACTTTCGGGCATGCTATTGAAAGTTATTATCTAAAAAAAAGAACTCCTATCTTGCATGGGCAAGCAATATTTATCGGAATGATTCTAGAAGCTGAAATTTCTAACTTATCAAAAACAGAAAAAAACGAGATCAAAAATTATATCCTTAGTAACTTTAGTTTACCATATAGACCATCTAAAGAAAAACTTTTATTTTTTCTACAAAACGATAAAAAAAATAATAATGAAAAAATAAATTTTTCTTTATTAAATGGTATAGGAAATTGCACAATAGACAATTTATTTTTTGAAAATGAACTATAAAGTATCTCATCCAACAAAAAATATAAATTGCGAAATCAACTTACCCTCTTCAAAAAGCATTTCTAATCGCTTACTAATTATTAGATCCCTTTGTAATGATTATTTTAATATTGAAAACTTATCAAATTCCAATGATACGATCAGCCTAGTAAAAGCTTTAAACTCATCAAAAAAAAACATTGATGTCGGTCATGCTGGCACCACTTTTCGTTTTTTAACAGCATTTTTTGCTATTCAAAAAAATAAAGAATTTATTCTAACAGGTTCAAAGAGATTAAGGAATAGGCCTATTAAAGATTTGGTAAAAGCTCTGCAAGAAATGGGTGCAAAAATAGAATATATGGAAAATGAAGGTTTCGCACCATTAAGAATAATAGGATCGAAACTAAAAGGGGGATCTATCCAAATTAATGCAGGAATAAGTTCTCAATTTATTAGTGCTATCTTACTTATTTCACCTACTCTTGAAAATGGTATTCAACTTGAAGTAACCAAAGATCTAGTTTCTAAACCCTATATTTTGATGACTTTGAAATTAATGGCATACTTTGGCATAAAGTGGTCTTGGAATAAAAATATCATCTCAATAAGACAACAACCTTATATATCAAAAAACTATGAAGTAGAAGCAGATTGGTCATCTGCATCTTTTTGGTTTGAAATTGCTGCATTATCAAAAAAATGCAAAATTAAATTAAAAAGAGTAAGAGAAAATTCTATACAGGGTGATAAAAAGATAGTAGATCTCTTTACAAGTTTAGGTGTGTCATCAGTTTTTAAACATGAATCTTTACTATTAACAAAAAGTGAAAAAAAAACATTTCCAAAAAAGATTGATTTAATTGAAAGTCCAGATTTATATCAACCTCTAAAATGCACTTTATATGCAAAAGATATAAATACAGAGATTTTAGGATTACAAACTCTAAAAGATAAAGAAAGTAATAGAGTTGCAGTTGTTAAAAAAGAGCTTGAAAAACTAAGTTCTAGTAAAAGAATTAAAACCTACAAAGACCATAGAATGGCCATGAGCTTCGCGCCTTTATGCCTTAAATTTGGTGAATTACAAATAAATAATATAGAAGTTGTGAATAAATCTTATACCAATTTCTGGAACGATTTAACAAAAGCAGGATTTATAATATATCCATTATCTGACTAAGACAAGATATCTCGAACCTTACATTTTCATTGTGTATTTTTTTTTCTGGATTGAAATAGATCCCATCAATTCCAAAATTTTGACAAGCTAAAATATCGACAACTAAATCATCGCCAATATAAATACTCTCATTATTTTTTGCATTTGCTAAATCTAAAGCATGCTCAAAAATCTTTGGATTTGGTTTCTTATAGCCTGTTTTTTCTGATGTTATAATCTGGGTAAAAAAAGGTTTTAAATTTGAATATTCTAACTTTATATGTTGAGTTCTATCAAATCCATTTGTAATAATATGTAAGGTGTATTTATTTTTTAGATAATCTAACATTTTAAAAGTATATGGGAATAACCTATCTTTTCTTGGGCAAACTTCGATATATTTTTCACCAATTTCTTCAGATAACTTAAAATCATTAATCCCAAAATCTAAAAGAGTCCTTTGAAACCTCTCTCGTCTTAAGTCTTTCTGTGAAATTTTATCTATTTTATATAAATCCCATAATTTTTCATTTTGAATTTTATATTTCTTAATGAATTCATCGTAGTCAAGAACACCCTTAGCATTTAGATCATAAGCATTACAAATCTCTAATAATGTTGCATGCGAATTTGTCTCAAAATCCCATAAAGTTCTATCTAAATCAAAAAATATATGACGGTATCTCATTATTTCTTTTCTCCATAAGCTAAATCACCTGCATCTCCTAATCCTGGTACTATGTATGACTCTGAAGTCATAGCAGAGTCTTCTGCACCAATCCACAAAGTAAAATTATTTATAGGAGAATTTTCTTTCAAATAGTTAATACCCTCAGTGCTAGCAATAATACCAACTATGTGTATGTGTTTTGGTTTACCTTTACTTAGAATTGCTTCCATTGCCATCACCATAGAAGCACCACTTGCTATCATAGGATCACAAAGTATTAATGTTTTTTCATTTATATTAGGAGATGACATATATTCAATTTTTATATCAAATGAGCCATCTTTTTTATGTTCTCTATAAGCTGAAATAAAAGAACTATCAGATGAGTCAAAATAGTTTAATAATCCTTGGTGAAGAGGAAGTCCTGCTCTAAGAATAGTAGCAAGTACAGGTTTTTCACTAATCAAAGATTCTGTAGAAATGCCAAGTGGAGTAGTAATCTCTTTGTTTTTATATTGTAACTTTTTACTAATCTCATAAGCAAAAACCTCTCCTATCCTCTCAATATTTCTTCTAAAACGCATAGAATCATTTTGAATATTGATATCTCTAATTTCTTGAATAAAATGATTAAATATTGTATGATTATTTCCTAAATTAATTACTGTCATAATTCTATTTTTAAATTCTTTTGAAATAAAATGAATGAACCAAATATAAAAAAAGGCTAATCAATTGATTAGCCTTTTTTTATTATTTTTTATATGATTATTAAGATAATGCATTAACATGTCTTGTTAACTTTGATTTTAAATTTGAAGCCTTATTCTTATGAATAATATTTGTTTTTGTTAATTTATCTAACATAGCAGTTACTTTCGGTAACATTACTAGTGCTTCTTTTTTACTAGTAGATTTCTTTAAATCTCTAATAGCATTTCTAGCGGTCTTATGCTTGTACTTATTCAACAACCTTTTAGTTTCTGTCTGTTTAATTCTTTTTAATGCTGACTTATGATTTGCCATATTTCTTTTTTTAAAGTACCCCGACGGGGAATCGAACCCCGGTTACCAGGATGAAAACCTGGCGTCCTAACCACTAGACGACCGGGGCCTGAGTGTACTCAAAATTGAGTTCGCAAATTTATACTTTTTTTTAATCTTACAAAAAAATTACGCATTATTTGTCTCATGCGACAATTTAAATCCTAATCGTTTAGATGTTTTTATCTTGTGATTATTGTTTGCCTCTATTATTTGATGCACAGAAACCATTTTAACTGTATTAAAATCTGGTGTTTGCAAATCAAAATTTAATGAATACTCTATTGCAGAATTAATAATATTTTCCAATTGTTCTTTATTAATTTGCTGATTAATCAAATCATTAAATAAAAAACCTAATTCTGCATCCCCTTCAACGAAAAAATGATTATCCTTATTTATAAAGATTCTAGCAATCAAAAATCCAGCATCATTCAACCTATTATACTTTAACGAATCAGAAAGAAAATTATAAATATTAATTACGCCACAAAATGATCGCATCTTATCCTCTTTAACATATGATGTTTTGTGTATTTGATGAGAAGAATCAAAATCAAAAATGTTTGTGTGCATATTAAAAAGCAGAGTGTCTCCAGAAAATTTTAATTTAGCATCAAAATCTCCAGTTTCTTCATAAGAAATATCAACATCAGGATCGGAAACGGCGTTATTTAATCTAATTGCTTTCTCGCTTAAAATATCTTGAATCTCTGCAAATACTGACTTAGTTATTTTATAAACCTTTTGTTTAGTACAAGATTTTTCCTTCAATAATTTAAGAATGTTGTTCTCCGAATTCATATTAATAATTTTTAGCAAATAAAACTCTCATAGCGGATGGTTTTCCAGAAAATAAACAAACGCCTGATTCTTTTTTTACATCTAATGGAATACACCTAATAGTAGCCTTAGTTTCTTGTTTAATCAATTCTTCAGTCTTCGATGTTCCATCCCAATGGGCATAAACAAATCCCCCTTTCTTGATTAACTTAACAAATTCATCTTTTGAATTTGCATGAAAAGTCATCTTCGTACGAAAAGCAAGTGCTTTTTTATATAAATTATCTTGTATATCATGCAGTAATTTCTCTACCTTATTATCAATATCAACAATATTATATGTCTTCTTTTCTAAAGTATCTCTTCTAAAAACCTCAATTGTTTTATTTTCTATATCTCGAGCACCTAATGCTAAACGTAATGGAATACCCTTAAGTTCATATTCTGCAAATTTCCATCCTGGCTTATGAGTATCTCTATTATCAAACTTTACAGACACGCCTCTTGATTCTAACATTTTTTTAACTTTAAGAGCCACTTCAGAAACTTGATTTAACTGTTCGTCACTTTTATAAATAGGAATAATAACAACTTGATGAGGAGCTAATTTTGGAGGCAAAACTAAGCCATGATCATCTGAGTGTGCCATAACTAATGCTCCCATTAATCGAGTAGAAACTCCCCATGATGTTGCCCAAACATATTCTTGCTTTCCTTCCTTAGAAGTAAATTTAACATCGAATGCTTTTGCAAAATTCTGACCTAAAAAATGAGAAGTACCAGCTTGTAATGCCTTTCCATCTTGCATTAAGGCTTCTATGCAATAAGTTTCTTCAGCACCAGCAAATCTTTCCTTTTTAGATTTTAGTCCTATTACAACAGGCATAGCCATAAAATTCTGCGCAAAGTCAGCATAAATATTTATCATCTGCTCAGTTTCAGTAATTGCTTCTTTTTTTGTAGAATGAGCAGTATGACCTTCTTGCCAAAGAAACTCAGCAGTTCTTAAAAACAATCGAGTACGCATTTCCCATCTCACCACATTGGCCCACTGATTTACTAATATTGGTAAATCACGATAAGATTGTATCCATTTTCTATAAGTATCCCAAATAATAGTCTCTGATGTTGGACGTACAATAAGCTCTTCATCTAATTTTGCTTGAGGGTCAACTACAACCTCTCTCCCGTCTTCAGAATTTTTCAAACGATAATGAGTAACGACAGCGCATTCTTTAGCAAAACCATCTACATGAGCAGCTTCTTTGCTTAGATAGGATTTAGGAATAAAAAGTGGAAAATAAGCATTCTCATGACCAGTTTCCTTAAACATTCTATCTAGCTCTGCTTGCATTTTCTCCCATATTGCATATCCATATGGTTTTATAACCATACAACCTCTTACTCCTGAATTCTCAGCTAAATCTGCTCNTTGAATTATCTCATTATACCATTGAGAATAATCTTGTTTTCGTGATGTTAATTTTTTTGCCATTTTATCTTAAAAAATGTAATTTTGTAGTATTATTTTCGTTAAGTTAATAAAANTTAGTACAAAACTAACAAATTAAATGAGCATATGTTTATGAGTCTCAAACAAAAAAAAGAACTATGAAATATTTTATTCTAACTTTAGTATCAATACTATTTTTTTCTTCATGCGTTACATATACTCATTTTAATTATACTGATCCTAATTATTTACAGAGTGATGAATTTAGTTCTTATGAAGAATTAGTCACAAATGACAAAAAAACATCTTCAAATGACTCATCTTTAGATTCAAATACTTTTTATGATTCTGATAGTAATTATTATTACGAAGAGGATAATTTCTCTTCTAGATTAAGAAGATTCCACAGACCAATGTATGGTGGATATTATGGCGGAATATATACTAACTACTCTTGGAATAGTTATGATCCATTTCTTTTTGGAACAAGTATATATCATGGATACAACTGGCATTCTCCTTATTATGCATACTATGGTTATACACCTTATTATATGGATTATTACACTCCTTATTATTATGGNAGCTATTACACATATAATTATGGNTCAAAATATCATCACATTTATAATAATACATTTTNCTATAATAACAANAAATACAATTCCTACATAAATGGACGAAGAGGAAGTTTATCATCAAATAGTAATGACAGAAGAATTAGGGTAAACACTAATAATAATCGTTTATCAAATTTAAACAAAAAACGCTCTAATTCAAATACAACAAGAGTTAATACAAAAACAACTAGAGAAAAAGCATCAACTAATATAAATAATAACACACAAAGAAATAACACCAAAATAAGAACAAATTCAAATAGAAGAAACAACAATAGAAGTTACAATACGCAAATTCGAAATAATAGATCAAATAGTAACAATAAATCATCTAGAGGAAAAAGAGGGAATTTTAAACCAAGAAGATAAAATGAAAATAAAAATTTTAGTAATTGCTCTNGCAATTAGCGCAACTATAGTTAATGCACAAAACGAGATAGATGCATTAAGATATTCAACTCATGAATTAAGTGGAACAGCAAGATACTCTGCAATGGGTGGTGCATTTGGATCATTAGGAGGTGAATTTTCAGGCTTAAGTTCAAATCCAGCTGGTATTGGNATGTATCAATTCTCTGAAATCTCATTTACTCCTTGTTTTAATTTAAATTCAACNAAATCATATTATAACAACTATAATCTTTCTTCTTATAAATCTAAGGTTTCTATAGGCAATCTAGGTCTAGTATTTACTATTCCCCAAAAAGAATCTGATTGGANAAGGTTTAATATAGGTATAGGTTGGAATCAATTAGCTAATTTTAATAACACTATAAATNTTAAGGGTATAAACAGTACTAGCTCAATAGTTGATAGAATTCTAGCAATGACTANTGGGACAACTCAAGAAAATCTTACAAATGCCTACTCAGTTATGGCTTGGGAAACATTTTTAATTGACCCACTTATAAATAATAATGGGGATGAAATAAATGGAGAGTACATCTCTAAGTTTTCTACAAATCCTAAATTACAATCAAAATTGTCTACAAGTCTTGGAGGCATGAATGAATTTGTTTTTTCTTTAGGAAGTTCCTATCAAGAAAAAATTTATATAGGAGCTACCATAGGTGTACCTACATTTGACTATTATGAATATTCAGAATATTCTGAGAATGAAATCTCAGATACTTTGAATAATCTAAGACAAATGTTATTAACGGAAGAAATATCTGCATATGGAACAGGCTATAATCTTAAAATTGGTGCTATTTACAGGTTTTCAGAAGAAATAAAAATTGGAGGCTCACTACATTCNCCNACATTCTTTAGTATAGAAGAAGATTATAATACTTCCTTAACAACCATATTTAAAGACAGTTCAAAATATTATTCTATGGGCTATTTAACTCCATTTAGTTATAATTTAATTACTCCTTTAAAAGCTAACATAAGCGCATCTACTAGATTTAACAACATCATAATATCTGGTGAATATGAATTAATAGACTACTCGACTGCAGAATACTTTACTTCTGATTTTGAGGAAGAAAACACAACAATAAAAAACATCTATCAAAATACTGAAAATGTAAAAATAGGAGCTGAANTGACAATCAAACCTTTTGTTTTAAGAGCTGGNTACTCAAAATATGGAAGTGCTTCTATNNTAAAAGATCTTAGCAAAGANAACTTTAGTTATGGTTTAGGTNTNAATAATGGGGCTTATTTTATAGATGTTGCNTATGTTTTAACTATGCAAGCAAACGAACAATTATTATATAGTGGCGTTCCTATAAGTTTAGAGAATACTAAACATAAACTATTACTTACATTAGGTTTTAGATATTAATCTAAAATTCTTGCGAGGCCAGCTTTTGCTTTTTGATGTATTCCCCTTTGGTAATCAAATCCTGANATTGAAAGACATTTATTAAAATAAGATACTGCTCTATCAGTATCTCTTTTTCTTTCATAAATTAATCCTATCTGTAAAGCCGACATTGGAGCATAATAGTTATTAAAATTTTGACCTACTTCAAAAGCTTTTTGATAATATTTAANTANCGTAGTATCTTCAGAACTTAGTTTTGACTCTATTCTTGCTAATCGATAAAAATATTCATCTTGNAAATCTAAATTTATATTTTGTATCTCTATAGAAGAAATCTCTAATCTAGCATCTTCATAATATCCCCCATCATATAGTAACCTTGATCTTAGTAATCTAAAATTTAGATTATCTTTTTTGATCACTCCTTTTTTAGCATTATNTAGGGCCACTTTATCTTCATCAATTANTGCATTNCCTTCTAAAATCACCTTCTGAAAATAAGCAAGCTTATCATTATGTTCATTCTGTAAAAAAGCAATCCAAGCTAATTTATGATAAGCAGACTTAATATAATTTACGCCTCTGAAATTCTCAATAAAATACTCAAATTTTCGTTTTGCATTTTTTAAATCTAACATGTATAAATAAGACATTCCTTCTAAATAATCAAGGTAACAAAATGCTATTGTCNGATTATTATCTTTCCTGCTTTGTAATATAGCTATGCAATCATCATTTTTTCCTAAATTATGTAGCAATCTNCAAGCAGTAAAATTTAACAATATATTATCTTTATATCGATTACCTATCCTATCAAGAAAATCATTAATAAGTACATCATTATTTTCTAAATTTATATGCAAAAAGGAAAGTAAAAACAAAACCTCNTCCTCATACATGATAAAACGATTATCATTCAATAACTCATCTAATTCTTTAAGACCCAAAGAAACACCTCCATTTATTCCAGCAAGATGAATTATCCAATAAAGATCTTTAGGCACTGCTCCAAGCAAAGAATGAATCAACCCTAAACCTTTATTATTAAGTGTAAAGTCAGGGAATTTCTGTTTATTTTCCTCAAGTAATTTATATGCTTTTATAATTTCATATGCTGCAACTACATATTGTTCAAATTTTAATCTTGAAAAAGCCCATTGTAAAGTNATNTCTGCTTTTGCGTATAGATAATACGGAGAAGANGNATCATTACCATCTAATAAATCAATTCGCCTAACTTTAAAATCTTTATGCGATTCAAAATAATCAACATCCTCAGTTATAAGTATTGTTAAAAAATCAATATAGTTTTTATANAAAGGAATAAAACCATTATTTGGATTACTNGATTGTTCCTTGCTTAATAAAGCATTGGCCTTATCAAAATTCAAATTTAAAATATNAGAATAAGATTGTTCGATATTCTCATTCATATCGAAAGATGCAAAAATAGATTTATAAAAAAGCANAAATAAAAGNGTAAGTCTTCTCATTCTAATAAAAGGACTNCATNATGTTAAATTGCTTAGAATAAGTTAAGCTGCTTCTTTTTCATCAAAAATATTAGCATCAACCATAATTCTACCACAATGCTCACATACTATAACCTTCTTATGCATTTTAATATCTAATTGTCTTTGNGGAGGAATTTGACTAAAACAACCACCACAAGCTTCGCGTTCTACAGAAACAACAGCCAAACCATTTGCTACTTTTGATCTAATTCTTTTATAAGCTGTCAATAANCTTTCTGGAATTACCTTCTCAGCTTTAACAGANTCTGCAATTAGTGATTTTTCTTCTTTTTCAGTCTCAGCAACTATTTCACTAAGCTCAGCTGTTTTTAATTTTAACTCTTCATTTCTTTCAGCAATTTTTTCTTTACAAGCATTAATTATTTCTTTTTTGTGAAGTGCATTTGCAGCATTTTGTGCTGCTTTCTTTTCTGCAAGCTGAATTTCTAANTTCTGGTATTCTACTTCTTTNGTTAAAGATGTAAACTCACGATTATTTTTAATATTTTTAAGCTGTNTCTCATANCTTTCAATAGCTTCAGTAGCCAAGGCAATTGTATTTTTATTAGCAACAATACTTTCATTAATTGTTTCCAATTCAGCTTCAAACTTTTCTAATCTTGTATCTAACCCAGCAANAGAATCTTCTAGATCTTCAATCTCTAAAGGTAATTCACCTCTAATAATTCTGATTTTGTCAACTTTAGTGTCAATAACCTGTAGTTCATGTAATGCTTTTAATTGATCCTCTACACTGCTTATATTAATTTTTGTCTTTTTTGCCATTTTTAAAGATACTTTATCGGGTTAGTATTCACTTTAGATAATCGGACGGCAAATTTAGTAAATTTTTTGGTAAGCAAATCAAAAATCAGATCCTTTGTAAACTGCTCNCTTTCATAGTGACCTATATCAGCTATNACAATTTCATTTTCAGCATCAAAAAACTCATGGTATTTAAAATCTGCTGTTATAAAAATATCTGCTTTTGCTTTTTTTGCAATCGAAAGCAAGAAGCTACCACTTCCTCCACAAATAGCAACTTTTTTNATCTTATCTTTAACCAATTTAGTATAGCGAACACAATCAGTTTTCATCTTGCTTTTTATCATTGCTAAAAATTTTTCAGCTTTGATAGCTTTTGGTAGCTCACCTATAATACCAGANCCAACATCTTGATATAGATTATCCAAGCTATAAATCNGATAAGCTACNTCCTCATAAGGATGAGTATTCTTCATAGCAGATATTATACTGTTTTCTTTATCTTTCGTAAAAACAACCTCTATTTTTTCTTCTTCCACTGTGTTTCGCTCACCTATCAATCCTACATGTGGATTACATCTTTCATCTGATCTGAAAGTACCTTTACCAACTGAACTAAAACTACACTCATCATAATTACCTATGTCTCCTGCTCCAGCTTGAAAAAGTTGATTTCTTAACTTATCTACATCAGAAGTTGGACAATAAACAACCAATTGTCTTAGTAAATCTTTTTTCGGCTTTAATATTTTAGTATTCTCAACACCTAACCTCTTAGCAATCTCAGAACTAACCCCATTTAAAACATTATCTAAATTGGTATGCATAGCATAAATAGAAATATTATGTTTAATTGCTTTTATAATAATACGCTGAATATAATCGCCTCCATTTAACTTTTTTAGTCCCTTAAATATAATTGGATGATGAGCAATGACAAGATTACATCCTTTTGCTAGAGCTTCGTCAATTACAGCCTCAGTACAATCAAGTGTTACAAGAGCGGCATTTACAATAGCATTTTCATCTCCAACTATTAAACCAGAATTATCATAATTTTCTTGATAATATATTGGCGCTATTGTTTCTAAATAAGTAGTTATTTCTTTTATTTTCATTTTCCAAAAATACAAAAGTCTTTAATAACTAAAATACTATCTTTGCGATATGCGTTTTCTTTTGTACTCACTCTCCTTTATATATGGGACAATAATCAAATTAAGAAACTCTCTTTTTAATTACGGTATATTAAAAGCTACAAAACATAATATACCTATTATTTGCATTGGAAATCTTTCGGTAGGTGGAAGTGGAAAAACACCCCATACCAATTACATTGCAAAACTGTTATCTAAAAAATATAAAATAGCAATACTTAGTAGAGGGTATGGTCGAAAATCATCAGGATTTAATTATGTTAATTTAGATAGTAACCCAATTCTTATTGGTGATGAGCCATTGCAACTAAAACTAAATAATCCTAATTGTATAGTAGCTGTTAACAATGATAGAAATAAAGGAGTGAAAAAAATTCTTAATGATAAACCTAACACAAATATAGTTCTATTAGATGATGGTTTTCAACATAGAAAAATACAAGCAAGTCTAAATATAATAACAACACCATTCTATAAACCTTTTATAAATGATAAGCTGCTTCCTTTAGGGAGATTGAGGGAGCCTGCAAGCGAAGCAAAAAGAAGTGACATAATTTTGATAACTAATACTCCTTATAATATAAATGATTATGAAAAGAAGAAACTAAAAGAAAAACTAAATCTAAAAACACATCAAACAATATATTTTTCATCGATTACATATGAGAAATACAAATGTATTAATAATAATACCGAGCTAAAAAATGAAAATGAATACACTATTACTTTAGTAACCGGTATAGCAAACTCTAATCCACTGAAACACTATTTAGAAGAAAAAGGAAGAAAAGTAAACTTAATCAAGTTTCCTGACCATCATAATTACAAATTAAAAGATATTAAAAAAATCTTGTTAATACACAATAATGAAAAAAGCTCAAAAAAACTTATCTTGACCACCGAAAAAGATGCTACTAAGTTAAGAAGATTTCTTCCTAATTTTACGCAAAAGATATATTATATTGCTATCAAAGTGAAGATAGATAAAAACCAAAAATTTAACAAACAAGTATTAGATCATGTTAGAGAAAGTTAAAGAATCAGCATCATTTTTAAAAAGAAAAACAAATTATAAACCAGAAGTTGGCATTGTTTTAGGAACTGGACTAGGTGGATTAGTAGCTGAAATACAAATTGAATATTCAATTCCATATAAAGAAATTCCTAATTTTCCAATATCAACAGTTGAAGGGCATTCGGGAAGACTAATCTTTGGCAAATTAGGAGGAAAACAAGTAATTGCCATGCAAGGACGTTTTCATTATTACGAAGGATATGATATGTATCAAGTCACTTTTCCAATAAGAGTGATGAAATTACTAGAAATAAAAGAATTAATTGTTTCAAACGCAAGTGGAGGTGTAAATCCTGAATATGAAGTAGGAGATCTAATGATAATAAGCGATCACATTAACTTAATTCCCAACCCGCTAATTGGAGAAAATATTACTGAATTTGGACCAAGATTTCCTGATATGAGTGATTCTTATTGCAAAGACTTAATTGCAAAAGCAGAAAGTATTGCAAAAGCTAATAAAATATCTATTAAAAAAGGAGTATATATTGCTCTTACTGGACCTACATTAGAAACTCCTGCTGAGTATAAATACATGAGAATTATTGGAGGAGACACTGTAGGAATGTCAACTGCACCTGAAGTAATTGTAGCTCGACATATGAATATTCCCTGCTTTGCCATATCAGTAATAACTGATTTAGGAGTACCAGGAAAAATAAAGAAAGTTAGTCATCAAGAAATACAAAAAACAGCTGAAATAGCCGAACCTAAACTAACTCTAATCATTAAAAAACTAATTTCATCTTTATAATAATGCAAAAGATACTACATATTTTATTTACTACTTTTATTATCAATTGTGCTAATGCTCAGCAAACAGCAAAGTTACTTTACAATTGGCAGGACACTTCCTTAGTAGGGTCATTTGCTTATAACAACACGTACAACGAATGCTGGGGATTAGTAGTAAATAATCGAGAATTTGGAATAATAGGAACTACAGCTGGCACACATTTTTTTGATGTAACTGATCCTGCAAATAGCACTCAAGTAGCATTTGTTGAAGGTGGATATACAGGAGGAGGAGTTATTCATAGAGATTACCATGATTTTGCTGGGTATTTATATATGGTTTGTGATGAAGGAAGTTCAAGCACACTTCAGATTGTTGACATTACTGATTTACCAAACTCTGTAAATGTAGTATATGATTCAAATGTACTTTTCACTAAATCTCATAATATCTTTATTGATACAGCGACAGCAAAACTATATGCTTGTGCTTCAAATTCAGCTATGGATGTATATAGTCTAAATTCACCAACAAACCCTACATTAATTTACTCATATAATGATGTTGGACATGTTCATGATGCTTTTGTGCGAAATGATTCTGCTTATCTTAATTGTGGAAATAGTGGATTTAGAATTCTTGATTTCTCAAATGTAAATCAACTTGGAGATCAGCCAACATTATTAGGTTCACTTACATCATACCCAGATGCTGGCTATAATCATTCTGGATGGTTAAATGATAATGGAACAATTTATGTTATGCAAGATGAGAATCATGGTTATGATGTCAAAATAATAGATGTTTCAGACTTAAGTAATCTAACTGTATTATCTACCTTTAATTCAGGAGTTGACCCAAACTCTATGGCACATAATGGAATTATCAAAGGAAATTTAGCATTTATTCCATACTATCACGATGGCCTAAGAGTGTTTGACATATCCGACCCAAGTAATCCTATTCAAACTTGGAAGTATGACACATATACTGCTAATGATCACATATCCTTTAAAGGAGCATGGGGCGTGTATCCATATCTTCCATCTGGAAATATTATTGTCTCAGATATGCAAACTGGTTTATATATTATTGAACTAAGTACAGAAACAGAGAATATTTTAAATAGTAATTTTCAAGATAATATCTATCCTAACCCAGCTACAAAGAAGTTTACTTTTACATCAGATGCAGACAATTTTATACTTTTTAATAGTTTAGGAGTTAAAATAAGAGAAGAGCAGTTAAATAATAATCAAAAAACTATCTTTAGGGACAATTTAATAAATGGTTTGTATTTTTATCTATTTAAAAAGGATGAAAAGATAATTAGTTCAGGAAAAATAATTTTTAAATAGTGAGTATTTACGAAAAATATATCGCAATTATCGGGCTTGAAGTACATGCTCAATTACTTACTAAAAGTAAAGCATATTCTTCTGATGAAAATGTCTATGGTGCTACACCAAATTCAAAAATTTCAGTAATTTCTTTAGGACACCCTGGGACCTTACCCAAAAGTAACACAAAAGTTATTGAATCTGCGGTAAAATTAGGAATTGCAGTTGGCTCTAAGATTAGAGAGAAAAATGAATATTCTCGAAAAAATTACTTTTATGCTGATTTACCAAAAGGGTACCAAATCACACAAGATAAAACACCAATATGTAATGGTGGAGTTATTCAGATAAAAAATAAACAAGGACAGAAAAAAAACATAAATATTACGAGAATCCATATGGAGGAAGATGCGGGAAAATCAATACATGATCTTGATCCTTTCAATACACTAATTGATTTAAATAGAGCTGGTGTTCCTCTTCTAGAAATCGTATCCGAACCAGAAATTAGATCTTCAGATGAAGCTTATCAATATATAAATGAAGTAAAAAAGATAGTAAAATATCTAGAAATCTGTGATGGAAATATGGAGGAAGGATCATTGAGATGTGATGCAAATATTTCGGTTATGCTTAAAGGGCAAAAAAAATTCGGCACAAAAGTAGAAGTCAAAAATATGAATTCCAGTAGGAATTTAAAGCGAGCTATTGAATTTGAGATTAATAGGCAAATTAATATACTAGAAGNGGGNNNNAAGGTNAAGCATGAAACAAGAAGCTTTGATNCAAATAATAATAGNACTATATCCATGCGACACAAAGAAGAAGCAAATGATTACAGATATTTTCCTGAGCCTGACCTACANCCAGTAATCATTCATCAAGAATACATTGATAAAATAAAAAAAGCATTACCCCCTCTACCAAATGATTTGTTTGAAAAATTCACAAAAAAATTTAATTTATCTGAATATGATGCCAAAATCTTGACAGATGAAAAAGGAATTGCACTTTATTACAACAAAATTTGTTCATATACTGACAACTATAAAGTAGCCGCAAACCTTGTTAATGGGAGTGTTAAATCATACTTAAATGAAAATGCGATTAATATTAATGAATTTAACATATCACCTAAACAACTTGCAAGTTTGATTACAATTATTGATGAAGGAAAAATCAGTAATACTTTAGCTACATCTAAAATATTTCCTGAAATGTTGAAAACTAATGATTTAGCAATTAAAATAGCAGAAAAAAACAACTGGATTCAACAAAGTAATAGCGATACTATAAATACCTATATTGAACAAGCTATTGCAAAGTATCCAGATAAAGTAGATGAATATAAAGGAGGAAAAAAAGGATTATTGGGTCTTTTTATAGGGGAAGTAATGAAACTTTCAAAAGGGCAAGCCGACCCTAAAATTACAAATCAACTATTAAAAACCAAACTAGAAAAATAACATTGAATAAAAACAAAATATATTTTGCTTCTGACTTTCATTTAGGAATACCTAACTTAAAAGAAAGTCATGATAGAGAAAAACATATTGTGAGGTGGCTTACTCTAATTGAGCAAGATGCTAAGACGATATATTTATTAGGTGATATTTTTGATTTTTGGTTTGAATACAAAAAGGTTGTTCCAAAAGGATTTGTCAGATTACTTGGAAAATTAGCTAGTCTAACTGATAATGGCACTGAGATACATTTATTTACAGGTAATCATGATTTATGGATGAAAAACTATCTTACGCAAGAAATAGGTCTTGTTATTCATCATAAATCAAAAATTGTAATGCAACATGGAAAAAAAATGCTAATAGGACATGGAGATGGTTTAGGAAAAGGAGATTATTTATATAAGCTCATAAAAAAAGTATTTACTTCTAAGATATGTCAATGGCTATTTACACGTTTACATCCTAATTTTGCATTCTCATTGGCGCACGCATGGAGTATGAGCAGCCGAAATAAAAATAAAAAAGAATTTATTTCTAAAGAAAAAGAAATGCTATTTAATTATTGCAAAAAACAACAAGAAATCAATCCTATTGATTTTTATATCTTTGGACATAGACATATTCCTTTAGAATTAAAAATCGATCATAATGCAACATATGTAAACATTGGAGACTGGATTACTCACAATACATATGCTGTACTTGAAAAAGGAGTGCTCCGTATAAAAAAATACTAGTAATAAAAAAGCCATCATTTTGATGGCTCTATTTTTATGTGTTTAAGTATTACTACTTAACAATTAATTTGTCAGTCAAAATTACATCCCCATTACTCACTACTTTCACAAAATAAATTCCTTTATCAAATGAACTTAAATCAGTGAAGATTTCTTGATATCTACTTATAACTTCTCCTGTAAATACCTTACTAATATCTGCACCTAGTACATTAACTATACTTACCTCTATATCAGCATCTACAATGTCTTCTAAAATAATGGTTAAATCCTCTTGAGCTGGATTAGGGAATAGAGAGATTCTTGAACTAGTATTTTCTTCAACTATTAAGGATGCTTCTTCTCCAATCTGAATATCATCTAAATAAAAATTGTTAGAACTTGCATTTACAAAATAAGTAAACTTGAATTGAATATTAGATCTTTTTAGGGCGGCACTTGTCATAACAATATTTTTCCACTCTGAAATCGATGGTTTAAAACTATTTGAATAAAGTCCTGCATTAGCAGCCTCTAAAGGAGTAATTGTTCCTAATGTATTCCAGTCTTCTCCACAATTTCTAGAATATTCAACTGTAAGTTCATTTTCTGGGAATGTATTTGCAGCAGCACCAGACCATGAAAATTTAATTGCCGGATTTGTAAAGTCACTTAAATCATAAGACTTAGAAACTATTTCTGTAGATGTTCCAATAATCATATCATCCCTATCAACCTTAATTGAAGAAGATCCACTAGATGCTATTCCACTCTGCCATTCCCAAGTTGTATTATTTGAACTGTTAAAACTCCAATTATTTTCTTCATTTGTAGACTGACCTAAAACCCAATCACCATTCAAATCGGATTCATTCTCAAAACTATATTGGTAAGAAGATGCATTTGAAGATGCTACACTTGGTCCTATAGTTATAAAATCTTCCTTAGTTACAGAACTAACACAAGTATTAGTATAAGAGGCAATATGTGTTACTTTTTCAATATAACCTCTAAAAAATGATGAATCCTGCATACCGTAATATACTCCCATACTATCTATTTGAATTTCAGTTATATTATTTGCTCCCATGTTAATAAGCTCATTATAAGTACCTTGAACCATATAATCAACTATTTCAGTATCATAAGAATCTGCTCCTAAAGGCAAGGAATTGAAATCGGAAGCTCTAAGCTCCATTATTTCATCATACTCAATTGTTAAAGAAACATCATAAGAACCAGGTAATGAATAACTATGAGATGTTATCGAAGATGTAGGATTTGTAATAATCGTTCCATCTCCTAAATCCCAAACAAATGAAGAAATATTTTGAAAATCTGTTTTATTAGACTTTAATGTAATAGACTCAAATTCACACATTGATGTAGCGTCATTAGTCCAAATATAAACCTCTCTAGAAGAACAATCTTCTGGCTTAAAACCATCAGCAGTACCAGTAGCAGCAATGTTTTCTGGAGACCACATATACTCCCTAAAGCCAATACCAGATTGATTGGTTTCCTGATTATAAACACCCTCTAAAGTCTCGTTCATTGCAGCATTTTGTCCAATTGTAAACATACTGCCACAAAGATCATTCTGATAATCCATATAATTCATATACATCTCCCCTGCCCAATTTAATGAATCTGCTAAGCAACCTGAACCAATACCAATNTCACCTACACGATAAGGAAAATTATCAGTTAAAATACTAAAATCAAATTCTCCTTCACTATCTGGAGGAGTATCTTTAATACCATCATCTCCACATGGAGAATCTCCCCAGGTATGTCTTAAATTTAGCCAATGTCCCACTTCNTGAACAAGAGTGGTTGATGCTGAGCTCTTCAACTCACCTGCTCGAATAACAATACCATCCGTTGACATTCTACCTGTATTTGGAAATTGTGCGTAACCATTTAGACCAGGATCACCAGTGACAGAATTAGCTGGCATTGATCTTACGGCCCAAATATTTAAATATTGATATGAATTCCAATAACTTAATGCTTTGACACGATTTCTTGAAAGACTCTCTGTAACAGTAAGATATGCTAAATCAGATTTAACTCTTACTATCCCTGTTGTTGAATTTCCTAGTGGATCTTTTTTTGCTAAACGAAACTCAACATTCAAATCTCCTCTTACAGCAGCAAAAACATCAGGAGTAACAGGTGNCCCACTTGGTAAAAAATCTAGNAAATTATCATCTTGTCCATTAATATTTCTATTAAGTGCATCAAGTCCATTTTGAATTTCTTCAATGGATAGATTATCTCCAATATCATCATAAATAACATGAACAACAACAGGAATAATTTTCTTTCCACTAATTGATTTACCCCTTGCCATCTTACCCAAAGCTTCTTCGTGTTCTAAATTAAGTTCAATATTCTTACTTTCAAGACTTTGATAAAAATCAGGATATTTCTTAATATCATCTTCTAAAGAACCTTCNTANGTCCCACATTTTTGAGCAAAACCGTAATTAGTTAATAATATTGCCCCAAAAATTAAAAGTAAAACATTATTTCTCATAATCTGTTTAATATAGTGATTTATAATTTACAAATATAACTTTTATCCTCAATAAAACAATAAAATAATGAAATCTATATTTTATCAGCTAATATGCCTTTCGGCATGATAAGAGGACCTTACTAGAGGNCTACTTTCAACATGTTGAAAACCAAAAGAATGTCCAATCTTTTTGTATTTATCAAATTTTTCTGGCGTGATAAATTCAACTACAGGCAAATGTTTTTTTGACGGCTGCAAATATTGTCCAATAGTAAGTATAGAAACACCAACTGCACGTAAGTCTCTCATTGTTTCTAAAATCTCCTCTTCTGTTTCTCCTAAACCTAGCATTATGCCTGATTTAGTTTTAATACCTCCCTCATTCAAATACCTNAAAGTATCAAGNCTTCTATCATATTTAGCTTGAATTCTTACTTTCTTAGTAAGNCTTCTTACNGTTTCCATATTGTGTGAGACAACTTCAGGNGCTACATTAATAATTGGTTGAATATCTTTAAGTCTTCCTTTAAAATCAGGTATTAAAGTTTCCATAGTCGTATCAGGGTTTAATTTTCTTATCTCATTGACAGTTTCCACCCAAATACTCGAACCACCATCCTTTAAATCATCTCTATCTACTGAAGTAATAACCGCATGTTTTACTTGCATTAGTTTTATAGATCTAGCTACCTTTTTTGGCTCTAACAAATCAACAGGTAATGGACGACCAGTCTTAACATTACAAAAACCACATGATCTAGTACAAATATTACCTAAGATCATAAATGTTGCAGTACCAGCTCCCCAGCACTCCCCCATATTTGGACAATTTCCACTTTCACAAATTGTATGCAAATTATTTGACTGAGTAATATTTCTTACTTTTTTGTAAGAGCTACCCGTAGGCAATTTTACTTTTAGCCATTTAGGTTTACGTATTTTTTCAATAGATTGCAAAAAGAATAACTTTATGAAGTTAAATTAACAACACCAATTTTTCCTACTCCTTCACAAGGTTCTTTATAAACTCCACATGAAGATAAAATTGCTAACAAAAAAACTGCACATCCAAATAATATGATTGCTTTCATAATAAATTGATTTGGTGCAAAAATACACAATTTTAGATGTGATTAAAAAAATTTACAAATCACTTTATATCTTTGTGTAGTTAAATGAAATACAAGACTCCAAAAATAGATAATGACTGGGATATTATTTTAAAAAATGAATTCAAAAAAAAATCTTTTAAAAAATTAATGCAATTTATTGATAATGAAAGAAAAAAATATAACGTTTTTCCTTCACCAGAAAATATTTTTAACGCTTTTAAAATATCCTCATTTTCTAAAACGAAAGTAATTATTATTGGACAAGATCCCTATCATAGAATAGGACAGGCTCATGGGTTATCTTTTTCTGTAAACAACACATTGATCCCGCCATCATTGAAAAACATACTTAAAGAATTGAAAGCAGATGTTAAGTCTACAATTACAGACAACGGGAATTTAGAAAAGTGGGCACATCAAGGGGTTCTCCTACTTAATGTAATATTGACTGTTAGAGAAAAAGAAGCTGGATCACATAAAAATATTGGCTGGGAAAATTTTACGAATATGGTAATATCAAAACTGTCAGCAGAAAAAAAAGGATTAATTTTTCTACTTTGGGGAAGGCTTGCTCAAAAAAAATCAAAATTAATCAATAGTAAAAAACATTACATTTTAAAAACTACACACCCATCCCCTTTTTCTGCATATAAAGGATTTTTAGGATGCAAACATTTTTCGAAAACAAATAATATACTTATACAAAACAAACAAAAACCTATCAATTGGAATTTATGCTCAAATTCACCAACATTATTTTAATCTTATTTTTCAATTTAAGCAACGGTAAAAATCCGCAAGAAAATATCATTGAAATAGCTAGTGATTATATCGCTTCGGATTTTAATGAACTAATTTTTGTATCAATTGAAAAGCAAAAATTATATCATATAAAAAGCAACAAAATTATTAAGACATTCATAATATCTTCTTCAAAATATGGCACAGGAAGTAAAGAAAACAGTAATAAGACTCCTTTAGGACTACATAAAATAGAAGAAAAACATGGTGAAAACACGCCTATAAATGGTAAGATGATTGGAAGAGTATTTTACGGAGAAATTGCAAAAATATTTAATGATAAAACACAAAGTAAAACAGATGATATAACTAGTAGAATCC
>NZRJ01000038.1 GCA_002693745.1 Flavobacteriales bacterium
CTGATTCTGGTTCTAATTCTGGTTCTGGATCGGATTTTGATTCTAACTCTAGATCTGATTCTGGTTCTAATTCTGGTTCTGGATCGGATTTTGATTCTAACTCTAGATCTGATTCTGGTTCTAATTCTGGTTCTGGATCGGATTTAGATTGAATTTTCAGTTTTTTTTTATCAATCTCTATTTTAGATGTTTTATCTTTCTTATCCTCTGTTGCCTGAAATAAACTCTTAACCTTATCAAATATTCCCATTATATTAATTTTTTCTAAATAAAAAAGCTTCTCTCAAAAACCGAAAGAAGCTTTTACTTTAACATATATTAAACGCTATTTTCTAGCAAAGAAATCTGTCACCTTATCTTTAGGCACTATTTCATCCTTAAATGAATAAGAACCAGTCTTTGATTTTACAAGCTTGACAGCTTTAGTAAAAGCTTTAGCTCCTTTTTTCTGTAATGATGCTACTGTCTTTTTTGCCATTTTCTTTTATTTTATTTCTTTATGAATAGTCATTTTCTTCATAATAGGATTAAATTTCTTCAATTCAATCCTATCTGGTGTGTTCTTTTTATTTTTTGTTGTAATATATCGAGATGTTCCTGATAAACCACTTGATTTATGTTCAGTACATTCCAAGATAACCTGAACTCTATTTCCTTTTTTTGCCATCTTAAAACTAATTTTTTGATTTGCAAATTTAATTAAAAAATCTGAACAAATATACAATTTATTGCTTTTTAACATCTATATAAAACAAATCAGTTCTTATCTTAAAACTTGCCCTATCAAAAGATCCTAAATCTATTTCTTGCAACTGATTATTCGGATAAATCCAAAAATCATCTTTGCCGATATTAACTAGTAATGGCATATTAAAATTATCAATTGCGTTCCACTTAAAAATTAAAGTAGTATTTCTCCCTTCATTTTGCAAACTATATACAAACTCAGGAATATTAGTGTTTTCAAGATATTGTTTAAAGAAATAGGAAAAGTCTTTTCTTGTTTTTTGATTTATATAATCAATTATATCTTGACCATCAATATTTCTATATTTGAAATCTAATGAGATACCCATAATAATTTCAAACCAAAGCTCATCATCAGAAATTATAGATCTTAAGGTATGTAACATTAAAGATCCTTTATTATACATATCAGAACTACCTTGCTTATTCACATGATAATGACCAATAACTGGTTTTTTATTTCTAACACGTTTTTTTTGGTTATCTAAATAGCTCAGCATTGCTTTATATCCATAGATGCACTCAACGTAAAGAGCCTCAGCATATGTACAAAACCCTTCGTGTACCCACATGTCTGCTATATCATTAGTTGTAATAGAATTTCCCCACCATTCATGTCCAGACTCATGCACAATAATAAAGTCAAAATCAAGATCATCAATGTAAGAAATATTACCATAATAACCAGGCAGAAAATTATTTCCATATGCTATTGCGGATTGATGTTCCATTCCTAAATATGGTGTTTCAACTAAAGCATAACCATCATTCCAAAATGGATATGGACCAAAATAATTTTCAAAACATTCCATCATAGGCTTAACTTGCTTAAAATGCCTAATAGCCTTATTAATATTACCATTTAGGACATAATAATCAAGCCTTAATGTATCATTATTAGAGATATATTTGTCTGAAAAATGAGAATAGTCCCCAATATTTAAAGTTACATTATAATTGTTTATTGGATAAGAAACAAACCACTCACTCACATTCACCCAAGAATTGAGATGCTGATTCCAAAGCGAAGTGTCATTTCTTAAATCTCCATTTGCTATAATCTTTAATGGATATCGAGCAGCTACTTTTATTCGCATGCTATCTGGCTCATCAGATTGATGATCCTTACAGGGCCACCATACACTTGCTCCTAAACCTTGACAAGAAACACTAATCCATGGCTTATTGTTTTGATCCTTTTCCCAAGAAAAACCACCATCCCATGGAGGATTAACTGCTTCTATGGGATAACCTCCATACCAAACTTTGATATTAGTATTTTCTCCTTTCTTAATTTCACGATTAAAATAAACATAAACTGCGTCAAATTCTCTAGAGAAATCCAAATGAACTCCTTCAAACTCTACCAGCATAACCTCCATATTAGCAGCTAAATCAATCTGAAACCAATCAAAATCACTTAATGCCGTAAAATGTATAGAACTAGTTGAATATTCAATTGACTTCTCTTTCTCATCTATTGTGATATCTAGATCATAAAATGTAACATCATAACAAGCTCTTAAAGAAGAAAGATTGCCTCTTAAAGAATCTTTTCTAGTATACTCTTGAGAATAGACTAATAATGAATTTATTAATAGAAATAAAACATATAACTTTCTCATCCTAAAAAATCTAAGAAAAGTTATCTGTATAATGTTATAGCGCACTCTACTTCTTCTGATATGCCAGGAAAACCTGGTATTATTTCAATATCAAAAGAATATGTTAAATCCATGTTGCCAACATTAGGTGAAGTTATACTACCGCCTCCCTCAACATCAATATCCATTGGTGAACCAAATCCCATATCAAGAGATATCGTCTGTTTAGGTACTATTATGTTACCATTATTATCGATATTACCATTTACCTGTGTTTCACCTATTTCAATATATAACAAATTATTACTACCTCCCTGAACATCAATATTTTCCGGTAGCTGATCATTTAAAGAAATTGTGCTATCAATTATTGGAATTGTAAACTCATCACAGTCAGGTGTGATATTCCATAAACCTAGGGCGATATCATAATAAGAATAGTAACAAGAACCATCATCACTATTTGCTAATGGATCAAAATTTAATGCCAGAGAATCTATACATCCTTCAACAATTGTAGGAGTGTTATTGTTAGGAGTATTATCTTCATCTTCTTTACTACAAGAAAATATTATAACAGATACAGATAAAAGATAAAGTGTTTTTCTCATAACATATTTAATTTTACGAACAAAATTTTACCATCAAAGATAGTAACTTATTTATAAAATAACCACTTTAAAAAAATTAAAAAAGAATATTACCATTAGCCTTAGCTTTAGCTAAAACAGATGCAATCCCATTCTTATCAATTGTCCTTATAGCATTTGCAGAAACTTTCAGAACCACAGTTTCTCCTGTCTCAGGAACAAAAAATTTCTTTGTTTGTAAGTTAGGATAAAATTTTCTTTTGGTTTTATTATTAGCATGAGAAACATTATTCCCTACCATAACTTTCTTTCCAGTAATTTCACAAATTCTTGACATAACTTCTTAATTTTAGGAATGCAAATATACAATCTAAATAAATATACTAACGTTTATTTATAACTTTTTAATTCTTGGATAAAATATTCAGATGCTTTTATAACCGACTGATTTACAATCNCNTCCCTTGAANCTNAAAACAAAAAACGTTTTGAAATAGTTTTTTTTTCATGAGATACAGCTATAAAAACCGTTCCAACAGGNTTTAATACAGTACCACCTGTTGGTCCAGCATAACCNCTTGTTGCTATAGAAAAATCTGATGAGAATATTTTCCTAACATTCTCAGCCATCTGCTCAACNACTTCAAAACAAACTGCTGATTTTTCTTTNATTAAATTTTCAGAAACACCTAAAACACTTGTTTTAATTTCATTTTTATATGCAATTATTCCGCCTTTAAAAAAAAAAGAAGATCCTGAAAAAGCAGTAATTTTTTTAGATAACAAACCTGCAGTACAGCTCTCTGCTGTAGAAACAGTAACATTATTATTAGTGCATAAATTATGTAGCTGTTGAAAAGAATTCATTAAAACGCAGTAGTAGGACTTGTGATATACTTTGATTCTTTAGGCCGTATATTCATTACAGGNACATTGCAGTTATTAATAATGTACCTAGCTGTATCACTTATATTATTAGATAAAGATAATTCTTCCTTTTTAGTCATTATCATAACTAAGTCAGCATCAAAACGCTTCTCATAATCAAATATAAAGTCACCTAAAGACTGTTTCTTTTCNCCTTCAATCAACTCAGCTGTACATTTAACTCCAGCTTCAGTAATAAATCTTTTAACTTGATTAATATTTTTAATTAATTTNTCTCTNACTTCTTGCTTATCTCTTAGAACAACAGAAACAACTCGTATAGTTGCATTCCAATATCTNGCATANTCTAATGCATAAGTTACTTTTTGTTTTGTTTCATTCTCAAGATCCAATGGTAAAAT
Source organism: Flavobacteriales bacterium (assembly GCA_002693745.1). Lineage (GTDB taxonomy): Bacteria > Bacteroidota > Bacteroidia > Flavobacteriales > BACL11 > BACL11. The sequence continues at coordinate 4,231 of NZRJ01000038.1, forward strand.
AATATTCTTACATCCATCTCTATGAACATTTCCTTTTATAGTTATCACAGGACATTTTGACAACCTAACTACTTTTTCAGCATTAGACCCAATAACTTTACTAGAACTTCCATTATAGCCATTTGTACCCATAACAATCAAATCAGCAGAAATAATTTCAGATATCTGATTAATTTGCTCATAAATTTTACCTTTTGAGACCATAGTATCAATATTGATAGCGTATTTTTTCTCATACTCTAATGAAATAGAATCAAGTTTTTCCTTAACCTTAATCTTTAACTCATCTGATTTATCATCACCAAATAATGACTGCATAATACTTTGCTCTTTTATTACTGAAAGCAAAACAACATCTGAGTCTTTAATTTTAGCTAAATTAATAGCTTGTTCAAGAGCAATAATTGATTGCTCTGAAAAACCTATAGGAACTAGTATTTTACTTGCTGGCATAAGATCTATTTTACTATTTTTGACAATGCAAAATTACATATTTATATGAATATAATAGGAGAGACAGAATTAATTCTTACACCAGAAAAAAAAATCTATCATTTAAACTTATCAAAAGAAGAAATTGCAAATGATATAATATTAGTAGGAGACCCTGAAAGGGTTAAAATGATATCAAGTAAATTTGATAAAATCGAATACAAAATTAAAAATAGAGAATTTATAACGCATACTGGAATTTTAAATCATAAACGAATTAGCGTAATTTCAACAGGAATTGGCACCGACAATATTGACATTGTATTAAATGAACTAGATGCATTAGTTAATATCAATTTTAAAACACGAACGGTAAACCCTAAAAAGAAATCACTAAATATAATTAGAATTGGAACATCTGGAGCGTTACAAAAAGACATTGAAGTTGACACATTTTTAGTTTCATCATATGGTTTAGGTTTAGATAATTTAGCTCATTTCTACTCTAATCAAGATGTTATTGAAAAAGAGATGAGTTTATTATATGCAAAACATACAAATTGGCCAAAGAAATTATCTGCTCCATATATTGTTAAGGCATCTAAAAATTTGTTTTCATTATTCGCAGATATGCCAAGTGGTATTACTATCACAGCTCCAGGTTTTTATGGGCCACAATCAAGAAAACTAAGACTAGTTCCTTCAATTAATAAATTACATTCAAAAATACAAAGTTTTAAGTTTAGTAATAAGTCAATTGCAAATTTTGAAATGGAAACTTCAGCACTCTATTATTTAGGACAAACACTTGGACACAACACACTTACAATATGTGCTATAATTGGAAATAGACAAACGAAAAGATATAGTAAAGATTATAAGAGTACCGTAAAAAAATTAATTGATTTAACACTTAAAAAAATCTGCTACTAAATCATAAATATTTTTATTCCAATACCTTTATAAACTTATTCTTTATTATATCTGGTGCAGTACATGGTTTTTTTGTATCTCTATTAACAAAAACTAAAACTACCTCCCCAATATTTAGTAAATCACCAACATTATTGAAAGTTTCATAATTAAAGGTGATTTTTGCAGTAGGAATTTCCTTAACTATTGTTTTAATAATAACTTCATCATCATATAACGCAGGAGCTTTATAATTTATGTTAAAATTTACCACGGGTAAAGCAAAGCCCATTTCTTCTATCTTTTTATATGAAATTCCAAGAGAACGTAAAAGCTCTACTCTTCCTACTTCAAAATATTGAGCATAATTACCATAATAAACAAAACCCATTTGATCAGTTTCAGCATACCTAACTCGTATTTTTGTTTCAAAAGAATACATGATGCAATTATACATAAATCTTGTAAAATGTGTAATATTGTAAATTATGAAAGCAATAAAATTCACTTTATTGATTTTAGCATTTTTACTAGTTTCCTGTAGCACTAGTTACACTCTACAATCACATGAGGAAGAAGTTATTAAAGTTAATGCCAAAATTGATAGTACTATTTTAAGAATCATTAGTCCTTATCAAAAAGGTATTGAAGATCTGATGAATGAGGTGCTCACATATACTTTAAATGATTTAGATAAAGGAAAACCTCAAAGCACAATTGGAAATTTTGTAACAGATTTATGCTTAAATTATGCTGATGCTCATATATGCGTAATGAATAATGGAGGACTTAGAACAAATATAAGTGCTGGCACAATAACAAGAGGTGAGATCTATCAGTTGATGCCTTTTGAAAATGAATTAGTAGTTTTAAAGCTTAATAAAAAAGAATACATAAGTTTACTTAAATATATTGGTAAAAGAGGTGGAGAACCATTTTCAGGTATGACTATGACAATTAATAAAGATGGAAGAGTAATAAAAAATTCATGGCCTGTTAATTTTAACGAAGGAGATCATGTAAGAATGCTAACTTCTGACTATCTAGCAAATGGAGGTGATAACATGTGGTTTCTAAAAGATAAAAAACAAAATAAAGTTGGGATAAAATTAAGAGATGCTATTATTGACTATTGTAAAAATACAGACACTATAGATGTACAATTAGATAATAGAATAATAGTTTTAGATGATGAGTAATAGAAGAAATTTCATAAAAAAAGGTGGATTAGGAATTTTAGGATTTTCATTATTTCCCAATACTTCATTTGGAAAACAAGACGATATAACGATTACAATTCTACATACAAATGATATGCATAGTCATATCCATCCTTTTTCAAGTGGAAAAAATAAAGGACTGGGGGGGATGGCACAAAGAGCTGGTCTAATTAAATTAATAAGAGAACAAGAAGAGCATGTATTACTATTTGATGCAGGAGATATTTTTCAAGGAACTCCATATTTTAATTATTATGGAGGTGAGTTAGAATTTAAACTTATGAGTGAAATGAAATATGATGCAGCTACATTAGGTAATCATGATTTTGATAATGGTCTAGATGGGCTTAAAAGACAATTACCTCACGCTAAATTCCCGTTCCTTATTGCTAACTATGATTTTTCTAACACTACACTAAAAGATGTTTTTAAACCATATAAAGTATTTAAAAAGGGAGGAATTAAAATAGGGGTTTTTGGAATTGGAATAGAACTGGATGGCTTAGTACCCAGGGAACTATACAAAAACACTATTTATGAAGACCCAATTAAAAAAGCAAATCATTATTCTGATTTATTAAAAAACAAAGAAAGTTGTGAACTAATCGTTTGTCTCTCTCATTTAGGCTTAAAATATAAAACAAATAAAATATCAGATATGAAATTGGCAAGAGAAACACGTTTTATTGATTTAATTATAGGAGGACATACTCACACCTTACTTAAAGAACCCATAAAAGTTATGAACATTGAAAATAAAGAGGTGTTAATTAATCAAGTTGGATGGGGAGGTATTAATCTTGGCAAAATAGATTTTCATTTTAGCCAAAATGGCTATAAAAAAGAAACCTTTGGAAGGTCAATTTTTATAAAAAACAAGACAAAAAACGCCTAAAATCATATTTTTTTAATAACAAACGCTTTATTTTATCTCTAGTGATTTTTACCTGTAAAAAAAACTTCAAAGTCAAGCCTTAAATTTCTTTTATATTAACAATAACTTTTTCATATTTGCTATCCAAAACAAAAACAAGAAGACTAAAAAGCTAAACAGAAAACGCAGAATGTCAGAAAAAAACTATCAAGAAATTTGGGAAAACTGCCTTAATATAATAAGAGATAATGTTACTGCACAAAATTTTAAAACCTGGTTCAAACCAATTAAAGCTGTTGCTATTAACAAACAAGTCCTGACAATTCAAGTACCAAGTCAATTCTTTTACGAATGGCTTGAAAACAATTATATAACTCTCATAAAAAAAACACTTAAAAGAGAGCTTGGTAAAGATGCTAAATTAGAATATAATATTTTATTAGATAATCCAGGAGCAAAAAAACCTTATATCACTAAAGTACCAAGTAAGGGACAGGGAGGACTAAATAACGATCCGGTAAGTATTCCTTTAAACATGGGAAGTAGAACTGCAATTAGAAACCCTTTCATTATTCCTGGATTACAAAAAATTAATATCAACCCTCAATTAAATGAATCATACACTTTTGACGCCTTTATTGAAGGAGACTGTAATAGGTTAGCTCGTTCTGCAGGATATGCCGTATCACAAAACCCGGGAGGAACATCATTTAATCCACTATTTATTTACGGA
>NZRJ01000039.1 GCA_002693745.1 Flavobacteriales bacterium
GCATCATGCATGATACCGGTAGGTACTCCTAATATGGTTAACTGAATAATATCTGCATTATTTCCACCATGATCAAAAGCCCACAAATAGGGACCTCCTGTAGAGTATCCATCATAAGCCATCCCATAAATTCCAGATAAGCCATGAGTTGCGGCAGATATTATAGATAATGTTTGTCCTGTCATATTAACTGCCGTAATATCTGATCCATAAGCTCCTGTCCAAAAACCACCCGCTCCATTATCAAGTGTCGGATCATAAGTTAGATATCTGCAATTAGCAACGTTTGTATTTATAGATGACATTAGTTGTCTTGTGATAGGATTCACTTGATAAATTACACTTGTATTTGCACCTATATACATATATACTCCATCTGTTGTAATACTTCTTGTACCAGTAATACCAGGAATAGTAAAGTTTCCTGTCATATTACCTGATGCATCTGCTGTATAAATGTTGTTGTCTGCCCATTTAGAAACCCAGAACTCAGAACCTGTCCAGCCTACTCCTGCCAATCCTGTTGCGGGAGCAAAGACAGTAGTTGGGTCAACATCTAGTTGAATACTCCATAATTGTGCTTGAACATTATTAAGTGATAATAATGTGATAATTGTAATTAATATTTTTGTTCTCATTTGTTTTTTTTTATTGCCACAAATATAGTTTAATTAAACTACTTATCCTGTTACAGCATTGAAAATTTAGTAAATAAAAAACCCCTGACACAGACATGGCCAGAGGTTTAATTGTAATTTGAAAAAATTATTTTGTAATAGTAATTTTTTGAGTTTTGGTTCCTTTTTCAGTATGTACATTTAACAGATATATTCCATCAGCTAATGAAGATACATTAATGCTTTTAGCATAGTTTGATGATAAAATTAATTTACCGAACATATCAAATAAGTCAAGAGAGATGTACATTCCTTCAATATTCAATGTGTTTTTTATTGGATTTGGATAAATTGAAAGATTAGCAATATTTTCGTTAATATCAGTAATACATGCAGTATTACACGCAGCTAAAGAACTATATTGTCCATTTCCAGTGCCAGGATCAATACATCCGTTTACTTGGTCGCAATCCCAAGAGCTAGCAGGGTTATTAATAGAAAGCGCTGCTTTTTTTGCATTTAAAATTTCTCCAGTAGAGGCATTAACAATCATTACAACNGCATACGCTTTAGTCCAGTCAAATCCAACAGCATTGTATGCTATTAATGAATTTATACTAACGTCTGAAAATGTATAGTTATACGTTCCGACATTAACAAGTCCTGCAGGCAAACTATTTGGATCACCAAGTATATTGTTACTGGACAATGATCTAGCAACATGATCATAACCTCCAAAATCAGAAGGTTGAGCTGGATCATTTCCTGTACTGAAATTATAACCACCATTTACATTAGGAGGAAAAGCCATAACTCCAGATCCTCCTCCTGAGTAATAGTTAACCTGTGGCCATCCAGATCCAGAACTTACTAAGTCATCTTCAACAATAACACAAGATAATCTAAAATTACCAGACATTTCTCCAAAAGCTTCTATTTCAGTTGAAACACTTATTAAATTAGTTGTGCCATCAAAAGAAGCATTAATACTATTTACTCCACAAGGGACAATATCATTTACTCTTTGATTGTGTAGCATTGAGAAATCACTTGGATCTCCATCTAAAACTCTATCTACTCCACCCCCTGGATATCCACCAGGTATATATGTTCCNATACCTCCATCATATGAACTAATTTCCATTGGATCTCCATTATGTACTGCAATTCCAATGAAATTAGGTGTTGCCTCCATTTCCGCTAAAGCAACAGCTCCTCTTGGGCACCACCCACACCATGAACCAGTTTTCTCTTCCCCAACCGTATACTTCTCAGGAATAGATGAAAGGACTGTGGCATTCGAACTTAATGTATTATTACTCATATCTGGGTCAATATTACTATTAACCATATCAATTGTAACAACAATGTTAACATTACCCGCAGCAGGAATTGAAAGTTGATCTGCATGCGTAAAGTTATACGTGCTAGATGGTAATATATTTAGCCCAGTTAGATTGTCTGTATATGAATTTATACCATCGCTCCATGTGATATCCAATGCAGTAATTGTGTTTCCACCAACATTTTTTACAGTTCCTTGAATATTAATACTTNCAGGAGCAGCTGAGTATGGAGTAATATTTAATGATTCAAGTTTTGCATTATTACTTTGAACCTCATCAACAATAATATTATCAATTCCAAGTACATGCATATCATTTGAATTATTTCTAAAAGCAATATATATTGTTGTATTNACATAATTATCTAGAGAAACATATCGAGTTGTCCAAGTGTCATTTTCTCCATTACCAGCAATAGGAGTAGTAATAGGACCCGGAGTAGTAGGGGTGGTACTATATAAAGGCATTCCGGTAAAGTCTGCAGGAGTTGTTCCTGTACTTGATACAAAAATTTCAACTCCATCAGGGTATGCTGCTTCATAACAAATTGCATCAAACTGTAGTCCAATTGGATTAGTAGTATTGGGTAAGGTAANAGCAGGAGTTACCATCCAATCATNAGTTTGTCCTAATGGATTAAGCCAAGACACACTTCCAGCACATGCTTCATTAGCTATTGTAACTGCAGAGAAGGAACTTGTACCCGCTATAACTGTACTTGCTGAAGTGGCTCCATCTACATCAGTTAATGAAAATGTTGATGGAATACCGGAGTTGAAATCTTCCGAGAATATTTGCGCCTTTAATGAAAATGTTGAAAGCGCTATGATAATTGTGATTATTTTTTTCATGATTTTAAGTATATAAATAATAGTTTACAAATATAATCATTCCACTTACTTTAGACAATATTTATTTATATTATTATCTTACATGTTANCGAATTGAATAAGTTAAAAATATTTATATTTGTAAAAAATAAAATTATGAAAAAAAACATACTTCTTACTTTCTTATTCTTTTATTCTACTCTCTTTTTAGCAGCTCAAAGCTTAGTTGTAACTGGTCCTGTTGAATGTTTTGGAGATGTAAATGTAGCAGGTCATACAATAGAGCACTATTTAAATGTTAAGAATAATTCCAACAATCCTATAGATGTACAGTGTCAGAAAACAATTATAAGTACATTACCACCTGAACTTCCTTCATGGGGAGGGCCTAGTTATTGTTTTGCAGGATACTGTTATGGAGCAAGTCAAACAGGGCCTAGTAATATTGCGGTTTTAAATCCAGGTCAGGAAATCTCATATTCAAATGGAGATTCTGATGCATTTACTGGTTATTATGATGCTGAAGGAATTAATGGGGTGTATGACGTTCAATATTGTTTTTATGATGTTAATAATTCCATAGATGAAACTTGTGTCATTATTACATATAATATTACAGGAGTTCTTGCTTCTACAGATATTATTAGGAAATCCTCAATGAGTTTTTTCCCAAATCCAGCTAGTGACTATACGATGATTAATTATACTCCAAAGAAGAATTATATTTTTGAGTTAGTAGATGTTTTGGGAAATAAAGTAAAGGTTCTTGATTTAAGCAATTCAGGTAAAGAAAATTTATATGTTGGTGAACTAAGTAAAGGTATATATTTTGGTTCCTTTATTCATAACGACAAATTAATTTCAATTAAAAAATTAGTTGTTAAGTAATAAATTTGCCTGATGCCTNTCAGAGCCTTGCAAGATTTTTTGTAGGGCTTTTCTTTTTTAAAATGTTACATATTTTCAAATGCTTAAATTTGCTTATTGTATAACTTAAAAATTGTAAAGTGATTACACATATACATGGAAAATTAGTTGAAAAGACACCAACATATATAGTTGTTGATGTTAATGGGGTAGGGTATCAAATTAAGATATCATTGCAAACTTATTCAGCACTTGATGGAGAGCTTTGTAAGCTATATACTCATCTTTCNATAAAGGAAGATTCTCACACTTTGTTTGGTTTTTTTGAAGAAAGTGAACGACATTTGTTTAGAAATTTAATTTCTGTTTCAGGAGTAGGGCCAAGTACTGCACAAGTTATTTTATCTACATATTCTACTGAAGAAATTATACAAAGTATAACTTCTGCTGATGTAAAAGCAATAGAAAGTGTAAAAGGAATTGGGGCAAAAACAGCTCAAAGAATAATTATTGATCTAAAAGATAAAGTTGCAAAAGGGATGCCAACTTCTGATCTATTGTTTGATAAAATAGACAATACAATTAGAACTGAAGCGTTATCTGCATTACTAGCTTTAGGTTTTGCAAAAAAAGCAGCAGAAAGCAAGATTGATAAAGTGCTNAAATCAAAATCTGAGGTTACTAGTGTTGAAGAATTAGTTAAGACTGCATTAAGTCAGATGTAACTAGCTGAAGAAATTGAGAGACGCAATAATTAATAAAATAATATTTTTAGTTTTTACGCTATTTTTTAGTGTAGATCTAATAGCTCAATCAGTTTCTGATTCTTCCTTGGCGTTCCCGTTTTATCATTCTCAAAGTGGAGGAATGTTTATGAACACACCNCCTAATTTCACTTCAACCGTTGTTTATGATAATTTAANGAACACTTATATTGTTCAACAAAAGATCGGTGACTTTGATTTTGGCATTCCTAAAATCATGAGTTTTCTTGAATATCAAGACTATATCCAAAATAATTTAGTAAATGATTATTGGCAGCTACGTTCAAANGAAAGAGCCACAGATCAAAAATCGAATTTTGGATTACCTAAACTTTATATTCCTGGAAAATCTTTCGATAGNATATTTGGTGGAAATGCAGTTGATATAAGACCTCAGGGTTCTTCTGAGTTAATTTTTGGAGTAAAGATTAATAAAGTAGATAATCCTTCATTGCCTGAAGAGCAAAGAAGAACGGTTTCTTTTGATTTTCAAGAAAAGATACAGATGAATGTTGTTGGAAAGATTGGANAGAAGTTAAAAGTAACTGCTAATTTTAATACAGAAACTACTTTTGATTTTGAAAATCAGATGAAAGTAGAATATACAGGCTATGAAGATGAAATTATTAAGAAAATAGAACTTGGAAATGTGAGCCTGCCTTTAAATGGGACATTAATTACTGGAAGTCAATCTTTATTTGGACTTAAAACACAGCTACAATTTGGACGAACAACAATTACTGGTATTTTATCTCAGCAGAAAAGTACAAAGTCAGAGATTGAAGTAAGTGGAGGTGCTCAACAATCAGAGTTTGATATTTATGCTGATCAATACGAATCCAATAAACATTTTTTTTTAGCGCATTATTTTAAAGATCAGTATGACGCTGCTCTTTCTAGTTTACCTTTTATAAATTCTACAATAAATATAACAAAAATTGAAGTTTGGGTAACAAATAAAACAGGTTCCACTAATAATACTAGAAATATTGTTTCTTTTTTAGATTTAGGTGAGACAAACGGAAATATTTATAATACTTTGTTCTCCTCTTCGAACGGAGGTGTTTTTCCAGATAATAATGCCGCAAATAATATGTTTACAAAACTTACTAATACATATAATGATATTAGAAATATTAATGACATAAACAATGCTTTGCAGTCAACAGTACTATCAAATGGTACTGATTTCGAAAAGCTAGAAAGAGCTAGAAAGCTGACAGAATCAGAATTTACATTTAATAATCAGCTTGGTTATATTTCTCTTAACCAAGCTTTAAATAACGATGAAGTTTTAGCGGTTGCTTATGAATATACTGTTGGTAGTGAGACGTATCAAGTTGGTGAGTTAACAACAACAGGACCTACGTCTCCAGATGCATTAATTTTAAAATTGCTGAAAGGGACAAATTTTACTCCATCATTACCAAATTGGGATTTGATGATGAAGAATATTTATCCCATTGGTGCTTATCAGATGAGTCCAGACGGGTTTGTGTTAGATGTAGTATATGAAAATACAGAAGAATCTGGCGCTCTAACAAACTATTTAAATGAAAGGGATGAGGTAAATATACATGGAAAACCACTTATAAAATTATTAAATTTAGATAGGTTGAATTCTCAGATGGATGCGCAATCAGATGGAGTATTTGATTTTATTGAAGGCGTAACGGTTAAATCATCTAATGGTAGAATTATTTTCCCAGTAAGAGAGCCTTTTGGAAATTATTTAGCAAGTCAGTTTTCTGATCCTACAATTGCAGCAAAATATTCATATCAGGTACTGTATGATTCTACTTTAACAGTTGCACAACAATTTCCTGAAAAAAATAAATTTAGATTAAAAGGGACTTATGAATCTTCATCTGGAGCTGAAATTAGGTTAAATGCTATGAATGTGCCTGCGGGCTCAGTTACTGTAACTGCTGGGTCACAGAAGCTTGTTGAGAATCAAGATTACACAGTAGATTATATGCTGGGTCGTGTAACAATTATTAATGAGGGAATTTTGACTTCTGGAGTTCCGATTAAAATTTCTTTGGAAAATAATTCAATGTTTGGGATTCAAAATAAGACATTAATTGGTATGCATGCTGATTATGAAATTAATAAAGATTTTTTACTGGGAGCAACTATGCTTAGATTAAGTGAACGTCCTTATACTCAAAAGATTAATTCAGGTCAGGAGCCAATTTCAAACACAATTTGGGGATTAGATTTTAATTATCAAACTCAGGCGCCCTGGCTGACAACAGTAATTGACAAATTACCTCTTATTCAAACAAAAGAAAAATCAAGATTAATTTTAACTGGAGAGTTTGCTCATCTTATACCAGGTCATCATAAAGCAGTAGGTGAGGAAGGCGTGTCATATATTGATGATTTTGAATCTAGTAAGACTTCGATTGATATTAAAAATATGGCCACTTGGAAGTTAGCGAGTATTCCTCAAGGACAGCTAAATTTGTTTGAAAATGCCAACGAAAATAACAATTTAATTTCAGGATTTAAAAGAGCTAAGTTAGCATGGTATACTATTGATCCTTTATTTTTTAGAAATACTTCTATAACCCCGCCAAATATCAATCAGACTTTGAACTTATCTAACGGGAATTCTGTTGCCCAACAATCTTATCATTATTCTCGAGAGGTACTAGAAACTGAGGTATTTCCTAACAAAGATCCTAATTTAGGCTCTCAAATAGCAAATCTATCTGTTTTAGATATTGCATATTATCCTCAAGAAAGAGGCCCATATAACTATACGATTAATAATGTTAATAATGAGGGACAGTTAATAAATCCCCAATCTAGCTGGGGAGGTATGATGCGAAAGCTAGAAACAAGTGATTTTGAAGCAGCCAATATTGAATTTGTGGAATTTTGGATGATGGATCCATTTAATCCAGAAGATGGTTTAATAAATCATTCAGGAGGGGATTTGTATATTCATCTTGGTAATATGTCAGAGGACGTTTTAAAAGATGGATATAAAAGCTTTGAAAATGGTCTTCCAACATCATCAAAAGTTGAAGATGTTGATACAACGGCATGGGGAAGAGTTCCAACAAATTTCTCTATTGTTGATGCATTTGATAATGACCCAACATCAAGATTATATCAAGATGTTGGGCTTGATGGATTAAGGACACAAGACGAAAGGTTGTTTTTTGATTCAGTTTATATTCAAGCATTACTTAATATATATGGAGAAAGCTCGCCCGCATATCAAAAAGCAATAAATGATCCTTCTTCGGATAATTTTCATTATTTTAGAGGTAGTGATTTTGATTCTCGTTCAACAACAATACTAGATAGGTATAAGGATTTTAACAACATGGAAGGTAATTCAGTAACAACTGATAATTCTCCAGAAACATACCCAACTGCTGCAACATCACAACCTAATAATGAAGATTTGAATGGAGATCACACATTAAGTGAGACTGAAAGTTACTATCAATATAAAATTAGATTAGATCCAGATGAAATGATTGTTGGACAGAACTATATTGCTGATGTACTAGAAACAACAGTAAAAACTGAAAATGGAGCAAATAGATCGATTAAATGGTACCAATACCGAGTCCCTATTTATCAACCAGATAATGTTATTGGAAGTATTAGAGATTTTAAATCAATTAGATTTATGAGATTGGCTTTTTCAGATTTTAGTCAACCTATTATTTGTCGATTTGCAACTTTCGATTTGATAAGAGGAGAGTGGCGAAGGTATAATTTTTCACTTGAAGAGCCAGGTGAGTATGTTCCTATTGACAATCAAGATGAAACAACTTTTGATGTATCAGCAGTTAATATTGAAGAAAATGGAAATAGAAACCCAATAAAGTATGTGTTGCCACCAGGTATCGAGCAAGAACTTGACAACACTACAACATCACAAAGACAGCAGAATGAGCAATCTTTAGTTTTGAAGGTGTGTAACTTAAAAGATGGAGATGCAAGAGCTACTTATAAAACAACAGATATTGATTTAAGAACCTATAAGAGAATTAAAATGTTTGTACATGCTGAAGGGGAAGAAAATAATTTAGATGACGATGAAATATCTTGCTTTTTGAGATTAGGATCAGATTTTACATCTAACTATTATGAATATGAGATATTATTAAAAGCTACAGAGCATGGTGAAACTAATGTAAATAATATTTGGCCATCAGAGAACAATATTGATGTGCCGTTTGAGATTTTTCAAAAAGTAAAGCAGGAAAGAAATTATACTAATTCAAATGCATTATTGCCTTATGTTAAATATGAAAGTGGAGGCAAGGTTACTGTAGTAGGTAATCCAAATTTAGCGCAAGTTAAAACAATTATGATAGGAGTAAGAAATCCAAAAAAACAATCCTTAGAGGATTCTGATGATGGTCTTTCAAAATGTGGTCAAATTTGGGTGAATGAGTTAAGGCTTACTGAATTTGACGAAAAAGGTGGATGGGCGGCAAATAGTAGAGTTACAGCTCGTTTAGCAGACTTTGGTAATATTACTCTTTCGGGCAGTATGAGTACTATTGGTTTTGGAAGTATTGAGAAAAAAGTAAATGAGCGACAAAAACATAATGCTTATCAATATGATTTTTCCTCTACATTTAATTTAGGCAAATTCTTTCCAGAAGATTTTGGATTAAAAATACCAATGTATATTGGAAGATCTCAGGCCATAAAAAATCCTCAATATAATCCTCTTGATCCTGATATACTCTTTACAGAATCAGTGAAAGTTTTGGAAACTAAAGCAGAGAAGGATTCTTTGAAAAATATTGTTCAAGATTATGTTCAAAGAAGGAGTATTAACTTTACTAATGTTAGAAAAGTTAAAGTTCAGAAAAAAGGGGAGACACCAAAGAAGCCAAAAGTATATGACATAGAAAATTTTACTATCTCATATTCAAAAAACTTAACATTTATTAGAAATATTAATACAGAATATAATAGAACTGTAAATTACAGAGGAGCTTTAACATATAATTATAATACTCAACCAAAAAATATTAAGCCTTTTTCTAAAATTAAATTTCCAAAGTCAGCTTATTTTCGGTTAATAAAAGATTTTAATTTTAATACTATGCCCAGATCTTTTTCTTTTAGAACAGATATTGATAGAAACTATAATGAAACAAAGATGAGGAATTTGAGTAATTCTAATATGATTATATTACCCACATACGATAAATTCTTTACATGGAACAGGTCTTATGAGTTAAAGTATGATTTAATGCGGAATTTAAAATTAGATTTTGCTGTAAATCAAAGAGCTAATATTGATGAACCTGCCGGAATTCTTGACAAGTCAGACCCATTATATAGGCAGAAAATGGATACGATTTGGAATAATTTCTGGAATTTTGGTAGAGTTACTCATTATCACCAAACTTTTGGAGCAAATTACCAAGCTCCGTTAAATAAAATTCCAATTATTAATTTTACTTCACTAAATATAAGGTATACAGCAAACTATGACTGGACAGCTTCTTTACCAGCTATTTCTTATTTAGGAAATACTATTCAGAATTCGAAATCAATACAATATAATGGTCAGATTAATCTTACAACCTTGTATAATAAGGTCCCTTATTTTAAAAAGATAAATCAAAGAAATCGAACTCAATCTAGATCTACAATTAGAAATAGAACCGAAAATAAGGAAGATAAGGAACAGAAAAAAAATAAATTTGGTTTTTTTAGACATATGACTAGTTTTGTTTTAGGAGTAAAGAATATTGCAGTTAATTATTCTGAGAATCAGGGGATATTACTTCCAGGCTACCTAAATCAGTCAAAAGTATTTGGACAAGATTGGAGACGATTGTCTCCTGGACTACCATTTGCTTTTGGAAGTCAAAAAGATATAAGGTCTAGAGCCGCTCAAAATGGTTGGATATCTAAAAATTCAGCACTTAATACTATGTATAAAACAACTTCTTCAAATAATTTAACTTTAAGAAGTAATGTTGAACCAATAAAACAATTGAAAATTGAGTTAACGGCTAACAAAACAACATCTAAAAATAATACAGAATACTTTAGATGGGATGATGAGATTAATAATTTTAATTCTTTTAGTCCTTCAGAATCAGGTAGTTTTAGTATCTCATTTATATCATTAAAAACAGCTTTTAAAAGAGATAATGATGATGATGAATCTGAGGTATTTAATAATTTTAGAAATAATAGACTGATTATTGCTAAGCAGTTAGCACAAAATAATCCTAATTTTAATGGAGGGCTTGATCCAATAACTGGTTTCCCTGCGGAATATATTATCTATACTGGTGATACATTTCAAACTTTAATTGGAGGCTATGGTGAAACTTCTCAAGAGGTAATGATTCCTGCATTTTTAGCTGCTTATGCAGGAAGCGATCCTTTGAATTCCAAGTTAACCGCTTTTCCTTCAATTCCTTTGCCAAATTGGAGAATTACATATGATGGTTTTGTGCGAATTCCATACATAAAGAAGAGATTTAAGCAGTTTACTATTGGACATGCTTATCGTTCTACATATACGGTTGGTTCATATCAATCAAATCTAAATTATGAAAATGGAGATGAGATCAATATGAATAATATGAGCTATCATGTTGCTCGTGAGATTTCTCAGGTCACAATTAATGAGCAGTTTAGTCCGCTTTTTAAGCTTGATATGACTTGGAAAAATAGTCTTTTAACTAAAATTGAGTTTAAAAGATCAAGAATTCTATCCCTATCTTTAGCTAATAATCAATTAACCGAAACAGGATCTAAAGAATATGTCTTTGGTATAGGATATCGAATACAGGATGTTGAGTTTAAAATTTTCTCTGGAGGAAGCGGTAAGAAAATTTCAAGTAATTTAGATTTAAAATTAGATTTTAATTTAATGAACAATAAAACTGTAATAAGAAAAATAGTTGAAGATGTTGAGCAATTAACCATGGGACAACAACTAATTAAGATCAAATTTTCTGCAGATTATGTTATAAGTCAGAGATTGAATATAAAAGCTTTTTATGATAAATCTATAACTAATCCTTTTATTTCTACTACTTTCCCAAGTGCCATTACAAATATAGGTTTTAGCTTGAGATTTACCTTAGCAGGATAATTTTGCTGACCAATAAAAAAATGTATTTTTGAAAAAAAAAAAAATGAATTTTCCAAAGGAATTAAAATATAGTAAAGATCATGAGTGGTTAAGGTTAGAAGGTAATATTGCTTATATTGGTATTACTGAATTTGCGCAAAGCGAATTAGGCGATATTGTCTTTGTTGATGTTGATAGCGAAGGCGAAACACTTGATAAAGAGGAGGTGTTTGGTTCTATAGAGGCAGTAAAAACAGTATCTGATTTATTTATGCCAGTTAGCGGTGAGGTTTTAGCTTTCAATGAAAAATTAGTGGAATCTCCCGATTTAATTAATTCTGATGCATATGGAGATGGATGGATCATTAAAATTTCGGTTACTGATACTACAGAGCTAGATTTTCTTTTAGATTCAGCAAACTACACAGACTTAGTTGGCTAAAAAAAAATATATGAAACCAAAAAAGAATCCTGAAATTAGTTTAGAAAATAAAAAAGGTCTTTTCTTTCAGATAGGGCTTATCATTACTCTCATAATCGTTTTTCTTGCATTTGAGTGGNAAANTTATGACAAAACAGATTATAATTTAGGGCAATTAAATCTTGATGATCTAGAAGAAGAGATTATTCCTATTACCAAGCAGGAGATAAAACCNCCCCCACCACCCCCACCACCTCCTGAAGTTATTGAAATTGTTGAGGATGAGGTTGAGATAGAAGAAGAATTAGAAATTGAGGANACTGAATCAGATGAAGATATAGACATTGAGATAGAAGAAGAATCTGATGATGAGTTCTTTATGGTTGTAGAAAATATGCCAGAATTTCCAGGAGGAGATTTAGGTTTGATGAAGTATATTCAGAAAAATGTAAAATATCCTCCAATTGCTAAAGAATATAACATTACCGGAAAGGTTTATGTCAGTTTTATTGTAGATAAATCAGGTTCAGTTACCAATGTAAAAATTGTAAGAGGAGTTGATAAGAGTTTAGACGCTGAAGCCCTTAGAGTAGTTAAATCATTACCAAAATATAAACCAGGTAAACAGAGGGGAAAGGCAGTTAGAGTAATGTTTACAATTCCAATTAATTTTACACTTAATTAGTTATTAACCTTTTCGCAGTTAAGTTGAATATCACAAACCACACATGTCTTCGGGTTTTACCCATGAACTAAATTCTTCTTCTGTAAGGTAACCTAGTTTAATACTTTCTTCTTTTAGACTAGTTCCATTTTCATAAGCTGTTTTTGCAATTTTAGCAGCTTTTTCATATCCAATTTTGGTATTTAGTGCTGTAACTAGCATCAAAGAGTTATCCAAGTTCTTTTTAATATTTACATAGTTTGGTTGAATTCCAATTATACAATTAATATCAAATGAAACACATGCATCTCCTATTAGTCTTGCAGATTGTAAAAAGTTTGCAGCTATTAATGGTTTAAATACGTTTAGTTCGTAATGTCCTTGCGTTCCTCCAACAGATATTGCTACATCGTTTCCAATAATTTGAGCACAAACCATTGTCATTGCTTCACATTGTGTTGGATTGACTTTGCCAGGCATAATAGAAGATCCTGGCTCATTGGATGGTATAACAATTTCTCCAATTCCACTTCTTGGACCTGAAGCTAACATTCTAATGTCGTTAGCTATTTTATTTAAAGAAACCGATAATTGTTTTAGAGCACCATGACTTTCTACTATTGCATCATGTGCTGCAAGTGCTTCAAACTTATTTTCTGCTGTAATAAATGGTAGTTGTGTAAATTTAGAAATATATTCAGCAACCAATTCGGAATACCCTTTTTGGGTATTAATCCCTGTCCCAACTGCAGTGCCTCCCAAAGCTATTTCTGATAAATGTGCTAATGTGTTTCGTAGAGCCTTTAACCCATGGTCTAGTTGAGAAACATAACCTGAAAAAGTCTGCCCTAATGTAAGTGGAGTTGCGTCCATTAAATGTGTTCTACCAATTTTTGCTATGCTCATAAATTCTTGTGATTTTAATTCAATTGAGTTTCTTAATTGTTCAATTCCAGGAATTGTTTTGTTGATGATCATGTTATATGCTGCAATATGCATTCCTGTTGGAAAAGTATCATTAGAACTTTGAGATTTGTTTACATCATCATTAGCATGCAAAATTTTTGTGTCATCATTTAAATCACCTCCATTATTTATATGAGCTTTATTAGCAATTACTTCATTAATATTCATATTAGTTTGAGTCCCGCTTCCTGTTTGCCAAATAACTAAAGGGAACTGATCGTCATGTTTGCCTTCTAATATCTCATCGCATACTTTAGAAATTAAATCTCTTTTCTTTGTAGAAAGAACTCCTAAATCACAATTAGTATGAGCAGCCGCTTTTTTTAAATAAGCAAAGCCATAAATTATTTCTATAGGCATACTTGCTTTGTTTCCTATTTTGAAGTTATTAATACTTCTTTGGGTTTGAGCTCCCCAGTATTTTTTAAAAGGAACATTTATATTTCCCATTGTATCTTTTTCAATTCGATATTTCATCTTAAAATGTTTTGATAGTTTTATTTCTTATTGTTACTTTGTACAAAATTACTAATATATGAAATTTCTAGGTTTTTTACTATTTGTTTTTATTTTTTTAATGGCGTTTTGGTGTTTGATATTTCTTGCAAGTACTGTTCCTTATTTTATTTTTGTTTGGCTTAAGGAAGGTAAGTTAGAAAATGATCAAATTCCTAAATAACTAGAACCTTAATTAATTATATCTAATACTTTTTCTAAATTTCTTCCTATTATAGCCTTATTTTTATTGGTTATTATTGGTCTTTGCATTAACTTTGGATGATGTACTATCGCATTAATTATATCATTGTCATTTAGCTTCTTATTCTTGTAGTTTTCCTTCCAAACTAATTCTTTAATTCGTACAAGTTCAATTGGTTTTATCTTTAATAGTGATAAAAGTAATTTTATTTCATTTATTTTAAGAGGTTTTTTAAGATACTCAACAATTTCAAAGTGTGTAATTCTTTTTTTAATCATATCTAAAGCTTTTCTACTTTTACTACATCTTGGGTTATGATATATTTTTATGGACATTATTTTTTCCCGAATTTCATTAGATAAGATTTTATAAAAGGATTTATTTCTCCATCTAAAATAGTTTCAGGATTTTAGCTTTCATAATTTGTTCTTAAATCTTTAACCATTTTGTATGGATGAAGTACGTAGTTTCTTATTTGTGATCCCCATTCAATTTTTTTCTTTGTTTCGTTAAGTTTATCTTTTTCATGCTGTAATTTTCGTATTTCTAATTCATAAAGCTGTGATTTTAATAGTTGAATTGCTTTTGTTTTATTTTCTAATTGCGATCTTGATTCAGAATTTTCAATAGTAATACCTGTTTTGGAATGTTTTAGTCTAACAGCAGACTCGGTCTTATTAACTCCTTGTCCACCAGCACCACTAGCTCTAAAAGTGTCCCAGCTTATCTCTGAAGGATCAATATTTATTTCAATACTTTCATCAGCAAGAGGATATACAAATACTGATGCAAATGAAGTATGTCTTTTAGCATTGGAATCAAATGGTGATATTCTAACTAATCTGTGGACTCCATTTTCACTCTTTAAATATCCAAAAGAGAAATCCCCCTCAAATTCTAAGGTCACTGATTTAATGCCTACAGGTTCTGCTTTTTGAAGGTCTAAAGTTTTTATTTTGTAGTCATTCTTTTCTCCCCACATTAGATACATTCTCATAATCATTTCTGCCCAATCTTGGCTTTCAGTTCCACCTGCTCCTGGTGTAATCGTCATAATAGCTGATAAGTTGTCTTCTTTGGAGCTAAGCATATTTTTAAATTCTAAATCTTNAATAGAGCTAATGGTTTTTTTAAATTGCGCATCAACTTCATTCTCTTCTTCATTAAGATCAATGAGTACTTGAAGCTCATCTATATTATTTGCAACCTGATTGTATGCTTTAAGCCAAAGCTTAGTAGAATTTAATTGTTTTAGGGTTAATTTTGCTTCGTTTGGATTTTGCCAAAAATCTTTTGATTGCGTGNTAATTTCAAGTTTTTGAGCTTCAGTTTTTTTGCTTAATATATCAAGATATTTATACAATTCGTCTCGTCTTATATGCAATTTTTTTATCTGCTCGTTTGTTATCATAATACAAAAATAACTATTCTTTTAACTCTCTTAATTTATTCCAAACCATATTATTTTCATACCCTTTACTTATCAAGTATTTTGCTATTTTTTGTTTTTTTTTNAAATGATTTACCTCTTTTGTGTTATTATTCTTTTTCTGAAATTGCTTATTTAGTTCGTTTTGATATTCAAAATCTTGAATCTCTTGAAGTCCTTTTTTAATNCATGATTCAGATATTCTTTTCTTTTTTAATTCATTTTTTATTTTTTCTTTTCCCCATCCTTTTACTCTGAATTTACCTCTACAAAATGATCTTGCGAACCTTTCTTCGTCTAAATATTTTTCTTTAATAAGCACTTCTATTATATATTCTTGTGCTTCTTTAATCAAGCCCCATTCTTTCATTTTTTGTATTACATGCCATTTACTTTTATCCTCTAATGCACAATAATTTTTTAGTCGTTCAAGTGTAATATTAATATCGTAGTTTTTTTTTGGAGCCATTACTCAAAAATACAATTTATCGTTTTAAATATTACTTTTGTATGCGTGAAAAATAAACAAGCAATTTTATTACTTTTTTTAGCTAATATTGTTTCTGGAATTGCTCAGGGGATTAGTATGATTGCTATTCCTTGGTATTTTGTAAAGATTGTTTCTCGTCCTGACATGTTTGCAAATTCGTATTTGCTTATTACATTTTTGACACTTTTTTGGGGTTTATATGCAGGAACATTAGTTGATAGATATTCAAGAAAAAGATTATTTATAATTATTAATATTGTTTGTGGAATATTAATTGGTACTGTAGCATTTTATGGTAGTTNTCATAGTTTTCTGCCTGATTTTCTTGTTGTTTTTGTTTTTGGGATTACTATTTTCAANTATAATGTGCATTATCCTAATTTGTATGCTTTTGGACAGGAAATTACAGAGCCTAGAAATTATGGAAAACTTAATTCATATATTGAAGTGCAAGGTCAAGTAACTTCGGTTTTGGCAGGTGCTTTAGCAGCAATATTGCTGACAGGAACTAATAATAATATGCTCGAAATTGGTGGTGTTTCTTTTGTTCTTCCATTTAATATAGAACCCTGGAATATTTATGAAATTTTCATGTTAGATGCCGCAACTTATGTTGCTGTGATATTTTTATTTGTTTTCATAAAATATAAGAGAATTGTTAAGGAAAAAATACATACAGATAGTCTTTTGGAAAGATTGAAAGGAGGTTTTAAGTATTTAAGAGATCATCCAATTGTTTTTGTGTTTGGTTTAGCATCATATATGCTTTTTGCTTTTACATTGGTTGAAATTCATGTTGTTTTACNCTTATATGTTAAAAATTTTCTTGNAATGGGGGGCAATGTTTTTGCATCTGCTGAGATTTATTACTCATTTGGAGCAATTTTTTCTGGTCTTTTAATCCTAAGATTGTTTAAAAAATTTAATACTGCATTCAGTGTAATTACTTTAATGTTAGTTGTAGCTTGTGCATTTTTTCTTATGTTTAGATATAATTTTTTATGGATTTTCTTTTTAGGTAATTTCTTATTAGGAATTACTAATGCAGGTGTACGTATATTAAGGACTACATATATTTTTAATAATGTTCCTAATAATTTAATTGGAAGAGCGGGATCAGTGTTTAATACATTAAATATTGTAGTTAGAATGTTATTGATAGGTATTTTTACTATCTCATTTTTCCATATTGAAGATAATATACGTTTTGGCTATTTATTGGGAACTATCATGATGGTATTATCTATTATACCGTTACTAATCTGGTATGATAGAATAATATCTCGTGAGAATTAGTAATTATTTTACTACCGAATATTCTAAAAGATGTAGTCGTTCATCTCCAGTGACAAGTATTTTTTTCCCAAACTTATGGCTCCATTTCTGACTTATAGATTTAGAGAACCAGCCCTCTTTTTTGTTAATATATGAAGCTACAAATGGGTGTGTAAAGATATGAAGCAGATTTTTTGTAGTTTCACTTAGGGCGTGAATTTTTCTCTCTATTTGATCGATTAATAGTAAACTAGAATCTATTTTTCCATTTCCAGAGCACATTGGACAATTTTCCTGAGTGTCAATATTCATTTCTGGTCTAACCCTTTGTCTAGTTATTTGCACTAATCCAAATTTTGTTGGTGGAAGGATGTTGTGTTTTGCTTTGTCTGCATTCATCTCTTGTTTCAGTTTTTCTGTTAAGAGTTTTCTATTTTTTTCTTGCTTCATATCTATAAAGTCTACCACAATAATGCCTCCCATATCTCTAAGGCGTAACTGTCTTGCTACTTCTTCTGCAGCTTCAAGGTTCACAGCAAGTGCATTTTCTTCTTGATCTTTTTTAGAATCTACTTTTTTCCCACTATTTACATCTATTACATGTAATGCTTCTGTATGTTCAATAACAAGATATGTTCCTTTTTTCATAGTTACATTTTTGCCAAAAGAACCCTTTATTTGTTTTGTTATATTAAATTCTTGAAAGATAGGATTATTTTTTTTATGCAATTTTACAATCTTTTCTTTTTCGGGTGCTATTCTTGAAATATACTCTTGTAATTCTAACTTTAGCTCAATATTATTAACGTAAATACGATTAAAATCTGAATTTAGTAAGTCTCTTAGTATTACAGATGCTTTATTAAGTTCACCGTGAATTCTAGTGTTAGGCTTAGCATTTTTAAGTTTTTTAGTAATTGCTTGCCATTTTTTATAAAGATTTTTTAGATCTTTGTCTAATTCTGCTACTTTCTTGCCAAGAGCTACTGTTCTAATAATTACACCAAATCCATGTGGTTTAATGCTTCTGATTAATTGTTTCAGTCTTTTTTGTTCCTTTGGGTCTGCAATTTTTTGAGAAATCGAAACTTTATCAGAAAAAGGTATTAATATCATGTATCTGCCTGCTATTGAGATCTCGGTTGTTAATCTTGGGCCTTTAGTAGAGATAGGTTCTTTTGAGATTTGTGTTAAAATTAAATCTCCAGATTTTAGAACATCATTAATTGCTCCTTCTTTGTCTATTCTAGCATCTTTTTTAAAATTTTTTAATGATGCTGTGTTAAGTTTTTGTTCAACTGCTTGCCTGGTAAATTTTTTATATGAATTAAATTGTGGCCCTAAATCTAGATAATGTAAAAATCCATCTTTTTCATAGCCAACACTAACAAACGAAGCATTTAGTCCAGGGTTTGTTTTTCTAACTTTCCCTAGATATATATCACCTGCTGAATAATTATTGTCGTGCTTTTCCTTGTGGAGCTCTATAAGGAGCCCATCACGTAACAGCGCAATTACTACTTCAGAAGGCCTTGAGTCGATTACTAAATCGTATTTCATGGCGTTTTCGTTAAAGAAATTTAGATTTTACTAAATTTATTTAGTTTTATGTCTATTTTTTCTTGAACGCTTCTTACGCTTATGTGTAGCAATTTTTAATCTTTTCTTTTTCTTAGCTCCTGACATGCTATAATAGTATTATAACTTTTTAATAAAAAGTTTAGTTTAAATTCTGTTTGACCTTTTCAACAAAAACTTTTGCTGGCTTAAAAGCAGGAATATAGTGCTGAGGTATGATTATAGTTGTATTTTTCTTTATATTTCTACCTGTTTTCTGGGCTCTTTTTTTTGGTTTAAAAGTACCAAACCCTCTTAAAAACACTGCTTCGTTTTCTGAGATTGAACTTTTAATCTCATTCATCATTGATTCGATTATTGTTAGGGTTGTTAACTTTTCCACTCCCGTCTTTTCTGCTATTTTGCTAACAAGTTCTGCTTTTGTCATTTCTTTTTCGGTCTTATTCTAATTTCTTACATTAATTTTGAGCCGCAAATATATTAAAATTATTTGCTCCATAGTATGCTGTATTAGTTTTTGTATAAGCTTATTTTTATCTAAATATGAATTTTAGTCAGAAATTATTAGATTGGTATTCCTTTAATAAAAGGCAATTGCCTTGGAGAAAAACACAAAATCCATATTTTATCTGGCTTTCTGAAATTATTCTTCAGCAGACAAGGGTAGAACAGGGGCTGCCATATTATTTAAAATTTATTAAAACATTTCCTACTTTACTTGACTTGGCTAGTGCTAAAGAGGATCAGATATTAAAACTTTGGCAAGGATTAGGCTATTACTCTAGAGCTAAAAACTTACATTCTAGCGCGAAATATATAATAAAATATCATGATGGGTTTTTCCCTAAAGAGTATTCTGAAATTTTAGCGTTAAAAGGTGTTGGTGTTTATACTGCTGCTGCAATTTCTTCATTTTCATTTGGATTGCCATATGCTGTAGTTGATGGAAATGTTATTAGAGTTTTAAGCAGAATTTTTGGTGTTGAGGAAGCTTATGATTCAAGTTTAGGTAAGAAGAAGTATCATAATCTTGCTCAGAAATTGTTAGATCAAANAAAACCAGCTGAGCATAATCAAGCAATTATGGAATTTGGAGCTTTACAATGTACTCCTAAATCACCAAAATGTAGTGTATGTATTTTTGCCTCTGAATGTATTGCATATAATTTAGGAAGTGTAAATAAATTTCCTGTCAAAACAAAAAAAATAAAAATAAAAAAGAGATTTATACATTATCTTTTAATTAAAAATGACAACGCTTTTCTTTTAGGCAAAAGAAATACTGGTATATGGAGAGGGTTATATGATTTTCCATTCTTAGAATACTCAAGTCATAAAACTGAAGAAGCCGTTATTTTNTCTAATCAATGGATAGATTTTTTTGCAAACAAAGATTATAAAATAAACTCNGTTTCAGATGTNATTTTACATAAGNTGACACATCAGCATATTTANGCAAAATTTTGGACANTAGANNNTGATAAAATCCAGCTAGANAATTATATTTTTGTACATAAATCAGAACTTTTGAATTANCCTTTTTCNCGTCTTATAGATAAATTTTTAAAAGATTATAATATAAATTAGAAATTATGTACATTTGTTCAAGTTTATTTTTTATATATGGCAGGTATTAATAAAGTGATTTTAGTTGGTAATTTAGGAAAAGATCCTGAAGTAAGACATTTAGACAATGGTGTTGCTGTTGCTAATTTTTCTTTAGCAACTACAGAAAATTATAAGAATAAAGAAGGAGAAAGGGTAAGTCAAACAGAATGGCATAATATTGTGCTATGGAGGGGTCTTGCAGAAGTAGCTGAAAAATATCTTAAAAAAGGCGCTAATATTTATATCGAAGGTAAAATAAGAACTAGAAAATGGGAGGATAAGGATGGTATAACTAGATATAGCACTGAAATTTTAGGTGATAATATGACTATGTTAGGAGGCAAGTCTTCGCTAGAAAATAAAACAGAACAGACTTCTGAATCTGAAGACCCTCAAGATGATTTACCATTTTAATTTAAATTTACCGTAATTGGAAGAGGACCCTCTCAATTTTTTTTTATTTGTTTTTAGTAGTATAGAATTTCATCTTCTTAATGTTAATGTTTTTTTAAGTTTGTTAGCAATTTTATTACTACTAGTGTCATCAGCATTTATTTCAGGGTCAGAAGTGGCATACTTTTCTTTAACTTCGGCTGAGTTAGAAGATATTGATGATGAGAAAGTATGTAAATTACTTGAAAAACCTAATGAGCTTTTAGCCACAATATTAATTGTAAATAATTTCATTAATGTCGGTATTGTTGTAATATCTGCTTACTTCACTTCCATAGCTATCTCATTTCCTGAGGACTCTAGATTGGAGTTTGTTTTTCAAATTATAATAATCGCATCTTTATTAGTGCTTCTTGGAGAGATAATGCCAAAAGTTTACGCAAACAATAATCCTGTTAAATTCTCATTGAGAATGAGTAAAACCTTAACTCTTTTAAAAAGAGTTGTATATCCATTAAGTTATTTGTTGGTAAAATTTACAAATCTTATTGATAAGAAGCTTGCAGCAAAACAAATAGAAATATCTGCTGAAGAAATTTCGAAAGCACTTGATATAACAGAGCATGAAAGCAAAGAGGAAGAAAGAAGAATATTAAGAGCTATTGTTGAATTTGGCAATACTGATGTAAAAGAAATTATGAAATCAAGAATAGCAATTTCGGCAATAGAGAAAAAGACTATGTTTGTGGACGTGCTTAAAAGTATTACAAGTTCTGGATACTCAAGAATACCTGTTTATGAAGATGAAATTGATAAAGTGGTGGGAGTTTTACATGTTAAGGATTTGATTCCTTTTCTTAATGAAAAAGATAACTTTGAATGGGTAGAACTTTGTAGAGCTCCATATTTTGTGCCTGAAAAAAAGATGATTAATGATTTGTTAAAGGAATTTCAAACAAAGAAAAATCATTTAGCAATTGTAGTTGATGAATATGGAGGGACCTCAGGTTTAGTTACTTTAGAAGATGTCCTTGAAGAAATTGTAGGTGAGATTAATGATGAATTTGACGTTGATGATAATGTATATTCAAAATTAGATGAATATAACTATATCTTTGATGGAAAGATATCATTAAATGATTTTTTAAAGCTTGTTAAGCTAGAGATAGATTTTTTTGATGAGATAAAAGGTGAGTCAGATACTTTAGCAGGTTTAGTTTTAGAGTTAGAGGGTAAGATCCCAAAGATTGGAACTGTCTGTAAAGTGCCTCCATTTACGATTCTTGTTGAATCTGCAGATTTACGCAGGATTAAACGATTAAAAGTTACTATTGATGAGAATTAGCACTATCTTTTTATCGATATTTTTTTTTGTAGCATGTTCAGATAATTATTTGCCAAAGCCAAAAGCATTTTTAAAAGTTGATTTACCTCAAAAGGAATATGAAAGATATGATGTTGAGGGAAATTTTTCTTTTGAAAAACCAATTTATGCTTTTTTAAATAGCCTAGATAAAGATTATTTTTATGATCTTGAATTCCCTAAGCAGAATAGTATTCTTCATCTTACCTATATCCCTATCAAAGGAAATTTATTAGAACACATTGAGAAATCGAGAAGTTTAGCTTATAAGCATAATTTGATGGCAGATGCTATTTCAGAAACAGTATATATTAATGAGGAATTTAAAGTTTATGGACTTTTATACGATTATGACGGAGTTACTGCTACTGCAGCTCAATTTTATTTAACTGATAGTAGTAATCATTTTTTTAGGGGTGCTTTGTATTTCAATACAGAGATTACAGATTCGCTTTTGCCAGTTAACAACTTTCTTAAAGACGATTTAAAGCATATTATTGAAACATTTAGGTGGACAAATTATTAAAAAATTATTTAGCACTATCATTGTTAGCATTAATTTGGGGAAGTTCTTTTATTTTAATGAAAAAAGGACTTGAATTTTTTTCTTTTGTTGAAGTCGCTACTTTAAGGATTGTCATCGCATTTCTTGCTTTAATTCCTTTTTTACCCAAAGCTATTAAGAACATCAAGAGGAAACATTATATTCCTTTAGCTATTACAGCTTTTTTAGGAAATGGTTTGCCTGCATTTTTGTTTGCAAAAGCTCAAACAGAAATGGATAGCGCTTTAGTTGGGATATTGAATTCTGCAGTTCCTTTGTTTACACTTATTTTAGGCATTCTATTTTTTAGAGTAACAGTATCAAAAAAAAATATTTTTGGTATTTTTTTTGGGTTTTTAGGTGTTATAATTCTTACGTTTAATACTTTTCATGAAGGTGTTTTTACTATCAATATATATGTATTGTTTGTTATTTTAGCGACTATATTTTATGCAATAAGTATTAACGTAATCAAATATTATTTGTACGATTTAGATGCTACCTCAATAGCAGCTTTAGCTTTTTTGATAATTTTTCCATTTGCTTCTATTTATCTATTTAATACTAAATTTATATATCATTTACAGGCCGCTAATTTAGATGGTTATAAAGCTTTTGGTTATATTGTGGTACTTGCTGTAATAGGCACTTCAGTAGCTTCAATCATTTTTAATAAATTACTTAGCACTTCTTCAGCAATTTTTGCATCTTCAATAACATATTTAATTCCGATTGTAGCAATTTTTTGGGGCTTTTTTGATGGTGAGATTATTTCAATCTCCCATCTATTAGGTTTTGGAATAATAATTATTGGTGTTTATTTAGTAAATAAAGACTTAAGTTAATTTGTAGTTTTACACAAAAATGTATAGTCTTATTTTTTTATTTTAAAAATGACGATATTTTCTTGTATATTCTATTCGATTGTTTAATTTTGCATCCCATTTTTAAATAAATAATAATGTATGCAATAGTTGAGATAGCAGGGCAACAATTTAAAATTGAAAAAGATCAACAGATATTTGTAAATAGATTAAAAGAAAAGGAAGGATCAAAAGTAGATTTTGAGAAAGTTCTTTTGTTGGATAAATCTGGAAAAGTAAGTGTTGGCGCCCCAGTTATAAAAGGAGCAAAGGTAACTGCAAAAATAATAGAGCATCTAAAAGGTGATAAGGTTATTGTCTTTAAGAAAAAAAGAAGAAAAGGATACAAGGTGAAGAATGGTTTTAGACAGTTTTTAACCAAGTTAGAAATTTTAAGTATTGATGAAAAGGCTACTAAAGTTAAGAAAGCTGAAGTTAAAAAAGAAGTTAAATCGGTAGCTAAAAAAGATTCAGTAGCGAAAAAGGTTGTTAAAAAGTCACCTTCTAAAAAAGCTCAATCAAAGAAAACAGTTGCTAAGAAATCTGATTAGATAATTTTAAAAACTTAATAAAATGGCACATAAAAAAGGAGCGGGAAGCTCTAAGAATGGAAGAGATTCAAAAAGTAAAAGGCTCGGCGTTAAAATATTTGGCGGACAGCAGATTACTGCTGGAAATATTATTGTGCGACAAAGAGGGACTGTGCATAATCCAGGGGAAAATGTTGGCATGGGTAAGGATCACACTTTATTTGCTTTAGCTGATGGAATTGTAAAGTTTTCTAAAAAGAGAAATAATAAATCGTATGTTTCTGTAGAAAATTAAAGATTTTTTAGTCTCTAATTGTTTAAAAAACTCTTGATGGATCAAGAGTTTTTTTATTTACATTTGTTCCTAATTTACAAGATAAAGAAATATGCTACATATAAACAAGATAAAACAAAATAAAGAAGCTTATATTTCATTATTAAAATCAAGAAATTTTGATGCTACTGAGTTATTTGATTTAGTGCTTTCGCTAGATAAAGATAGGAGATCAACACAGCAGGATACTGATAAATTGTTAGCAAAGGGAAATCAGCTAGCTATTCAAATTGGTGAGTTTTATAAGAGTGGGGAATCAAAGAAAGCTATTTCTTTGAAGGAAGAATCTTTACTTATTAAAGAAAAATCAAAGAGATTACAGCTTAAACAATCAGAATTAGAAAAGGAAATCGAAAATATTTTAGTGCAGATTCCAAATGTGCCACATTCCTCAGTCCCATCTGGCAATTCAGATATTGATAATATAATAATTCAAGATGTAAAAATACTTCCAAAGTTATCATCTGAAGCTAAACCACATTGGGATTTAACTTCGAAATATGGTTTAATAGATTTTGAATTAGGAAATAAAATTACTGGCGCAGGTTTTCCAGTTTATGTTAATAAAGGTGCGAGATTACAGAGAGCATTAGTTACTTATTTTTTAGATAAAAATATTTCAGCTGGCTACTCTGAATTTTTGCCACCTCATTTAGTAAATAAAGAGTCAGGGTTTGGAACAGGAAATTTACCTGATAAAGAAGGTCAAATGTATCATGTTCATGATGATGATTTGTATCTGATACCTACCGCAGAAGTTCCAGTAACAAATTTTTTCAGAGATTCAATTGTGGAAAATTTACCAATCAAATGTACTGCTTACACGCCTTGTTTTAGGCGTGAAGCAGGTTCTTATGGGAAAGATGTTAGAGGATTAAATAGATTGCATCAATTTGATAAAGTAGAAATTGTTCAGATTCAGCACCCTGAAAAATCGTATAAAACTTTGGATGAAATGGTCAGTCATGTAGCTAATATATTAGATGAATTAGAATTGCCTTATAGAATAATACAGTTGTGCGGAGGAGATTTAAGTTTTACATCTGCACTTACTTTTGATTTTGAGGTATATTCAGCTGGACAAAAGAAGTGGTTGGAAGTTAGTTCAGTTTCTAATTTTGAGAGTTTTCAAGCAAACAGATTAAAGTTAAGATATAAAGATAATCAAGGAAAAAATAAGTTGTGCCACACTTTAAATGGAAGTGCTTTAGCATTACCAAGGGTTTATGCAGCTTTGATTGAGAATAATCAAATTTCTAATGGAATAAAGATTCCAAAGGTGTTACAGCCATATACAGGGTTTGATTTGATAAAATAAATGAGATTATTACTTTTTTGCTTGCTTTTTTCAAATTTTGCTTTTTCGCAGAATAGTAATCAACAGTTAGCATATCAGTATTATGTTAATGGAGAATTTGAAAAAGCAATTTCTTTATATGAAGAGTTATTAAATTCAAATTTTTCAGTTGCTTATTACGCTCCATATTATACATCTCTTATAAAGTTAGAGAATTATAGGAAAGCTGAGTTATTAGCAAAGAAATTAGTCAGAAAATATCCTAAAGAATTACAGTATCAGTTAGGAGTCATCATTGCACAACAAAAGATGGGGAAAACTAAAAAAGCAGATGTATTGTATAAAAGGCTAATTAACAGTTTCGATGGAGGAAGATCACAAACAATAAAGTTAGCCAATACTTTTAATCGTCACGAGCTGTATAACCAGGCTCTTGAGTTATATTTATTATCAGAAAAGATTAATCCTAAAAATAATTTTGGTATGCAAAAAGCGCAGCTTTATGCAAAAACAGAAGAAGTAGAATTAATGCTTAAAGAGTATCTAAATGAGATGGATAGAAATCCTCTTCAAAAGCAAATGGTTACATCTAAAATTCAGAAGTTTTTGGATAATGATGGGATTAAAAGCGATAAGAATTATAATCTAGTAAAGAAATTATTATTGCAAAAAGTAAGAGGGGAGAAAGATAGAATAGATTTTAGCGAGATGCTAATTTGGCTTTTTATGCAAAATCATCAATTTAATTTAGCTCTTATTCAGGCTAAAGCCTTAGATAAGAGGACAAATTCAAATGCTAAGCGAGTATATGATTTAGCTGAGATATTTTTAGATAAAGAATATTTTTTGTTAGCTGAGGATGCGTATGATTATGTTATATCGAAGGGAAGAAAGAACCCGTTTTTTATTGATGCTAATATTAATAAAATATACGCTTTAACTAAAAATATATCTAGTAAAAGTTATGATATAAGAATTTTGGATGATATATATAAAAAGACTATAGCTGATCTAGGTATTAATAAGAATACTGTTATTCTTCTTTCAAATTATGCACATTTTAAAGCGTTTTATTTACATGATTTAGTATCAGCCGATAGTTTGTTGCAAAAAGCAATGTTGATTCCTAGTATTAATAATTTTGACTTAGCTGAATGCAAGATGGAATATGCTGATGTATTGTTATTGCAAGGATTAATATGGGAGTCTATGTTGTATTATTCTCAAGTAGAAAAGGATTTTAAGGAGCATCCCATAGGGCATGAAGCTAAGTTAAGAATAGCTAAAATTGCATATTATCAAGGAGATTTTTCATGGGCACAAGCACAGTTAGGTGTATTAAAAGCTTCAACATCTAAGTTGATTGCGAATAATGCAATGCAGCTCTCATTATTAATAACAGATAATTTTAATTTAGATACCACTGAGACTTCAATGCGCATTTTTGCAAATGCTGATTTACTTAATTATCAACAAAAATATGATCAAGCATTACAAAAATATGATTCAGTATTAACTATGTTTCGCGGACACTCATTATCAGATGAAATTTATATGAGAAAGGCAGCGATTTATATGAATAAACAGCAGATTGAGTATGCGTTAATTAATTATGAGAAAATAGCAAAAGATTGGAGTTATGATATTTTAGCTGATGATGCGTTATATAAGCGAGCTAAGATTTATGATAATATCTTAAAGAATTATGATTTAGCAATGCAATTGTATGAACAGATTTTATTAGAACATAATAGCAGTATTTACGCTGCAGAAGCTCGTAGAAGATATAGAGATTTACGAGGAGATAATTTAAAGGATTAAAAGATGATAACTTATAATATTACTGTAAGTGTTGAAGAAAGCATAAAAAGTGATTGGTTGAATTGGATGACAACTGTGCATATTCCTCAAGTCATGTCTTGTGGACTTTTTACAAAAGCAAAAATTTCTAAAATTCTTACAGAAGTTGATAGTAATTACACTTTTGCTGTTGCTTATTCTTGTTTGACTATTAAGAATTTGCATCAGTATCAAGTTAATTTTGCACAGGAATTACAAAAGGAACATAAAGATCGATATGGTGATAAAGCTGTTGCTTTTCGAACAATTATGGAAACTATAGCAGAGTTCTAATTTCAACATTTCTTGTTTTGAGAAAAATTATCAAGCAATATTTCCAATTAGAAGAGCATATTCTTCAAATGATAAAAGCAGAATTTTTCATTCAACTTATTGGAGCTGCTTTTTTCTTAATATTAAACATTTATTTAGCAAAAAAAGGATTTTCAGACCCTGAGATAGCTAACTTTATTTCATATCGGTTTTTGGCAGTTATGTTATTAGCATTTCCATTAGGCATATACATAAAAGGTAAACCTCTTAAACCTTTTTTTATGACAGGAATAGTTGGAGTTCCGTTAGTCGCTATTTCTCTTGTTCTATCAATAGAATATCTGTATCGAGATTTTTTGCCAATATTATTTGTTTTATGGGGTCTTTTTTTTACTTTATTTCAGGTTAGTTCATTACCTTATGTGATGCGGAATACATCAGTTAAAAATCAATCTCATGCTATTTCATTAAACTATGCAACTCATAGCTTTGCAACGATAATTAGTGGGTTGTTTATTTTTTTTTCAGGTCAATTTATATCAAAAATTGATGAGGGNGAGATATTGATTNTAATATCTTCTTTTGGTTTTTTCGGAGTATATTNTTTGTTAAAAATGAATGTAGATATAGTAGATTCTGTTGAAGAAAGATTTAAATGGACTTCTTATGATTGGGATTTGATTGTAAAAGCAATTATACCAACTTTAATTATTGCAATTGGAGCTGGTTTAACTATTCCATTTATCAATTTATTTTTCTTTCATAATTTTAAGATAGATTCATCAGATTTTGCAATTGTTGGTGGGATTTCAAGTGTTTTAGTTGCTGTTTTAGCATTGTTTGTGCCTAATTTCAAGAGTATTTTAGGTTTTAAAAAAGGAATAACTTATACTCAATCAATTGCTGTAATCGCTTTGGTGGCTTTAGCTACAACTGAGTTTTTTAATGAGTATTGGTGGGCTATGCCATTAGCAGTTATTTGTTTTTGGATTAGAACTCCACTAATGAATATGGCGGCTCCTATGACTTCTGAGCTTACTATGAATTATGTAGGATCAAAAAATCAAGAGATGTTAAGTGCAATTATGGCTGCTATATGGAGTGGAAGCTGGTTTTTTAGCTCACAAATTTTTAGATTTTTAAAGCAATCAGGACTGCCCTATGCACATATTTTTTATGTGACAGCTATTTTGTATGCTTTAGGCATATTTATGTATTACTTATTGATTAGAGATTATGAAAAAAAATAAAATATTGAGATTTTTTTAGGATTTACAAATCTACTTTAGTTTGTATTAAAAATTTTTCAACATCTGCTTGAATAGACTCATCNACTAAANTTCTCCAATCATTATCTCCTTTTTTAATAGAATTTCTAATACTAGTTGCTGAAATCCAACCTATGTTTTCTGGAGGCATAAACTCATTAATTTCATATCCAACTCCTCTACCAAAATTTACACTTTGCATATCGGGAATGATAATAACTTTAACATCATGCCCTTTAGCAGCATGATATTTTTCAATCATTTGTACAGTTTGTTCTGTGGTAAAAGGGTTTTTTGAATCAGGNGCAATATCTCTAACCATGATAAGTGCAGGAATACCCTCGTTAATCTTTTGCATGATTAATGAAATATGTCCTTGATGATATGGTTGAAATCTTCCTATAAATATTGCATATTTTTTACCTTCATTAGTAGTTGGATTACCACCATGATTTATTATCTCCCATTTTTCTTTTTTCATAGTTGTTTATTTTTATAGACTGTTGATTAGTACTAAATAATTTGTTTTTTAATTAGATAATCAACTACAATTTGAGCTGATGCTTCAATATTGTATTTATTAGTATCGATAACCAATTCTGGATTTTCAGGAGCTTCGTATGGAGCATCAATACCCGTAAATCCTTTTATTTTTCCTGCTCT
This sequence comes from Flavobacteriales bacterium, assembly GCA_002693745.1. GTDB lineage: Bacteria > Bacteroidota > Bacteroidia > Flavobacteriales > BACL11 > BACL11. Next base: position 30,010 of record NZRJ01000039.1, read on the forward strand.
TGCTTTTTTATAAAGCCCCTTAGGGTCTCGATTCTCACATACTGATAAATCTGCATTAATAAACACTTCAATAAAATCATTATTCGAAATAATTTTTCTTGCATTTTCNCTGTCTGCTCGATATGGAGAAATAAAAGCAGTAAGAACAATANTGCCTGAATCAGCAAACAATTTTGCAACNTCTGTAATTCTTCTTATGTTCTCTGTTCTNTCTTTTGCAGAAAATCCAAGATCTTTATTTAGCCCCATTCTTACATTATCGCCATCAAGAATATAAGTTTGGAGACCCATTTCATGTAATATTTTTTCTGTGGCATTTGCTACTGTAGATTTTCCAGATCCAGATAGGCCAGTAAACCATAATACTCGTGATTTGTGCTTGTTTCGCTTTTCTTTTAATTCGCGAGGAACTCTATGCTTGTGATAATGGATGTTTTTTGTTGTCATTATAAAAAAGGTTACAAATTTATACTTTTATTCTGTAAAAACAGGCTCCTTGAGATATTTTAAATGGGTTAATGAATTTAATAGAGATTTTTTTATTTATTGTTTAAAATTTGTAGCAATTAATTTCAATTTCTGTTTAAGTAAGAATTAGATAGATTAATATAAATATATTAGATTTGTGTTTCTAATTAGAAATAATTTATTTTGAGTTTTTCAGATTTATTAAATACACCTAGAATAGACAAATTAGGTGTTGAGGAAAGGGTTAGCCGTTTCTGTAAAAGAAGTATCAAGAATACTGCTAAGAGTTATGGATTACATTTGGCTTTAAGTATGATTGATTTAACTACTTTGGAGGGTAAAGATACTTATGATAAAGTAAAAAGATTGTGTTATAAAGCTAGACATTTGGAAGATTCTTTAGAAGGAATACCAAATGTCGCTGCTGTTTGTGTTTATCCGAACTTTGTAAGAATAGCAAAAAAAGAATTACAAGATAGCGGAATCAATGTAGCTTCTGTGTCTACAGCATTTCCTAGTGGAAATGCTTCTTTAGAAGTTAAAATTTCCGATACAAAATTTGCTATAGATGAAGGCGCAGATGAAGTTGATATGGTAATCTCAAGAGGCAAGTTTTTATCAGGAGAATACAATTTCGTTTATGACGAGATTGCAGCTATTAAAGAAGTTTGTGGAAAAAATCATTTAAAAGTCATTTTAGAAACGGGAGAACTAGAAACTCTTGATAGTGTAAGAAAAGCTAGCGATATTGCAATTTATGCAGGAGCTGATTTCATTAAGACATCTACCGGTAAAATTAATCCAGCATCAACAATGCCTGTTACATTTGTTATGTTAAATGCGATAAAAGATTATTATAATAAAACAGGTATTAAAATTGGTATGAAGCCTGCAGGAGGAATTTCAACATCTAAGATAGCTTTACAGTATTTGGTAATGTTAAAGGAAACACTAGGTGATGATTGGATGAATAAGAGTTTATTTAGATTTGGAGCTAGCAGCTTGGCAAATGATATATTGATGCAGCTTCAAAAGCAAAAAAGTGGAATATATCAAGCGGAAGATTATTTTTCAAAAGATTAAAAAATGACTAAATTAGATTTAAATAAAAGTTGGAATTATTCTAAAGCGACTGAAAGTATTAATCATGTTAAGATAAAAGATAGATATGATTTATTTATAAATGGGGAGTTTATAAAACCAAATTCAAAAAAGTATTTTCAAACAACAAATCCAGCAACAGAAGATGTGATAGCTAGAATAGCTGAGGCTGATAAAAAAGATGTTGATTTAGCAGTAAAATCAGCTAGAAAATCTTTTTCGATTTGGTCAAATTTGGCTAGTAAAGAAAGAGGAAAATATATTTTTAGAATTGCTAGAATGCTTCAAGAAAGAGCCAAAGAATTTGCTATAATTGAAAGTATTGATGGAGGAAAACCGATAAGAGAATCTAGAGATATAGATATTCCTTTAGCAGTTAATCATTTTTTTTATTACGCTGGTTGGGCAGATAAATTAGAGTATGCTTTTCCAAATAGAATGCCTCAACCATTGGGTGTTATTGGACAAATAATTCCTTGGAACTTTCCCTTATTAATGGCAGCATGGAAAATAGCTCCAGCGATTGCTTGTGGAAATACTGTTGTTTTAAAGCCTGCTGAAACAACTTCTTTAACTGCTATGAAACTTGCTGAGATTATTAGTGAAAGTGGTCTTCCTAAAGGAGTTATAAATATTGTAACTGGTGCTGGAGATACCGGCGCAGAGATTGTTAATCATCCAGATATTAATAAGATTGCATTTACTGGTTCTACAAGTGTAGGAAAATTGATTCAGAAGAATATTGTAGGAACTAATAAGCGATCCACTTTGGAGCTTGGCGGAAAAGGGGCAAATATTATTTTTGAAGATGCAGCAATTGATCAGGCTGTTGAAGGCATTATAAATGCGATATTTTTTAATCAAGGTCACGTTTGTTGTGCGGGTTCTCGTCTTTTTGTTCAAGAAAGCATTTCTAAAGTTGTTATTAAGAAATTAAAAGAAAGGATATCTTCACTTATTGTTGGTGATCCTTTGGATAAAAATACAGATATAGGCGCGATAAACTCTAAGCAACAATTGGAAATTATCGATAGATACATAGGTATTGGTAAAAAGGAAGGATGTGAAATTTATCAGTCTAATTGTAAAGTTTCTGACAAAGGGAATTGGTGTGTGCCAACATTATTTTTAAATGTTTCTCAATCCAATACTATATTCCAAGAAGAAATTTTTGGACCAGTTTTAGCGATTCAGACTTTTAGAACTATTAATGAAGTAATTGAAAAAGCAAATAATACTCCTTTTGGTCTATCTGCGGGTGTATGGACTGAAAAAGGATCTAAAATATTTAAATTAACAAAAGAATTGAATTCTGGAGTTGTTTGGGCAAATACATATAACAAATTTGATCCTACCTCTCCTTTTGGAGGATTTAAAGAGAGCGGCTTTGGTAGAGAAGGTGGAGTTCATGGATTAAAAGCATATTTAAAACTGAAATAATGGATAGAATAAATGTTCTAAAAACGTATAAACTTTTTATTGGTGGAAAGTTTCCCAGAACTGAATCAGGAAGATATTTTCACGTAAAAAGTAAGAATGGTGATTTGTTGGCAAATATGTGTCTTGCATCTAGAAAAGATTTTAGAAATGCAGTAGTTTTTGCAAGAAAGTCTCAAAGATCTTGGGAAGGATTTTCTGCAATTAATAGAGGTCAAGTATTATATAGAGTTGCAGAAATGTTAGAGGGAAGGAAATCACAATTTATTGAGGAAATAATAAAGACAGGTGAATCAAAATCTTTAGCAAAAAAAGAGGTTGAAAAAAGTATAGATCGTTTGATATATTATGCTGGATGGAGTGATAAATTTCAACAGATATTTAGTTCTATTAATCCAGTAGCATCAGATCATTTTAATTTTTCTGTATTACAACCTATGGGAGTTACTTCAGTAATNGCTCCTAATAAATATCCATTATTAGGATTGGTGTCTTTACTTGCTCCAATTATTGTTGGTGGAAACTCATGTGTTGTGTTATCTTCTGAAGAAAATCCAATGGCTAGTATTTCTTTTGCAGAAGTAATTAATACATCAGATGTNCCTTTTGGTGTAGTAAATATTTTATCNGGAAAAAGAAATGAATTAATTCCTCATTTTGCANCTCATAAAGATGTTAATAGCATTGTTTATTGTGGATCTAATAAGAAGGAAATAAACGATATTCAAAAGCTATCAATTGAAAATTTAAAAAGAGTAACTATTTTTAAAGATAAAGAATGGACTAGCAAAGATAGTCAGTCCCCATATTATATTGAAAAGTTTCAGGAAGTTAAAACAATATGGCATCCTAATAAAATTTAAAATGAATTTGAAAAAATTATTAAAAATTGCGATAAATGCTTCAATTGAAGGAGGTCAGGAAATTATTAAAGTTTATGAAACTGAATTTGAAGTAGAGCAAAAATCTGATCACACTCCATTAACTCTTGCAGATAAAAATTGTAATAAGGTAATTGAAGATTTTCTTCTAAAAACAAATATTCCTATTTTGAGTGAGGAGGGAAATAAAGTTTCGTATTCAGAAAGAAAAAAATGGGAATATTTTTGGCTTGTTGATCCTCTTGATGGGACTAAAGAATTTGTTAAAAGAAATGGGGAGTTTACAGTTAATATAGCATTGATACATAATCGTTCCCCTATAATGGGAGTCATTTTTGTTCCAGTAGATAACGTTTTGTATTACGCAATGGAAGGTTTAGGTTCTTTTAAGATTAATAGAAGTAAGATTATTAATAATCTAGATAGTTTAATTTTGGATTCAAAAAAATTACCACTTGTTGATAAAAGAGCATCTTTTGTAGTCGTTGGATCACGCTCTCATATGTCATCAGAGACTGAGGTTTTTTTTGAAAATAAAAAAAAGGAATATGGCGATATAGAAGTAATGGCTATTGGTTCATCTTTAAAAATATGTATGGTCGCGGAGGGCAAAGCAGATGCTTATCCAAGATATGCTCCAACAATGGAATGGGATACTGGAGCTGGACATGCTATTGCAAAAATGGCAGGATTTTCAGTTCTACAATATAATACAGAAAAAGAAGTCGTATACAATAAAAAAGATTTATTAAACCCTTGGTTTTTAGTTGAGTGATTTATGATTAAAAATATTCATAAATTATTAGAAGATAAGGATTTTGCTGAACTTGTTAAAGGGAGCAGTATTTCTTTCTTTTTGCGTTTTGGCGGTCTTGGAGCAGGCTATATTTTGACTTTGGTTATTGCAAATTTATTTGGAGCAAAAGGTTTAGGTGATTATGTTTTAGCTATTACAGTTTTAGGCATATTTACATTGTTTGCTAAAATAGGTTTAGATACAACATCAATTCGTTTTATAGCATCATTTGCATCGCAACAAAAATGGACAAGTATTTTTTCCTTTAGAAAGAAGGTTGTATCAATTTTGACTTTAACATCTTTAATTTCATCATTTCTTATGTATTTTTTAGCGATTCCAATATCTGATTTAATTAATGCAAATCCTAAATATATAGAGTTAAATGCATTTTTTGTTTTGCCATTGGCATTTTTTATGCTGCATTATCAAAGCTTAAGAGGATTAAAAAAAATCGCAGAATTTTCTTTTTTTTACAGAGTGTCACAAGCATTATTTTCTATCATATCAATTGCTGTAATTTATCAATTTATTCAAACTTCTGAGGTTCCATTGTATTCTTATTTAGTAAGTCTTGTTATTGTCTCACTGTTATCATTTTTAAGTTTTCAATATTCTTTAAAAAAACAATCAGCTACAAAAGAAAGCGCTGTAAAGGAAGTAATGACTTACTCTGATATAATAAAGATTTCAATTCCATTAATGTTTGCCCAATCTGTTCAATATGTAATGGCTTGGACAGATAAGTTAATATTAGGAAATATGGCAACTCCAGAAGAAGTTGGTATTTATTTTACATCTTTTAAATTATCTATGTTTGCTGCAGTAGGATTAATGGCTATAAATAGTATTGCTTCACCTAAGTTTGCAGAAATGTTTGGAAAAAATGATTTAGAAGGGTTAAAAAAAGTTGTTCACCAGTCTACAAAAATGATTTTTTGGATTTCTGTTCCTCTTATTGTTATATTTTTTGTCTTCCCAAACTTTTTTCTTGGATTGTTTGGTGATGAATTTAAAACGGGTGTAACTGCATTTATTTTTTTATCTTGTGGGAGATTAATAAGTTCCTTTTCAGGATCGGTTGGAAATCTATTACAGATGACAGGAAATCAGAATGTATATGGAACTATATTGTTTCTTGCAGCAATTCTAAATATAAGTTTTAATTTAATGTTTATTCCAGAAGAAAACTTGCTTTCTGAGTATGGTATTAGTGGGATCAACGGAGCAGCATTTTCTTCAATGTGTAGTTTGTCATTTTGGAATTTAAGCATGGTTCTGTTCATAAAAAAGAAGTTTGGTTTTTATACATTTTATATACCATTTTTAAAGAGATGAAAAATAATTTGCCAAATTTCTTGATTGTTGGAGCTGCAAAAAGCGGCACTTCATCTATGCATCAGTATTTAATGCAACATCCTGAGGTTTTTATGCCATCATACAATGAAAATGGTATGAAAGTTAAAGAGCCTAGGTTTTTAATAAGTGATATAGTTAGTGACAGATTAGATAATGGTGTGTGGACATTTGATGAGTATGCATCTTTGTTCTCAAAAGTAAGGGGGGAAAAAGCAATAGGTGAAGCAACAGTATTATATTTATATTATTACAGAGAAACAATTAAAAACATCAAGCATTTTTTAGGTGCTAACGTTAGAATAATTATTATGTTAAGAAATCCTGCAGATAGGGCATATTCTGCCTATCAGCATGTTTCTAGAGGCTATCAAGAAAATAAATCTTTTGAAGAAGCATTAGAGATGGAAGATCAAAGATTTGATTCACAAAAAAAAATAACACCAATGATTCTATACAAGAAAATGGGATTGTATTTTGAGATGGTAAAAGCATATAAAGAGTCATTTGATAATATTCATATTGTTTTTTATGAAGATTTTAGAGACAATATTGAGCTTGAAATGAATAAAGTTTATGANTTTTTAGAAATTTCTANAAATAATTNTATTGATTTAACTAAGAAATATAATGTTGGAGGTAAANGTTGGAAAAATAGTGCTTTGAAATATTTTATTATTAATGATAACGTTATAAAAGTAATTCTTAATTGGATTTTACCACATAAGTTTAAAAGTTCTTTACGAAGAATTATAGTAAATATTTCAACTGTTAAAACTCCTAAAATGAAAGAGAAAACTCGTATCATGCTAAATGAATTTTATAGACAAGACATCACAAAGCTTGCAAAGTTGTTAAATAAAAATTTAGAACATTGGCTAGATTAGATTCATTTCCTAATTTATTTATTGTAGGCGCTGCAAAAAGTGGCACAACATCATTACATAATTACTTATGTCAACATCCTGATATTTTTATGTGTACTCCAAAAGAGCCTCATTTTCTTATAGCTAATGAAATTGGAAAAGATAGAATTCCAATTAGCATTGCTGATGAAAATGAATATTTAAATCTTTTTTTAAAAGGAGANTTTAAGAAATATAGAGGTGAATCTTCAGTTATGTATTTAATGTACCCGGAAATTGTGATCCCTAAAATAAATGAAAAGTTTGGGACAGACTGTAAGATTATTATTATGCTTAGAAATCCTATTGAAAGAGCATATTCGGGTTTTCATCATGTCAAAAGATATAATCAAAAAGAAAATATTTCAGATTTTAGTCAAGCCTGGAATATATCAGAACAAAGATATTTTGAAGATGTAGAGATAACTCCAGCCACTCGTTATCAAAAGTTAGGATTATATCATAATCAAGTGAAAGCATATTTGGATTGCATGAAGCATGTACATGTTATAATATATGATGATTATAAAATTGATTTACAATCAGAAATGAATAAGATTTTTGATTTTCTCAATATTGAAAAAATAAAGATTGATTCTAACAAAAAATACATGGTTGGGGGTTGGCANTGGAAANATAAAAAGATTAAAGCATTAATGACAAAGCAGAACCACATAAAATCAGCCTTAAAATTTTTAATTCCATTTCAATCTCTTAGAAATTTAATTAGAAAAAGTATTCAATATAGAANGACATACAAAGTGCCTGAAATTAAACAGAATGATAGAACAATGTTAAATGCTTTTTATAAGCATGACATACAAAAGCTTTCAGTTTTATTAGGTAGAGATTTAAATCATTGGGTAAAATGAGTTTGCCAAATTTTATGTGTATAGGGGCAGCAAAGAGTGGGACTACTACTATGCATGATATTTTACGACAGCACCCGGACATATATGTTTCATCTTTTAAAGAACCTCATTTTTTTGATATTCCAGAGAATTTTATTAATGGGCTTAGTTGGTATGAAAACACTTATTTTAGAAAAGCTAATAAAAAAATAATTTCAGAGTTTACTCCATCTTATTTTTTTGATGAGAATGTGCCAAAGAGAATTTTTACCTCTTTAGGAGGCGATATGAAGTTTCTTGTTATAGTTAGAAATCCAGTAGACAGAGCTTATTCTCACTATTTACACTCCAAAAGAGATTTTCATGAAGTGGAGAGTTTTAAGGATGCTTTAGACTTAGAAAANATGAGATTAAATAAATATAAGGATGAATCTGATTATTTATCTTATTTAAGACATTCATATATTCNTCAGGGTTTATATTCAAAAATGTTAGAAAGATATCTTAAGTATTNTAGTTTAGATAATTTCTTGTTTATTAATTTTGAAGATGAATTTTTGCNAAAAATTGACATAACGATCAAGAAAATTTTAGATTTTTTAGAAGTTGATAGCTCTGTACGTTTGAATACTAATATTAAGAGAAATCCATCTAGTATAGAAAGGTCAAAAACACTTAAGTTGTTAATGAATAAAAAAGGATGGCTGAGAGATNTAATCAAATTTATATTACCTTCTATGAAGTTAAGACAAATTATTAATAATAAAATTCAGGAAATAAATATTAAAGAATTTACTCCTGATCCATTATCTAGTGAGTTTAAGTCTTATTTATTAGAAAGATATTTTAGAGAGGATATTTTAAATTTTGAGAGAATAATTGATAAAAAAACAAATTGGTAGTTTGAAGACTTCGNTAGTATATAATTTTTTTGATACATTATTGCTTACATTATTAATTTTTAGTGGAGGAAGCTTACTGTTTGTATTTNATAGAAATTTGTTTTCTGTAATTTTACTTTTAGTTGCTTTATTTTCAATACTTTTTCTTGGCCAGCAGATTAAGAAATCTGTTTTTAATGCCTCGTTTTTTACATTGATTCTTTTTTCATCTTTAATTTTATTGAATTATATTCTTGCAAATCCAGATCATAAATTTTTAAAATATGGGTTTCATTTAATGAATCTTACTTCATGTATATTAATTTTAGTACACTTTAAAAATAATAGAACTTCAAAGTATTTTTTGAGTAAGGTTCGACATATACTTAGGGTGGTATTATATTTTTCGATTTTTAATTTTCTAGCATATTTTTTTATAAAAGATANTTTGTTTCCTTCATATGGAGGATGGAATGATGAGTATGTAGTCGACACATTTAAGTATGTTTTTTTTTATAATCTTGAGAAACCAACATTTAATTTTTTTGGCATTGAACTAGTAAGAAATCAAGGTTGGTTTTGGGAACCTGGAGTAAATCAGGTCTATTTAAACATTTTACTGTATTTAGAAGGATTTGTTTTTAAAAGAGGAAAATGGATAATTCCTTTAATTATACTTGCAATAATAACAACATATTCTACTACTGGTATTTTTATTATGATGATAGTTTTAATACCTCTTTTTATTAAATTTATAAAAAGGAATCCTTTATTATATATTATTCTTGGACTTCTTATTATCTATCCTTTGTTTCGTATTGCTCAAACTAACTTTGAAGATAAGTCTAGTGATAATGTGTCTTCAATGAATAAAAGGATTTTTGATTTAGTACAACCCTTGATGATTGCTGTAGATCATCCTTTTACAGGAGTTGGTTTAGATATTGAGCAGTTTCAAAAATATCGTTCAGAATATTTTTTGGATGACGATACTCAAAGTTTGCTTGCAGTTCAAAATACTCAGAAAGGAAGTACCAATTCAGTAACATTTTTAGTTGCAGCAACAGGGTTTCCAATATCCTTATTTCTTATATATTGTTTGTTTAAACAAAATTTATTTACGCATAGAAAGGAAGTTTTTATGTCAATTATTTTTATATCTGTTTTATCTGAGCCACTGTTACTGCGACCTTTTTTTCTTATATTAATAGTTTCTGGTATGTTTTTATTTTTAAGTAGATTTACAAATCATAGAAAAAAAATGGTATGAAAAATGTTTTGATTACTGGTGGAGCGGGCTTTATCGGAAGTAGATTATGTGAAAAGTTATATGAAAAAGGATATAATATTACAGTTATGGATAACCTATCTACTCANATACACGGTAATTCAGAGTCATTTCTATATAAACGTATTAAAAATAAGTGTTCTTTTATTATGGGAGATGTTCGAAATAAACAAGATTGGAAGAAAGCAATNAAAGAACAGCACATAATAGTCCATTTAGCAGCTGAAACAGGAACAGGTCAGTCAATGTATGAGCAGAAAAAATATGAGGATGTGAACATTAATGGTACAGCTAATATGTTAGAATTATTAGCTAGTAAAAATCATAAAGTTGAAAAAATAATTATTGCATCATCTAGAGCAGTTTACGGCGAAGGAAAATATTTTTGCTTAAAAAATAATAAAGAAACTTATCCTAAACAAAGGAAAGATTCAGATATGAAAAACGGAGTGTTTCATGCTAGATGCCAAACTTGTGATTCACAGCTTCAATTAGTTGCAACAGATGAGAATTCTAAAATAAACCCCTCATCTTTTTATGGACAAACTAAAGAAAAACAAGAGAAAATGGTTATGTCAAGCGCAAACTTATTAGATATTGCACCAGTAGCTTTTAGATATCAAAATGTTTATGGTCCAGGTCAGTCTCTTTTAAATCCATACACTGGAATCTTATCTATTTTTTCTACTCGAATATTAAATGGTAATGATTTGAATATTTTTGAAGATGGAAAAGCAAGTAGAGACTTTGTATATATTGAAGATGTTGTAGAGGCAACGATTTTGGGAATAGAAAAAGATGAAGCTAATGGGGAAGTTTTTAATGTTGGTTCTGGTATTGCTACTACAATAATACAAGTAGCAGAATACTTAAAATATTGCTATAATTCCGATATAAGAATATTAATTTCTGGCGATTATAGAATAGGAGATATTCGACATAATTATGCGGATTTAACTAAAATAAAGAATGTTTTGGGTTTTGTTCCAAAATATTCTTTTCAAGATGGAATTTCTGAATTTGTAAATTGGGTTAAAACCCAAAAAATAGTAGAAGATAAATACGAAAGATCAATCAAAGAGTTAAGGGATAACGGCTTGATTAATTAGCATGAAAAGGGNATTTTTTATATTTTTNATATTATCATTTAACAACTTATTGTTGTANAGTCAAGTTAATCCTAATCTTTTTGGTTTTAGAACAAGCTCTACATTTGTATTTTTTGATGTACAAGACAGCATATTTATGAACGATGTACGAAGNCTTACTCCAAATGTGTTAAGTTTCCCTGGCGGATTTGGTAATTTTTATCATTTAAATGCGCCNGGATATGGTCTTAATATTGAAGAAATTAAGAAAAATCATACAGGAAAAAAATCCAAGCAGGCAAGCGGATTAAATAGGATTATGGCAAAGAAATCACACAATAGAAATTATATATATGATTTTATTGATATGGTTAAAATAACTAATTCTAGTGTTATTTATGATGCAAATATTATTTCTTCTAATCCNCAAGAGGTTTTACAAGTAATTAAATTNTTTTTTGCTAATAAGATTAATTTGTTNGGAGTTGANTTGGGAGGAGAATTGTCTAACAGAGCGTATTCACATTTCATGAATATTGAGAAATATATATCACTTTCAAAAATGTATACTGACTCAATTAAAGCTGTTTATAAAGATTTGCCTGTAGCTGTGGTTGCGGCTCCTAATAATAGGGGNTCAAGNAAACTAGAAAACTGGAATAATAAGTTAGCTCAAGAAACTTTTTATGATGCTATTATTGTTCATCCATATGCTAAGGTTGTAAAAGGAAAAGATGTTGCAGGTAGAATGTTAACATTAATACCTGAAGGTACTAGTGAAAAGGAGGCTTACGAAATATATAAAAAAAGAGCTATCAGATATATTGTTACAGATTTTAATGAAGAAATAAAGAAATATAATGAGACGTTTCATAATAAGAGAATATGGATAACAGAATGGAATTTACAGATGTCACCTATGACCGGAAACACTTTGTTGCAGGCATTATTTGTAGCTCATCAGTTAATTGAATTAGCATCGATAAAATATTGTAATATTGATATTGCAACATTTCATAANCTAGCTGGNAGAACCTTATCNGGTGATTTGATAATGATTGAAAAGAATAAATATAAAAAAAACTCGACATTTAACTCAATGAAAATGATTAGCAAATTATTTGCTAGTGAACTTTTCTTCGTGCATAAATCTGAGATTCAAAAAAATTTTTTTGAATATTGTTTTATATCACAAAAGGAAAATAGAAAATTGTACTATTGGATTAATTGGAGTGGGGAGTCGCAAAAGATAGATATGATAGCTTCTGGCAAGCAGATAGAATACTATAGTAAAAATCTTTATGATAAAAATTCAATGAGTAAAGAATTTATATGTAATGAAATAGATTATAATAGTCATAAGATAAATATAAAGCCTTATAGTATTACATTGTTTGAGGAGTTAATTCAGTAAAATATAAGTTTAACATTATCTTTGTTGATAATATTTTTTGAAATCAAAATTAGATTTTTTCTGTAATGAAAGTAGATTTTTTTATAGTAGGCGCCCCTAAAGCCGGAACAACATCTTTGTATCATTACTTAAATCAGCATGCTGATATTGAGATGAGTTCTGAGAAGGAGCCTGATTTTTTCTCAAATTCATCATTAAGACAGCAAGGATTGTATTATGGTAAAAATCCAATTGATACAATTGAAAAATATCATTCTTTGTTTAAGAAAGAAGATGTAATTTTACGAGGAGAAGCTAGTGTTTCTTATTTGTTTTATGAAGAGGTTCCTAAAAATATTTTTGCATATAATCCCGATGCTAAAATTATCATCATGTTACGAAGTCCTATTGATAGGGCTTTTTCACATTATTTAATGGACTATAAATTAGGATTAAATTCAGAAAGTTTTGAAGCAATTATTCAAAAAAAATCAGAACATAAGAATGCCAATTTGTTCTATCAGCAATATATTAAACTTAGTGAATATACAAACCAAATTAAAAGATATCTAGAAGTATTTAAAAAACAAAATATTTTAGTTATTGATTATGATGAATTTAAAAAACAAAATTCTGACACTGTTAATAGTGTTTTTGTGTTTTTAGGCCTTAATTCTAAACAAAAGTTTTCTTATAAAAAGAAATACAACACTTACAATAGACCTAGAAATAGTTTTATTAGATATGTTTATTCATTAGTTTCTTTAAGAAAAATTTTAGTGCGTATTTTTCCAGATTTTCTTATAATTATGTTTAGAGAATTTCTTTTTACGAGTGACAAAAAACCAAAATTAAATAAATCAACTAGAGATGCTCTAAAAAAACATTTTGCAAGTGATATAATGGGCCTATCAAAATTATTAAATAAAGATTTTGCAAAATGGATAAGATAGGTTTGGTGACCATAACGTATAACTCTGAAGGTGTATTACAGCCATTTCTTGATTGTGTCTGGAAGCAACAATATAAAAATTTTATTCTTTATGTAGTTGATAATGCATCAACGGATAAGACGTTATCTATTTTAAAAAGAAGTAATGATTCTCGAATTGTTGTTATTAAAAATAAATCAAATTATGGTGTTGCTAAAGCAAATAATAAAGGTATTCTTAAAGCTATTGAAGAAGGATGTGATCAGATTTTAATAATAAATAATGATGTTGAATTTGAATCAACTTTAATTGATACTTTAATTAAAACTCGAAAACAATATCAATGTAGTTTGGTAAGTCCAAAAATGATGTATTTTAACTCTCCTAATAGTATTTGGTATGCAGGAAGTTGGTTTACAAAAAATAAGGGATATTTACCTTTGCATAGAGGAATTAATGAGTTAGATCGTGGTCAGTATGATGAGGTCCTTGAAGTAGATTATGCTCCTACATGCTGTTTGTTAGTAAAAAAGCAAGTTTTTAAAGATATTGGCATGATGGATGAAAAATACTTTGTTTATTTTGATGACACAGATTTTTCATTTAGAATTCTGAAAGACGGAAGACATAAGATTGTTTATTGTCCATATGTTAAACTATTTCATAAAGTAGGCACCCTTACCAAGTCTTTTTATAAGGATTTAAAAAGTACTTATAGAGGCAACTTTTTTATAAAACAGAATACCCGAAATCATATTTATTTTTTAAAGAAGGTTGGAGGCTTTTTTGCTTATGGATTTATTATATGGTTGTTTTTTAAGAATAATGGAAGGTTTCTAATAAAATCGGATATAAAAAAGAATTTTTCGACATGGTGGTTAATTAATAAATCATATTTTGATGGCTTAAAAATGTAAGCAATGTATATGAAAGTAGCAATCATCGATCCTTTAGGAGCTCATGGTAGTTCTCATCATTTTTATCTTTTTGGTCAATTAGATGGTTTAAAACGTAACAATGTTAATGTTTCACTTTACACTAATAGCAAAACTGAAAACCCAAATATTGATGGAGTTAAGTTCTATCAAACTTATGGGGACTTATTTTTAAGTAATAATTTTTTTATTAATGGTTTCAGATTTTTATTAGGCAGTTTTAGATCAATATTACATGCAAGAATTAGTAGAATTAAGGCATTTCATTTTCATATATTTCATATTAATTTCTTAGTACTAATAAATCTGCTACTGATTAAATTATTATTTGGAAAGTTGATTTTGACTATACATGATGTATCTTCATTTGCTAAGAGCCAAACACCATCCTTGATATCTAATTTCGCATATAAATTAGCAGATGTAATATTAACACATAATAAATATAGTCATAATGAAATCATAAAATTAGATTTTTCATTAAAGCCAAAAATTCATATTATACCGCATGGTAACTATTTGCCTTTTATTAATATTATTGAAGATAAAAATAAATCTAGAGGATATTTAGATTTACCTGAAGAGAAGATAATTGTGATGTTTTTTGGTATGATAAAGGAGGTTAAAGGATTAGATATTTTATTAAAATCTTTTAAGAAAGTAGTTGATAAAAATCCTAACGTTGTTTTATTAATTGCAGGTAAACCTTGGAAGACAGATTTTAGTTTTTATCAGAGTATTATAGAAAAGAATCAGCTTGAAGATCATGTTATCTTACATACTAAATTTATTTCACATAATGATGTGAAATATTATTATTCTGCATCTGATTTAGTTGTTCTTCCCTATAAAAAAATATATCAAAGCGGAGTATTAATGATGACCTTAAGCTATGGCAAGGCAGCATTGATCTCAGATTTGCCAGCAATAACAGAAGTAGTCACTGATAATGAAAATGCATTCTTGTTTAAATCTGAAGATGTTAATGATTTGGCTGAAAAACTGAATGTTATCTTATGCAATAAACAAAACTTAGAAAGAGTTAGCAAAAATGGGCGTGTTTTGATGCAAAAAAAATTTAGTTGGAATGAAATAGGTAGATTAACTAAAATAGCATATCAAACTTTATAATTGTATTTTAGCAAAAAAACATATGTTATGAAAAGTAAAATAAAAAAGTGTATATCAAGCTCAGTTGAAAATTTTACTCGCATTTTTGATGATCGAGATATTCTTGACCAGATTGAAAGGATTGTGTTATTATGTATAGAGAGATATAAATCTGACAATAAAATACTATTTTGTGGAAATGGAGGAAGCGCTGCTGATGCACAACATATTGCTGCTGAACTAACAGGAAGATTTTATCTTAATCGATCTCCTCTTTATGCTGAAGCTCTACATGTAAATTCTTCCTATATGACTGCAGTTGCTAATGATCTTGGTTATACCGAAACTTATTCAAGAATTCTTGAGGCTTGTGGTAGAAAAGGGGATATGTTGTTTGGTCTTTCTACATCAGGAAATTCTCCTAATGTTGTTCGAGCACTTCAAAAAGCAAATGAGATAGGCTTAACAACTATTGGTTTAACTGGAATTAGTGGAGGGGAAATGAATAATATATGTGATTTTATTATAAAAGTTCCTTCTGACGACACACCTAGAATACAAGAGGCTCATATTTTACTTGGACATATACTTTGCCAACTCATTGAAGAAGAAATGTTCCCAAATGCCTAATTTTGACACACTTTTTTTAGATAGGGATGGTGTTATAAATAAAAAACTTGACGGAAGATATGTTCGTGATTTTTCAGAGTTTGAATTTATGCCAGGAGCTTTGCATGCAATTTCAAAATTAAGCAATTTGTTCAATCGAATTATTGTTGTTACAAATCAGCAAGGTATTTCTAAAAAAATCATGACTGATTCTGATCTAAATATTTTACATACTTTTATGAATGATATGATTAATAAGGCAGGGGGTAAATTAGAAAGAATATACTATTGCCCACATTTGGAAGAATCTGATTGTAAATGTAGAAAGCCGAAAACTGGAATGATTGAGCAAGCAGTTATTGACTTCCCAGACATTATTATTGATTCATCATATCTTGTTGGAGATTCAGATTCTGATATTGAAGCTGGAATGAAGATGAATTTAAATACTATTAGAGTAGATGATAATTATACTTTATTTAAATGGACTACTGATTTATTGGAATCTATTTAACATTTTTTTAATTTTACATCAAAAAAATGCTTCAAATAGAATATAATATCATTCTTGCATTTGTAACTTCATTTGTTATAGCTTATTTAGCTATTCCAAAGGTTATTTATTTTGCTGAAAAGTTTAGACTGTCAGATGTTCCAGGTAATAGATCATCACATAAAAAGAGTGTTCCTATTTTTGGAGGAATAGCAATTTTTTCAGGTATTATTTTTTCACTTCTTTTCTGGGCAAATCTTGATAACATTCAGTTTATTTTAGTAAGCTTCTTAATTGTAGTTTTTTTTGGTGTCCTTGATGATTTGCTTTCTCTTTCCCCGTATAAAAAACTTTTAGGTCAATTAATAGCTATTTTGATTGTTATTTATCTTGGGGAAATACAGATTGATAGTATGCATGGTGTATTAGGAATTTACAAAATGCCAGATTTTTTTGCTACTCTATTTACTGTATTTGTTGTTGTAGTAATTACTAATGGGTTTAATTTAATTGATGGTGTAGATGGCTTGGCTAGTGGAATAGGAGTTATTTCTTCTTTTTTCTTTGGTGTTGTATTGTTTTTTTTAAATCAGTATGAAATGGCAATGATTTCTTTTTCTTTAATGGGAGCTCTACTAGCTTTTCTAAGGTATAATTATCATCCTGCTAAAATATTTATGGGAGATACAGGATCTTTGCTTGTGGGGATGATACTATCCGTATTATCTATTTCACTTATTAGAGAAGGATTAG
>NZRJ01000040.1 GCA_002693745.1 Flavobacteriales bacterium
AGATTTGAATTATAAACATATACTCCCGATGGAATGACTTCCCACGAGATAAAGTTGCCATTAGTCACTTTAAATGGAAGAGTTATTCCTCCAAATCTTTGATCAGACCAACCGCTATTATTCTGATTGATAAAGTTTCCGTTACTCATTTCAACCTCACCATTACCAATTATTTCAACCGTAACATTGTAAGGACCAGAAAGAGAAGGGTAACACGGAACAAAACCTGTATTCATAAAAGCACATCTTTGGGTAATATAATTTCGAAGATCATCAACATTAGATTCCCACTGAGGCCTATTTCCTCCCCATTTTTGTATTTGTCTGTCCATTTCAGGATCAATAACTGCAATCATTCTGTTTAATACAGCAAGCATACTATCACAAGAAAAGTAGCCATTTGCCAAATCTTGCCATCGATTTAAATAATCATCAAAAAAATCAGGATTATCTTGAAGTGCATTCCAAATAGGAACTTGACTCCATTGCCCACCGGGATTTGGCAAATCATCTGGATCGCACGGATCCGCATTTGGTCCTTGATTTGGAATTCCAGTATAGTTTGTTCCGTGACCAAAAGTATTGTCCATATCCCATAATTCATATCTCCATTTCTTTTTGTCTCCATTTGGATCTAATCCTCTCCACCACCCAGTATTGTAATTTAACCAATCTGCAGCAACAACATATGAATTTAATAGAAAATAATCTATCAAACTTCCAGTGTTAAACTGGTCCTTCACGGTTTGATAATTAGCGTTGTTTGTCATAGGATTGCTAGTAATATAGTTTTTTAAAGCCAGCCAGTCTGTTTCTGCATTAGGCTCTCCATATTCTGTAGAAATACCTCCCCAATATTTTAAGTACTGAATATATTCTGGACTATCTTTATATTTCTCATCTTGATCATAGTAATAATCTAAAAAATCAGGATCATCCACCTTTTCTCTAATATCATAAACCCCCCAATATTCACCATTTTTATACAAAATGCATGGCGCGTATGACCTTTCGTCTAGTTTTAATTTTGCTAATTGAGATAAATGATTAATATATGAATCACGAATATGGGCTCCTGTACCGCCAAAAGAAAACGGGTAATTATCATTTGCTGCCGCCTTAATGATTAGTCGTTGAAATTTAGTTCTATCTTTTGTTTCAAAGATTTTGTCTTTCAAGGCGTAATTATATCCAAATTGATCTCTCATTATATAGTCAAACCCTCTTTGATCATAGGCCCAAGAATCATTTCCGTGACGATTATATTCTCCAGACCCTTTGTCAATTAAGACCCCGTTTTCATCAAAATACTCTATAGTTCCTTTGGGTTCAGAGTATGGCGCCGCAGTACCTCCCCAGCCTCCAGTACTTACAAGTAAATCATCAACACCATCTCCAGAGATAGAAATAATAGGCATTGTATGGTTGTCTTGGCCAATGAAAAAAGTCCCATATTCAATAAAACTTGGCGGGATAGAGGGGTCTGAATTAATTGCAATTGCTTTTACAACAGTTGTTGTGGAAAGGTTAATAGGCCCAGTATAAACATTAGATCCGGCATTTGGCTCATCTCCGTTTAGAGTGTAATATATTGAAGAAGCAGAAGAAATACTTAAAGATATTGGATTAGGATGATATCCAGAAGGGCTAGAGAAAACAGGACTTGGCTCATATTCCTGCATTGCCCCAGTGTTTGTTGAGTTTGGAGTTCCTGTTGTAAAAACACTCCAGTTTGAAGCACCATCTGTTTCTCTTCCCCTTGTATGGGAAATTTGATTTGGCAAGACTAAAACAGAGTCTTGAAAAACCATAAATTGATTTGACAGCATTATGACTTCATTTCCCTTTGTTTGAGTAATTTTAAAGTTTGAATGAGCGTATACTCCTGTTATTTCATCTCTGCCAGAACAATAAATTACTGCAAATCCATTTGCNGGAATAACAAAAGAGGACGGAATTTCCCATTTTGTAGGNTTTGCAGGCTTGTCTGTTAAATACCATCCGGAAATATCAATAGGTGTTGCGGTAGGATTATACAATTCTACCCANTCATTATACTTATCTGTAGCTGCAGTATAATTGTCAGGATGTGTATCATAATTTGCAGCAGAATATTCGTTAATAACTATTTGAGCATTAACTTGAATTGTGTAAGCTAGTAAAATTATTAGTGTAGAAACAANATTTTTCATCANTACAAAAATACAAATATAAAATTAAGCAGAAATATAAANANATTTAGTTTCGGATACGTTTAAAAAGATAATTAGAAGAGGTTAAAATAATAAAGCAAACAATTTTTCTAATTTTGCGANTTAATTNTNTAATATCTATGACAAATAATATTAGAGAAGATTTAGAGCTNTTTAATGAGCTTGTTACTGTTTTTTTAGAAGACGAGATTCAAAACCCTGTAACAAAATATATTTCTCCAACAGATCTAGAAAAAGCGGGAGACATTAAACTAGGCGAAAAAGGGCTGCTAGATGATGAGTTTAAAAAGGCCTTAAAAACTCTTCTTCTAAAAAGCACAAAATCGTCGTCAAAACTTTTTTTTAATCAGCTTTTTGGTGGGAGACACAGCAAAGCTGTATTAGGAGATTTATTAGCTGTTTTACTTAATAATAGTATGGCAACCTATAAGATTGCTGGCCCTCAGGTTTTTGTAGAAAAAGAAGTTTTGTCACAAGTATACAAACTGATTGGATATGATGATAATGCTGGAGGCACATTTCCNACAGGTGGAAGCATGAGTAATTTTATGTCTTTGGTTATGGCNCGAGACAAGGTAAATTTAGAGATTAAAGAAAGGGGTGTNTTTCAAAAACTCATCGCATATACTTCTGATAACGCGCACTATTCACTATCTAAGAACGCGTCATTTACTGGTATTGGTAAAAACAATGTTAGATATATTAAATCAGATGAATATGGAAGAATAAACATTAAAGAGTTTGAAAAACAAGTTCAAATAGATTTACAAAACNGNCTTATTCCTTTCTATTTAAATGCAACTGCAGGCACAACTGTTTTGTGTGCTTTTGACGATGTTTCATCNTTATCTCAAATTTGTAAAAAACATAATATTTGGCTTCATCTAGATGGGGCATTTGGAGGGTCTGTAATTTTTTCAGAGAAATACAAACACTTAGTTTGTGGAATAGAATCGACTGATTCTTTTTGTTTTAACGCACATAAAACACTTGGCGCTCCGTTAAGCACATCGGTGTTGGTAGTAAAACAGAAGAAAGATTTATATAATTCTTTTAATAATAGCGCAAGTTATTTGTACCAAACGCATGGTGAGGATTTTAATTTAGGTCAAACGTCTTTTGAGTGCGGAAGAAGAAATAATGCGCTAAAGTTATGGACAATGTGGAAGGCTATCGGCAAGAATGGCATTGGTGATATCGTAAACGAAGAGTTTAAACTGGCTAATTTAGCTAGAGAGTATGTTAAAAGNAATTTAGATTATANGCTGTATAGTTTTGAAAACTCACTGTCTGTTTGTTTTAATTACAAAGATTATGATCCGGAAGACTTGTGTACTAAGTTATATGAAAAAAACACTCTAATGGTTGGATTTGGCACATTTAAAAACAATACGTTTATAAGATTAGTGATAGTTAATTGTGAAAACNCAGTTGATGATATAATGCAGGTTTTTAAAATCTTAGAAGATTTTGCNCATAAAAATAAACAGANAATAAAAAAAAGAANAGGNANTGAGGGANNACAATTTTAAAANNGACAAATCATGTTTTGTTTTACCANTAGCAAATAATTTATATTTTTACTTTATGCAAAAAGATTTTATCATNACGTTGGCTTGGCCTGANGGAATGGTAACAGCGCCGGGTTCATGGTATGACATAATAGCTTCAAAAAATGGTAAATATAGAGTTGGTCATTCAGCGATGGTTTTGATTAATTCCGAAACACAAAAATCCCATTATTTTGATTTTGGCAGATACCATACGCCAATAGGATATGGCAGAGTAAGAGATGTAGAAACCGATGCAGATTTAGATGTGATCAACGCTAAAATTAAAAATGCTAAAATTAAAAATATTGAGGATGTTTTGGTACACTTGTCATTAATAAAAGCAACACATGGANAGGGAAAAATGTATGCATCTGTATTATCGCGAGTAAATTTTACCAAAGCATACGCCCTTGCGAAAAAAATGCAGAAAAAGGGATTGCTGCCTTATGGCCCCTTTGTAATAAGAGGAACAAATTGTTCACGTTTTGTTGCATCTATAATAAGATCTTCAGAACCGCCTTTAATTAAGAAAATAAGGCTTCTTTTTCCTTTTTGCATTTCACCATCTCCAAAAAGAAATGTATCTATTTCTAATCATAACTATTACGTTGTGGAAAACAAGCGCTGTATAAAAGTTAAAAAGAGTAGATTAAAAGCGTATTTTAGTAGTATAGAACAATAATGGAACAACCTAAAAACATNTCAAAAACAGCTCAGTTAATTGAGGGGATTGGGGCAAGCTCTTGGTTTACGATATGTTTAGAAAAGGGTTTTTACAGAATTCAAAGGTTCTCTCTGCAGGGAGAAATAGAATGTTCTGGACTGTTCAGATCGGAGCCCCAAGGTTTTGATATTAATTTTGAATATAAATTTACGTATCTTTCACATTGCAAGGAGTGTTCAATAATCCAAAATAAAAAAACATTTAAGTTTTATGCTGTTGAGAGGCGCGAGCCNTAAGNTTGATGATCTATTTNTTGTTAAACATTAAAAATNGTTAAAAACTAAAAGGAATTATAATATTCATAAGGCTATACGGGAATAAAAACTATTTTTGTATAAAAACAACGTAAATGAGTGATTCAATTCATCATGAATGTGGAGTAGCACTGCTGCGGCTACTTAAACCGCTGGATTTTTATTATAAAAAATATGGGAGTACTCTTTATGGCCTAAACAAGATGTATTTACTTTTAGAGAAGCAACATAATAGAGGGCAAGATGGGGTTGGGCTTGCAAATGTCAAGTTGGATGTAGAAGCAGGAAAAAGATATATAAGTAGGAAAAGAGCTGTTGGAACAGATTCTCTGCAAAATGTTTTTGAACAGGCAAACAGAAGGTTTGTTGAATTAGAAAAAAGTGATCCCGACAAACTAAAAGATCCTCATTGGATGAAGAAAAACTTACCATTTACTGGAGAATTGTTTTTGGGACATTTAAGATATGGCACTTTTGGAGGAAATACAATAGAACAGTGTCATCCTTTTCTACGTCAAAATAATTGGAAAACCAGAAATCTGGCATTGGCAGGTAATTTTAATATGACAAATGTTGACGAGCTTTTTCAGCAGCTAGTTGATCTTGGCCAGCATCCAAAAGAAATGTCAGANACNGTTACAATATTAGAAAAAATCGGTCATTTCTTAGATGAAGAAAACGACTCTATTTATTATAAAAACAAAAANAAATTGAGTAAAAAAGAGATTACAAAAGTAATCGAAGACNAGCTTGACTTACAAGATATATTGATACAATCAGCTAAATACTGGGATGGGGGCTATGTAATATGTGGTCTTTTAGGTCATGGAGACTCTTTTGCCCTTAGAGACCCAAACGCAATCAGACCAGCATATTATTATAAAGATCANGAAGTAGTAGTAGTTGCCTCAGAAAGACCTGTAATACAAACAGCATTTAATGTTAATTCAGACANGATTCACGANATTAAAAGAGGACACGCTTTAATTATTAAAAAAGANGGCTCAGTTAAAGAAAAAAAAATTAGAGAGCCTTTAGANAGGAGAGCCTGTTCTTTTGAAAGGATTTATTTTAGTAGAGGTAACGACGAGGATATTTATAATGAGAGACTAGAACTTGGAAAAAAGATTTTTCCTAAGGTTTTGGACGCAATAGATAATGACGTAAAAAACACTGTTTTTTCTTATATTCCAAATACTGCTGAGGTTTCTTATTTTGGACTCTTAAAAAGCTGTAATGAATACTTAAACCAAGTAAAGACAAAAAAAATAAAAGCTCTTGGCAATCACCCTTCACATAAAGAGATTTCAAAAATAATGAAGATCTCTCCAAGGGCTGAAAAGATTGCTATTAAAGATGCAAAATTAAGAACATTTATTTCTTCTGATATAGTAAGAGACGATCTAGTCGAGCATGTTTATGATGTGACTTATGGGCAAGTTAGGTCAACAGATAATTTAGTTATGATTGACGACAGTATTGTAAGAGGGACAACGCTAAAAAAATCAATTCTTCGAATATTGGATAGGCTTAATCCTAAAAAAATTATTGTTGTTTCATCTGCTCCACAGATTAGGTATCCAGATTGTTATGGAATTGATATGGCGAAAATGGGAGATTTTATTGCTTTTCAGGCGGCGGTCTCTTTGCTTAAAGAAAAAGATAAGGAAGCAATACTTTCAGAAGTTTATGATAAATGCAAATCTCAAGAGGGGCTCCAAAAAGAAGACATGAAAAATTATGTTCAAGATGTTTATAACACATTTACGGCAGATGAAATTTCTGCAAAAATAGCCCAATTGTTAACACCTACTGGTACAAACGCTAAGATAGAAATTATTTATCAGTCTATTTCTGACTTGCGCGCATCATGCCCTAATCATACAGGAGACTGGTATTTTACGGGAGATTATCCTACTCCCGGCGGGGTTAAAGTAGTTAACAATTCTTTTATTAATTATATTGAAGGAAAAAATCAAAGAGCGTACTAAAAACCATTATTTTTTCTCAGTAGTATAAACCTTTCCTTTCCACCAAAATTTTTGCTCTTTAGATGAACCAAGCTGGTAAGAGGCCATATCGAAAGCAGAACTAAATGTAGGAACATCATATACTGGCAACATAGAACCGAAATATTCTTTCATTTGTAAATCTTGTGTAATTGTATTGACTTTTTTAATATTCGATGTCTTTTTTTCTTTAAGAGTAAATATTTTTTTACGTCTTGGAGCAATTGTCATTTCATCAATTAAATGGGTTGCACCAGCAAATTTGTCTATAATAAATAAAATGTATCTAATATCTACAGAAATTGTTCTTTGAATTTCCTTCTCAAAAGCAATATCACCGCTCATAGCTTCCCAGTTTCCATCAAATGCTGTTCCAACAAGCTCTCCCCAAGCATTTATTACTGGTGACCCAGAGTTTCCTCCTGTAATATCATTATTAGAGATAAAGTTAACCCTTAGATTTCCTTTTTTGTCTGCATATTTTCCATATTCTCCAAGATTATATAATTCTTTCAATTTATCTGGGACCTCAAATTCTTCGCTAGTCGACTCTTCTTTTTGCATAACACCATCAATTGTTGTGTAGTAATCATAGTGCATCGCTTCTCCAGGATTATAATCTCCAACATTACCATAAGTGGTTCGCATNGTTGAATTTGCATCAGGATAATATTTTTTTTCAGGATTCATTTCTCTAATACCAGCAATAAACAGGCGATTTCCTTTTTTAAGTTTTTCTCGAACGCTATTTCTTTTTGATGATATTTGTTCAATATACTGACTATATATAGATATAATTGTTTGGTATGCAGGGTCTCTTTTGATTGTTGTTATGTATGGGTTTTTTAAAAATTTTAAAAACTTTTCTTTTGATGCAAAAATCGATTTTTTAAAAGTCATTTTAGCATACCAATCAAAATCTAACTTTCTAAATCCAAACAGTTGATTTTCTATTTTTTTAAAAATAGGAGCGTGTTGTGATTCAGGCACATTATAGTAATACATTTCTAACATTGCCCCAAACAACTCTTGATCAATCGAGTGGCTATAATTTTTATAAAACTCTATGGCTTCTTTTTTTATTTTTCTAAGTGCTCGATTTCGTTCTTTTTTTTCCTTAGGTAATTTAGAAATTGCTCTATGCATTTTAAATGACCAATACATAATTTCAGAACCCATAAAGATTGCCTCGTTTAGGTATATTCTGTTAAGCTCAATATTTTTATTTTCGTGGTAAGCATCATTAATTAAATCTAAAGCACTACCATATTTTTCCAACCTATCAACATCTTTCTGGATCCAGGACTTAAAATCTTCTTCAATAGCTAATTTTTTATCTATCACTTTCATAGATTTTAATCCTTTTGATTGACCGATAAAATACTTCCAATAATTAGCTGTACTGGCATATTTTGAAGCATATTGAATTTTGGCTTTTTTAGAAAGATCCATGCCGGCTTTAATAATTGATAGTTTTTCACT
Source organism: Flavobacteriales bacterium (assembly GCA_002693745.1). Lineage (GTDB taxonomy): Bacteria > Bacteroidota > Bacteroidia > Flavobacteriales > BACL11 > BACL11. Next base: position 8,236 of record NZRJ01000040.1, read on the forward strand.
TCTTATATCAACAATAGCCGGNTTACTAATNTTNAGNGCTTGCCGTACACCCCAGGACGTTAAATATCTGTTGGTTNTNCCAGGATAACCAAAAATCATAGTATANTCACCATTTTCTACCCCGTCTAGTTGAATAGGCAGATGATGTTTNGGTTTGTANGGAATGTTTTTTATAGAGTATTCGGCTGGAGAGCCATCAGGNGCACAGTAAATTCTATAAAGNGCAAAGTCTCCTGTGTGTCTTGGCCACATCCAATTATCAGTATCTCCTCCAAACNNTCCAATTGAAGATGGTGGAGCTCCAACNAGGCGNACATCTTTAAATGTTTCATAGGTTAAGAGATAAAAATTATTACCTCCAAAAAAAGATTTTACTTGTGCATTTAAATGTGTGTCGTTAGTTTTTTCTTCAATAATTTTTTTGGATAATTCTCTGATTTTATTAGCTCTTTCTGCCTCCGTCATATCACTACTCAATTCAGTTAATATTTCAGTACTAACTTCTTCAATGCTTACAAGNAAGGAGGCGGTTAGATTTTTGTTTTGNAGTTCTTCACTATGGTTCATTGCCCAAAATCCATCTTTNATATAATTATTACTAATNCTCGAGTGNTCNTGAATATCGTNAAAAGCACAATGATGATTGGTAAGCATTAAACCTTCTTTAGANATCATTTCACCTGTACAGGACCCGCCATTTAAAGAAACAATTGCGTCCTTTAAAGAGGTGTTATTAACGCTGTATAGATCAGCCGCAGTTAAGCGAAGTCCTTGGGCCTGCATATCAGACTCATTAATCGTTTTTAGTAGTTGAGGAAGCCACATCCCTTCATCAGCTATTGTTGAAAAGGAAAAAAAACTTACCATAATTATCGATAACAAAGAGTGTTTCATTTTAAATTTATTGGTTTTCGCAAATTTAAGTAATTGCAGCTTTTTAAAAGATTTAACAACATCTTTTTTAATGCATAGCTTAATATTATTTTAATGTATTTTTGTATTGAATATGCAAAAGAAAGATTTCGTAAGAATTAATAAATTTTTATCAGAGATAGGCTATTGNTCTAGAAGAGAAGCAGANAGGCTTATTAATCAGCAAAAGGTAAAAATCAACGGAGAAACACCGCAGCTTGGGACTAAGATTTCATCAGATGACGAGGTAACTGTAAATGGGGAAGTTGTTCACAGGTCAANAAATCAAAAGAGGATTTACATTGTTTTTAATAAACCAGTTGGTATTGTTTGCACTACAGATAATAAGAGAGAAAAAAATAATATTATAGATTTTATAAAATATCCAGCAAGAATCTTTCCAATAGGAAGGCTAGACAAGCAATCAGAGGGGCTTATATTTCTTACTAACGATGGAGATATTGTAAATAAAATTTTAAGATCACGAAACCATCACGAGAAAGAATATGAGGTTACTGTTGACAAACCAATTACGAAAGAGTTTATTTATGCAATGGGAAACGGGGTGAAAATTCTAGACACAATCACTAGAAAATGTTTTGTAAAGCAGATTCACAAAAAAAAATTTAAAATTATTTTAACACAAGGATTAAATAGACAAATTAGGAGAATGTGTGAGTATTTGCATTATAATGTAAAAAAATTAAAAAGGGTTAGAATTATGAATATTCATTTAGATATTCCTGTTGGCGCCTATCGTCATTTTACAGAAAAAGAATTAATTCAAATTAATAGATCCATAAAGCATTCTCATAAAACGCATTAAATAATCTTGTATAACACGGTTAAAACTATAATTTAAATTTAGCAAGGATGTTCTTGTATAGAAAATATTTGTCTTTGTTAAGACGAGTCACTTTTTATCTATTTGTTTCTTTTTATAAACAGGTACAGCTGAACACGCCTCTCCAAACATTAGGCTAAATACAGCTTTTTTTAGTTTTTTTGTGATTTCTATATACATTCTTTCATCAAGTGGAATTTTTCCACACCCTTTTACAATTACTTTTTTATTTTGAAAATCTAAAGAATTAATGTTATTTATGTTTTTCAAAAGCAATTGTTGAAACACTGTGTTTTTATCTCCAGAATAAACATCCGATGCAAAGTTTTTAATTTTAGATGTTGCAAGCATAAAAGCCCACATTGGAATAATACAATCACTACTACAATAAACACCAACTACTTTGTTTTTATATATATTGAAATTAAACCTCTCAAGAGAGGCTCTGAAATTTTTTTCTTTAAGTATAAAGCCTTCAAACAAAAACTGTTTTAAATCAAGTTCTAAAATTTCTACATTGGGAGCATAGTCTGCTAAATCAATTGTAATTAAGTCAGATTTTGCAACTCTATTTATAATTTCTTCACCCATTTATAGCATACCTAGTTCTAGTTTTGCTTCTTCACTCATCATATCTTTGCTCCAAGGCGGCTCAAATACAATTTCTACATTAACATGCTTTACTGCAGGAATAGTTTTTACTTTCTCTTCTATTTCAACAGGAAGTGTTTCAGCAACTGGACAATTTGGAGAGGTAAGAGTCATAATAATTTTTACATCAAAATTCTCACTTACCTGAACATCATAAATAAGCCCAAGAGCATAAATATTAACAGGTATTTCTGGATCATAAATTTGACAGATAACATCTATAACTTGTTCTCCTATTTTTTGTAATTTTTCTTCTGAATCCATATCTATTTGTTAAAAGCTAGGGCATATACTTTCATTGCCTTTACCATTGAAACAAGCCCATTTGCTCGAGTTTGAGATAGCTGTTCTTTAAATCCAATTTTATCAATAAAGGTTAAATCTGACTTTATTATTGCTTTTGCAGTTTGCTTAGAGAGAACTCTAATTAGAAGAGCTACAATTCCTTTAGTAATAATTGCATCACTATCAGCAGAGTAACAGATTATATTATCCTTCTCTTCTGCATATAACCAGACCCTGCTTTGACAGCCTTTTATAAGATTTTTTTCTGTTTTATGAATTGGATTAATTTCCGGCAGATCTTTGCCAAGCTCAATAATGTATTCATATTTTTCCATCCAATTATCAAACATTTCAAATTCTTTTACTATTTCTGATTGTATTTTTTCTATACTACCCATCTTAAGCAAGCATTTTTTGAGCTTTTTTGATAGCAGCAATGCAGCTATCAACCTCTTGTTTTGTGTTATATGCCGCAAAAGAGATTCGAGCGGTCCCCGGGATCTTATATCTCTCCATTATTGGCTGTGCACAATGGTGCCCCGTTCTAATTGCGACTCCCATTTTATCTAGTAAGACGCCAACATCATATGCGTGCAAGCCCTCTAAATTAAAAGATATTACAGCAGCTCTTTTCTTTGCGTTTCCAACAAAATTTATTCCAGGAATTTTTGAAAGCTTTTGAATACAGTATTGTAATAAATACTCTTCGTGTTTTGAAATGTTGTCAAGACCTATATTTTTCATAAAATCTAAAGCCGCCTTAAAAGCAATAACTCCAGCAATATTAGGAGTTCCCGCTTCAAATTTATGAGGTAAATCAGCATAAATAGTTTTTTTAAAGCTTACCTCTTTTATCATTTCTCCTCCACCTTGATATGGAGGGAGCGCATTGAGCAATTCTTCTTTACCATATAGTACACCAACTCCAGTAGGGCCATACATTTTTTGAGATGAAAAACAATAGTAATCAACATTTAATNCATGAACATCTATTGATTTATGAGGAGCAGCTTGAGCACCATCAATCAAAACCTTCGCCCCTACTTTGTGAGCCGCGACGATAATTTTTTCAATGGGGTTTATTGTGCCAAGAGCATTAGAAACATGTGTAATTGCGACTAGTTTTGTCTTTTCAGAAAGTAAATTTTTAAAGATCTTAATATCTAAACAGCCATCGTCTAAAATTGGGATTACTTTGAGCTTTGCGCCACTTTTTTTACAACATATCTGCCAAGGGACAATATTAGAATGATGTTCCATTTCAGATATAAGAATCTCATCTCCTTTGCTTAGAGAACAACCATAGCCATTTGCTATTAAATTGATAGAGTCGGTTGTTCCTTTAGTAAAGATAATTTCACATCGATTTTTAGCATTGATAAATTCTTGAACTGCACTTCTTGTTTCTTCAAATTTATCAGTCGCTTTTTGACTCAAGTAATGCACACCCCTATGAATATTTGCATTTTCATTAGCGTAATAATGGTTAATAGTATTTAAAACAATTTGTGGTTTTTGACTGCTAGCCGCATTGTCAAAATAAATTAAATTTCTACCATTTACTTTTTGGTGAAGAATCGGAAAAAGAGACCTGATTTTGTCTACATTAATCATTGTGGATAAAATCTAAATCAACTTTTAGTTTTTTAGCAATAAGCTTTTGTGCCATTTTTTTCACTTTAGGAATGTTTATGTTGTTTATAGCTTCTGATGCAAAGGCATAAGTTAAAACAGCGTTTGCTTCGGNNTCTCTTATNCCTCTGCTTCTCATNTAGAAAACAGCATCNTCATCAAGCTGACCAATGGTACAGCCATGGCTGCACTTAACATCGTCAGCATAGATTTCTAATTGAGGCTTACTATCAATTGAAGCATTCTCACTTAACACCAAATTATTATTAGCTTGAAAGGCGTCAATTTTTTGCGCATTAGGTCGAACCATAATTTTGCCGTTAAAAACACCCCTTGAGTTTCCTAAATAAACCCCTTTATACATTTCGTTAGATCTACAAAACGGCTGCTTATGATCTACAAACGTGTGGTTGTCAGCAAATTGGTTGTTATCTAAAATAGAAACACCATTCATGTTACTTTCGCAATTACTTCCATTTTGTTCAAAACTTAAAGTATTTCTGATAAACCCCCCCCCAAAAATTAAGGTGTTGACAATTGCATTAGCGTTTTTGAGCTGATAGAGATTCATTTTGTCAATTAGCATTGAGTTCGACCTATTATCTTGAATTTTATTATATTCTACATTAGCATTTTCTCCAATATTTATTTGCGTAAAGTGATTAACAAAGTTTTTTGCGTCACTTAAATTTTGTATGCGTTCTACAAACTTTATTTGAGAATTATCACCCACAATTATTTTATTGCGATATTGTGTAAAGTTAGCATTTGTGGTATTAGAAAAAAATAATATTTCAATTGGGCTTTCTACTATAGTGTTGTCTTTAACTTCTATTGAAAAGCCTTTTTTTGCAAGAGCAGAATTTAACAATGAAATAGAGTCAGTATTTTTTGTGTCAAAATCAGAAAAGTCAGAAATATTTACTCCATCAATATTTGCCTTAGCAACAAGCAATCCATTTACAAAAACTATTTGATGCTTAAATCCCAAGCTGTATTTTTGGATCTCTTTTTCTGAAATCTCTTCCCCGCCTTCTTCTATTGAAAATTCACAATCAGTAATCTTTTTTAAGGAAGTATATTTCCACTCTTCTTCCTTTGTTGTTGGAAAACCTTTTTTCAAAAAAGATTGCAGTAATTTGTCTTTATTAGGCGCTAGTTTTTGTTGTGTAGCGAAAGATTTTATATTATTAATTAAATTCAAGGTTGATTTATTCTTTAGTTATCCAGTCGTATCCTTTTTCTTCTAGTTCATGCGCTAATGTCGCGTCCCCAGATTTAATAATTTTNCCATTGTGTAAAACATGAACATAATCAGGAACAATATAATCTAGTAGTCTTTGGTAATGTGTTATAACAATAGTTGCGTTTTCATTGGTTTTTAATTTGTTTACGCCGTTTGCTACAATTCTGAGTGCATCAATATCTAGACCAGAGTCAGTCTCATCTAGTATGGCTAATTTTGGCTCAAGCATAGCCATCTGAAAAATTTCATTTCTTTTTTTCTCTCCTCCAGAAAAACCTTCATTCATATTACGNGACAAGTANCCCTCTTGTATACTTAACAGGTCCATTTTTTCACGCATCATTTTAAGAAGTTTTGGAGCAGGCATTGGGTCTAGCCCATTAGCCTTTCTTTTTTCATTAATGGATGTTTTTATGAAGTTAGAGACCGAAATACCAGGAATTTCTATTGGATATTGAAAAGAAAGAAAGACTCCTTTGCTAGCCCTTTCTTCAGGAGAGAGATCTAACAAATCATCTTCTTCAAAATTAATTTCTCCTTCTGTTACTTCATAATCTTCTTTGCCTGCAATTACAGANGCAAGAGTGCTCTTGCCAGAGCCATTAGGCCCCATAATTGCATGTACTTCACCAGCTTTTACTTCTAAGTTTATTCCTTTTAGTATAGAGCCACTCTCTATTCCAGCATTTAGATTTTTTATTTTTATCATGGNTTTTNTTTTTATCCTACAGAGCCTTCGAGGCTGATCTCTAATAATTTTTTTGCTTCTACGGCAAATTCCATTGGTAATTGATTTAGCACATCTTTACAGTATCCATTTACAATTAGAGCAATTGCCTCCTCTGTACCTATCCCTCTTTGGTTACAGTAAAATATTTGGTCTTCCCCAATNTTTGATGTAGTTGCTTCGTGTTCTACTTTAGAAGAATTATTTTTCACCTCAATATAAGGAAAAGTATGCGATCCGCATTTGTCTCCCATTAACAGCGAATCACATTGAGAAAAATTTCGCGAATTTTTAGCNCCTTTTGCAATACGAACGAGACCTCGGTAATTTCCTTCGCTTTTTCCCGCCGAAATTCCTTTGGCTATTATGGTGCTTTTAGTGTTTTTTCCTAAATGAAGCATTTTTGTTCCTGTGTCTGCTTGTTGGTGGTTNTTTGTAACAGCAACAGAGAAAAACTCTCCAATTGAGTTGTCTCCNTTTANGATGCAAGAAGGATATTTCCAAGTAACNGCAGATCCTGTTTCTACTTGTGTCCATGAAATTTTTGCATTTGTATAACAAACCCCTCTTTTTGTGACAAAATTAAAAACGCCACCAACCCCCTTATCGTTTCCTGGATACCAATTTTGGACAGTTGAATACTTAATATCNGCCCCATCTAATGCAATAAGCTCTACAACTGCTGCGTGTAACTGATTTTCATCTCGCATTGGAGCTGTACATCCTTCTAGATAACTTACTTGACTGTCTTTATCTGCAATTAAAAGTGTTCTTTCAAATTGACCAGTACCAGCTTCATTAATCCTAAAATAAGTTGAAAGCTCCATTGGGCATTTTACCCCTTTTGGAATATAACAAAATGAACCATCAGAAAATACCGCTGAGTTTAAAGCAGAGAAGAAGTTGTCTCTAACAGGNACTACGGAACTAAGATATTTTTTTACTAGATCAGGATGATTTTGAATTGCGTCNGAAATAGAACAGAAAATAATGCCCTTTTTAGCAAGTGTTTCTTTAAATGAGGTTGCTACAGAAACAGAATCCATNACTATGTCAACAGCAACATTTGCAAGTCTTTTTTGNTCTTCTAAAGATATTCCAAGCTTATCAAAAGTTTTTTTCATTTCAGGATCAAGGTCATCTAAACTATCTAAAACCGGTTTTTGCTTAGGGGCAGAATAGTAGCTAATATCTTGATAGTTTGGTTTTTTATAAGAAATATTCGCCCAATCTGGCTCTTCCATTTCACACCAGGTTTTGTATGCATTTAAACGNTATTCCAACATCCAATCCGGCTCATTTTTTTTTGCGGAAATAATACGAATTACTTCTTCAGAAATNCCTTTTGGTATGGTATCGGATTCAATATCAGTTGTAAACCCATATTTATACTCAGAGGATGTAATTTCATTTAGTAATTCTTCTTCTGCTTGTTCTTTGTTGTTCATTGAGTTAAAATTTTAAAGAGAAAAGCTTTCTCCACANCCACAAGTTCTATTTGCGTTAGGATTATTAAAAACAAANCCCTTTCCATTTAATCCGTCAGAAAACTCTAAAGTAGTACCAACAAGATACAAAAAGCTTTTTTTATTTATTAAAAGACAAATGCCATTATTTTCAATAAGTTCATCGTCATCTTGTTTATTGTTGTCAAAGTCTAATTTATAGCTTAGGCCCGAACAACCTCCGCTTTCAACCCCAACTCGCACAAAACGCTTATCCTTGCTCTCTTTTGATAAAAGGTATAATAGTCTTTCTTTGGCTGATTTACTAATGGTTACCATGTTAAAATTTTTCAACGCTACAAAAATAAATAAAAGAATTCATTTATATATCTTTGTTCTATGAATCTATTTACAGATAAAAATATTAAGTCAACAAAGATTGAAACACTAGGAGAGTTTGGATTGATAAATCACTTAACAAAAAATCTCTCGTTAAAAAATAACAGCTCAATTTTTGGTGTCGGAGATGATGCTGCTGTGGTTGATTTTGGCAAGACATATGGTTTAGTAAGCAAAGATTTACTTGTAGAGGGAATTCATTTTGATTTGGCTTACGCACCGCTAAAGCATTTGGGATACAAAGCAGTCTCTGTAAATGTTTCAGACATTTGTGCTATGAATGGTAATCCTACTCAAATCATAATTGGNNTGGCTATAAGCAATAGATTTACTGTTGAAGCTATCGAAGAGCTGTATGGTGGAATAAGATTAGCTTGCGAACATTATGGTGTAGATTTAGTTGGAGGAGATACNACGTCTTCGACATCAGGATTATTAATAAGCGTTACAATTTTAGGGGANGTTCAAAAGGAGGACATCACATATAGACGTGGTGCCAAGAAAAACGATTTGGTGGTGTGCACAGGAGATTTAGGAGCTGCTTATTTAGGCTTACAACTATTAAATAGAGAGAATGAAATATTTAAAGAAAATCCAAAAATTCAACCAGATCTAAGTGGATATGACTATCTTCTTAGAAGGCAGCTAAAGCCAGAAGCACCAGTNAAATATACTAAAATTTTAAAGGATTTAAAGATTATTCCTACCTCTATGATTGATATTTCTGATGGGCTTTCTTCAGAAGTGTTACATATTTCAAAATCATCAAATGTTGGAATTACTATACACGAAGAAAAAACNCCAATAGATTACACTGCGATAAATTTAGCAAATGAGTTTAATTTAAANCCAATTACTTGCGCTTTAAGCGGAGGGGAAGATTATGAATTACTTTTTACAATGGGGCAGGAACACTATGATAAGNTAAAAAAAGATCCCGACTTTACAGTTATAGGCTTTGTTACAGATANTTCTGAAGGAAATAATTTTATAGCAAAGGACGGAAGTTCTCATNCTTTGACAGCACAAGGGTGGGANGCTATGAAAAGCTAACTTACAGTAGNAAAGGTTTTAAGACTTATTGTAGAATCAGTTTTTTATAAAGACTAACATCATTTAGTTCAATTTCCAAAAAGTATATTCCTTTAGGTTTATTTTTTAGATTTATTTCCAAATCATATTTCCCAACAAATTTTAGTATTTCTTTAGACATTAATTTTTTTCCTAAAACATTAGTTAATTTTATTTTTATGTCAAATACTNTTGTAGTGTTAAAGCTAAGATTAAATTTTTGTGTTGATGGATTTGGATATAATTTTAAATCATTTATTGTAGGATTTTCAAAAAAGGAAACATTATTGCATNCTGTCTCACAATCTATTAATGAAAGATATGCTCCTAATCCGTTACCGGGATTAAAACACATCGAACCTTCGCAGTCCCAACTTGGTGTTATACAATTATTCTGACAAGAAGCTAAACTACTATATTGACCATTTCCAGTTCCAGGATCAGAACAGTTTCCTTGTCCATCACAGTCCCAACTTGGTGTTATACAATTATTCTGACAAGAAGCCAGGCTACTGTATTGACCATTTCCTGTCCCAGGATCAAAACAGTTTCCTTGTCCATCACAGTCCCAACTTGGTGTTATACAATTGTTCTGGCAAGAAGCCAGGCTAGTGTATTGACCATTTCCAGTTCCAGGATCAGAACAGTTTCCTTGTCCATCGCAATCCCAACTTGGATTTGAAGTAATTAAGCAAGGTGTTTCAACTTCAATATCATAATAAAAATAATAATAACTAAATGCATTATTTCCATTGTTTCCTGAAGCACTTGAACTTGTAATATTTATAGCTGATGCAATATTGTAAGGATATGAGGCGCCTGCGTTATTTCTATATAAGCCATCAGAGGATAATGCACCTGAAGCAACTCCTAATTGCATATCTGTCCCAACTGGCACATTAAAGTTAAGAGGAATACGTTGTTGTCCTGCTACAACATTTAGTGTTGTGTCATCTAGAACATTTCCATTGTTATTTCTTAGCTCAAATGTAATAGTATTAGCTGCTTCAGCATATATTACAGCTGATTTTATAACACAAGCCTTTAATGCATCAAAAATTTGATGCTGGTCTCCATTAAAATATCCCCCACTTGCAAATGAATTATCTAATTCAGCACCATATGCCAAAGTTGTATTTGCAGTAGGATCAAAATTTGGAGAATTTGGATTAGTACAACCAAGAACTGGAGCTATACATGAACCATCATCAAAACAAGCAGTAGAATCATAATTAATAGCCGTCTGATCCATACATCCAGCATTATAACAACACGAACCATTATTTACTAAAGCATTTGGATCATAATTAACTGCTAAAGGATCTGTACATCCATAACCATAACAAATATTATTGATTGCTTGAGCATTTACTGCAATAGCTCTTCTTCCCTTACCATCATTATACTTAGCACGTACAGAAAACCAACTATCAATAACGTTTGGTGTTGGATTGATAATCCAAACATTAGTATTATTTGTAGTATGTATTGAATCCATATATTTCTGACCTAACATACTTATTTCATATGATGAAGCAGAATTTACTGAATTCCAACTTATGTTTATAGAATCAGGACATGGCCAGTAAACATTTAAATTTGTTGGCACATCTATAATTGTAAAATACTCATCACTCTGATCTGAATATCCACTCCGACTTATTCTTACTAAAGCGCTACTAGATATATTATTTACTACACTCCAATTATAATGTCTTTCAGTACCGCTGATATTTGAGTTAATTATATTCCATGTTGCTCCGCCATTTGTAGAGTACTCAAGTGAAAAATTACTAGATGTTCCATGTGCATCCCATCTAATAGCTTCAGTNTCACCTGGAACCATACTTTCGCCACCTACAGGATATGTNAANTTCACATCTTCACTAGAGAATATATACGAAACTGTATATTCCTGTGGACCAAAAGGAATTGAATAACCACTTACAACTAAATTATAAAGTCCAGAACTTGGATTTTCTAATGTAATTTGTTCCATGTTATTAAGATGATCATTTCCTTTAGTAGCATTAGAATTAAGAGCNGTAACATTAGCTGTTGGGTCAAGAATCCAGGGCAACTCTACAGAATTTCCAGAATTATCAAAAAGTTCAATATCTAAATCATTAACTAATGCAGTNCTTGCATTAGCACTTCCTTCTTTATCATGCCAATAAACCATAATATTAACTTGCTTTGTTCCTTGAGGTATGTTAATTGAATGTGTATTATTGCTACCTTGAGTAATATTGTCTGTGAAAAATTGATTATTTTCAATAATATTTACTGCTCTTAGAGCATTAACCTCTCCCCAACCATTTTTAAAATCTGGCCCAGGATTTCCTATATCATCAGCTGAATTTAATAGAATATTTTTCATTATAGATGATTTTGGATTTTGCCCATTGTTAAGTTCTTTATAAGCTTGATATAACTGAGCCATTATACCTGCAATACCAGGGCATGACATTGAAGTTCCAGTTTTAGTGCCATAAGTATTATCATGCTCAGTTGAATATACACTAGAACCCTTAGCACCAATATCTGGCTTTATTCTTCCATCAGCAGCCGGACCTCTACTTGATGACGCTGCCAAGTTTCCAATTGATGTTAAATTTGCTACTGCAATTACATTTTTAGCTTGTTTATGTCCTCCAGTAACATTACCCCAATTTGCTCCTGAAGTTCCTGAAATATATGGACTAGTACAAGAAGAGCTTCCATTATTTCCAGCAGAAAAAACATGTATTAAATTAGTAAATGAATTACTCTGTTCGTCTATATCTCTAGCTAAAGATGTGTATCCTGCATTACAGCCATTACTATAAGATGTAGATGTAATAACAACATCATAATTGGAATATAATGATGGGAATGCGTTTGAATTAGTATAATTATTAGTACTATAACCCATTGTATATAAAAATGCNCCATCTGCCATTCCTTTTGCTACGGGATCTAAATTACCAGCTCCCATAATAGTACCAGAGCAATGATCTCCATGATCATTTCCAGCATTTGAACTACATCCAACACAAAACGATTCATCTATTCTGCCCTGCCTATCAATATGNGGTTGAACGTATCCATCATCCTGCATAACTACGTTTACACCCTCTCCATTATAATGCCTTCCAGTACTATAATTTGTATTTATAGCATTAGATCTATGTAGTGTTCTTCCTGTCTTATTCTCTGGAAAGCCTGGAGGATCAATAGGTTCAATATACCAAACCTCATTAATCTCTGATAGTGATGATAAATTAGCAGGATCTATTGTTAATGTAATACTGTTACTAACATCATTTACATCATCTATTTGATAATTCTTAGATCTACAAAATTTACTAAAATTAGATAAATCAGCATTCTTGTATAATAACACTTTAACTGACAACATATTATTAATTAATGCCCAAGATGGAAAATTATTATTCTGCATTTTAGGATCTATTTTATACTGAGACTTAATCTCTGTTAAAGATAAAACACCAAAATCAGATAAATTAGTAATATTAGCATCTTTAAAAACACTAACAACATATGTATTTTTCGGAATATATTCTAAAAATTCAAAGCCAAAAGATTTAATAGACTCTTGTGCTTCAGCAGTAGGGATTTTAGAGAAAGTCATAAAGTAATACGTTGAATTCTGACTCAACTCAATTTCCGAACCTAACTCAATGTTTCCAGATTTTAAATTTAAAATAGTCTGAGAAAATAAATTTTGACTTAACAAGATAGAGAGAGTTAAAAATAAAAACCTTTTCATAACAATATATTTAGTTATCATAAAATAAAAATTTAAACGCAACTTTTTTGCGATTTTAAAGTATGACAAAAATACGAAGTAAATTCTATATCAATTCTGTATTAATATTAATTTTTAATAAGTACAGAATAATTTAAAAAAGAAATAAATTATTGCAGAACTAACTTCTTATTAATCACACCATTATTTGATTCTATTTCTAAGAAGTAAACACCCTTAGAGTTTTGGTTTAGATCAA
>NZRJ01000041.1 GCA_002693745.1 Flavobacteriales bacterium
CAGCCAACGACAATTCGTTTAGAGGGCTCAGATGCTATTGCTAACTTAGATGTTTACCCTAATCCATCTAGAGATGTATTTAATGTGGCGTTTACGTCAGAGGAAGTACAGGATCTTGATGTTCGAGTGGTGAATGTAGTTGGTGAAGTTATCTATACTGAGAACTTAGAGCAATTTGTTGGTGAGTACACTAAAGCGATTGATTTAGCTACTTACACAAAAGGAGTTTACTTCTTAGAGATTACAACAGATAATGGTGTAGTTAATAAGAAATTGATTCTTCAGTAAGAAGTTAATTAATTTATAATATTAAGAAGCCCGAGTAATTGCTCGGGCTTTTTTTCTTTAAGTAAAATAAGAAAAATACTATTTTTGTTTTTATGAAATTACATAGTTCAAAACGTTGGTATATTCATATAATATATTATTCATTGTTAAAGTTTTCTAGATTTTTTACAAATAATATTTTTGGTAGGAATGAGCATAAATTTTTATTTATACTTTGTCCACCATATTGTGGATCTACTTTGTTAAATCAGATATTATCCACATCTAATAATTTAAGTTGTAATAATCATCTTGGTGTTCGTGAAGGTCAATTATTACCTGAAGTTAAAAGCATTATGTTTTTTAATAAAGGGTGGGATACTGATGTAAGTTATCCTTGGCAAAAAATAAAGAATGTTTGGATGAAGTATTGGGATCAAAGAAAGGAGATTTTGATGGATAAAAGCACGACAAATATTATGCGGGTTGATGAAATAAAAAAAGTCTTTAAGAATATTTATTTTTTAGCAATGGTTAGAGATCCATATGCTCATGTTGAAGGAATTATTAGAAGAAATTCATCAACTGTAGATTATGCTGCAAAATTTGCTTTAAAATGTTTAAGATATCAGAAGTATAATATTGAAAATGAAAGGAATCTTCTTTTTCTTTCTTATGAGGATTTGTGTGATAAAAAGGAGTATTCAATCCAAAAAATTGAGGAATTTATTCCTGCTCTAGGAGCTATTAATTCAGACCTTGAATTTAAAGCTCATAATTTTAAAACAAAAGGTAGAATGAAAATTAAGAATCTTAATTATGAAAAGATTAGCAAGTTGACTGCTGATCAGATAAAAGTGATAAATTCTTATTTTAAAAAGGAAGTAGATTTACTGAATTATTTTGGTTATAAAATTATTGAATAAAGGACATAGGTATTTTTATTATGTTTTTTATATTAAATTTGTAAAAAACTAATAATACTTATGAGAAAAATTTTCTCTTTATTTTTATTAACTCTTCTTTTTGTGTATAAATCTAATTCGCAATGTTCTCCAAATACACTATACACTTCAATAGGTATGCCAGGAGTTTTTCCCCCTGCAATTCAAATACCTAATCTACCAATACCATTAGGTGTGTCAGAAGGGATACTAGGAGATGTTTATAATGATGTTTTAACTTTAGTAGTTTTAGAGGATACAACAATGGATATAGGTTTTTTACTTCCATCAGCAGCAGTTAACGCAATGAATTTAGCAGGTATTAGTACAACTATGACATTAGGTATAAATCATGTTTTTTTTGACGTTCAAGGTCTTCCAAATGGAATTAATTATCAGTGTGATATGTCTAATTGTCAATACCCATCTTCTACAAATGGTTGTATACAATTAAGTGGTATTCCTACTGTATCTGGGACTTTTTCTGTTCCTGTAAGTATGACTGTTAATATTCAATTACCTTCAATGAATATACCTGGTTTTGGAGCGATAGGTGGGATAGATCAGGATTTACCAACATTTACGGTTCAAACATATGAACTTTTTATTAGCGGATCCACATCATTATATAATAATAATGTTACTTTTTCAATTTTTCCTAACCCTACTACAAATATTGCAACACTATTTTTAAAGAAAAATGCTGATGTAATAGTGTATAATACTTTAGGTAATGAAGTTCTAAATCTTCAAAATGTTAAAGGTGAAATTTTTTTAAATAAAAATCACATAGGTTCTGGATTATATTTTGTAAATATTTTATCAAATAATCACAGTACAAAAACTAAGTTCATTATTAAATAACTTTATGAAGATAAAATTTATCATTTTCTTTTATGTGTTTATTTATGTAGATCTCTTTGCTCAAATTACTATTTCAGATGCTGATTTAGTAGATGTTGGAGATGTAATTTATCAATCTTATGATTTGACGCCACCCCCTTCTATTTCCATTGGGGGGACTGGAATTAATCAGATTTGGGATTTTTCTGAATTGCAAGCTATGAGTAATGATACACTGTTTTTTATTGATCCATCTTCAACCCCACACTCAGGTTTATATTTAAATGTTAATTTGAGTATGAAAAAAAATGGTTCTATTAGTTATTTTAATAAAAATAATTCCGGAATATATTTACATGGGATAGGTGATACTGTTTTTAATTCACCAATTATTTTTTACCCCTTACCGTTAACATATAATCTCAATATAACAGATGGTCCTACTCTTGCTATAGATACAGTTCTTACGAACCCAACGTTACTTTCATTTATTGATTCAGCAACTGTTTCAAATTTAACTAATGGGTTAGCTGACAAGGTTGATACAGCTGTGATTCTTACTTCTTATACTTCTGAGTTTATAGTTGACGCCTCAGGACTATTGACGATTCCTTTAGGAACATTTGAAGTTTTAAGATTAAAATCTATTAAATATATTATTACAGATTTAAATATATATTGTTCTAATTCAATAAATCAATATGGTTCTTGGATTTACAATTTACCTCTTTCTTCAATTCCTATACTCTCAGGATTTTCAAATAATCAAGTTGAATATAAATTTGAATGGATAACAGATAGTCCAATGGTAGATTTTTTACTAGCAGAGGTTGTTGTTGATTCCTTAGACAATATCATTGGAGGTTTTTCATTTCAGAATATGCCAACTCAAAGCCAAACACAAGACTTAATCTCTAAATCTTTTAAAATTTATCCAATACCATCTTCGTATAATATAACTATTGAGTCTGAAGATAAAAATAGAATAGATTTTTGTTTAAGAGATTTGAATGGAAAGCTGATTTTAGAAGATCATTTTTATTATACCACAACTTTATCATTAGATGGCTTGTTAAAAGGAAATTATTTTTTAGAGTTAAAAACAAAAAAAGGAAATTGTATAAAGAAAGTTCTTGTCAAATAGTTTGCAGATACAAAGATAAACACCTTATTTTTTAGTTTAAATAATGATTTTATCTGTTAAACTCCTGAATAATACCTCCTGTAATTTTTAAAAGTGCAATCTTACCTTCCATTAAATTGTACGCGGCTTCTTGCGCACTAATTCCAGAGCTTAAATATGCTATTTCTATATCTCTAAACATAAATGAGTTGATAGTGCCTCTATTTTGTTTTTCATTAGCTAATATAAAGTTTGTCTTAGCAATGTTAAAAGCCTCTTGTTTTAATTGATAAGTTGAAATAAGACTATTATATTTATCATTAGTTAATAATAACTGGTAAATTACTTCCCTTTGAATCTTTTCATATTGCAATTCATGAATTACCTTTTCTTTTTTTATTTTTCTGAGTGTATTATATAATTTTCCTCCATCAAATAGCCGAAAGTTGATAGAAAAATTAGCAAAGTAATTTATGTTTTCTCCTGTGTTTGAAATTGTATTTGATAAATTACCAATATCATAAGTACTTTGATTAAAGCTTGCTCCTGAGTTTATTGATATAATAGGATAAAATGGTGACTTTGCAAGTTTAATATCTTCTTTTGATAATTGTATGTTATAATATTGATTCTTAACGTTAGTATTGTTTGCTAATGTACTTGTTTTTAAATCATCATATGAGAAAACTTTAATTTCTGTATCAATACTATCAATGAAGATCCATTTTTTTTCTAGTTCAGTTCCCAGTGTTAGGTTAAGATTTTTTATAGCGTTAAAATAGTTTAATTTTTGTAAGATAATATTGGCACTATCTGTTAACATAGCATTTTTAATTTGTAATAAGTCAATTTTACTACTTACCCCAATGTCATACTTAGTTTGTTCATATTTTAGTCGTTCTTTAGCTAATGTTACTACTTTCTGTAATAAGTCTAATTTTTCTTTTTGCAGCACACAGTTATAGTATTGTAGAATAATACCTTGAATTGTATTTTCAATAGCTAATATCGCATTATTACTACTTATTTCTTCCAGTTTTTTTAGTTTTGCTTTGCTTGCTCTAATTGCAAAACCATTAAAAAGCGTCCAGCTAACATTAGCATTGCTGTTATAGTTAGTAGAACGTAATTTTTCTTGTATAAATGATGCTGGATTTTTTGATTGGTCTGAAAGGACTTCTTCTCTTTTTGCAGATATATTTATGCTTGGAAGAGCGCCAGCATTAGCCCAATTATTATTTATTGCACTAATTTTTTTCTGTTGCTTACTTATCTTTATTTCATAGTTTTCCCATATTCCAATTTTAATCGCATCTATTAAGTTAAGTTCATCTTGCCCAAGAATAATATTTGGCAATAATAATAGTAATAGGATATACTTTTTCATTATTTTTCTATTTCAATTTGTTTTTTCTGTATTGTTGTAAATGGTTCTACTTCTATTTTAGTAGGAGGAGTTTTTCCTCCGATCCAGATCCACCATCTCACTCTTCTTAAGTCATTAAAGTAAAGTATTAATGAAGGAAAGTAAAATAAAAGTATAATAGTACTAAATAGCACACCAAATGCTACAGAAATTGCCATTGGAACTAAAAATTGCGCTTGAAAGCTTTTTTCTAATATTAAGGGAGCAAGTCCTACAAATGTTGTAATTGTTGTGAGAATTATAGCTCTAAATCTGCTTTTTCCTGCTTCAATTGCTGCATCAGTAATATTCATTTTATTTGCTAGGTTTCTATTAAATTTATCCAACATTACTATAGCATCATTTACCAAGATTCCAATAAGAGCTATCACACCCCATACACTCATGATAGAGAAAGGTTTGCCTATAATTCCATGTCCTAATATTGCTGAGAATATTCCAAGTGGGACTACCATTAAGATCAGTCTTGCTTGATAGAATGATTTAAAATTTAATGAAATAGTAAGTGTAATAAGTATCATACTTATTAAGAATGCTATTCCAAGGCGTCTTCCACTATCAGCTGCTTCTTCGGCTTGCCCCATTATTTTATAATTTACATTTGGAAAATTGTTTTTGAGAATACTAAGGTACTCTCTTTCTATTTCTTCGTTTACTTCTGCAGAAAACTCTGCATTATAAAGACTAGCATCAACTCTAATTTCTTTTCTGCCATCAATATGATTAATTTTTACCCTACCTCTTTTATATTCATATTTTGCAATTTCTTCAAGTGGAAACATGTCTCCATTAGCAATTTTAATTTTCACCTTATTAAGATCCTGAAGACTATTTCTGTCATTTTCTGGATATCTTAACCAAATCTTCACTTCATCTCTACCAATAATTAGTCTTTGAACTTCTTCTCCAAAAAAACCTTTGCGTATTTGTTGCATTATGATAGCTTCATTTAATCCAAGTGCATAAGCTTTTTCTTTTAATTTAATGTGTATTTCTTGGTTTCCAACACCTCCATTATCCATAACTTCTTTGACCATATTATTTGAAATAATTCTCTTTTTAAGCCAATTTACTGCATTTCTTAATTCACTATCATCTTCTGATTGTAAAGAGATAGAAACAGCTTTTCCAAATTGTTGAAATCCTCCAACTGATATTTTTTCCATTATTGCTATTGAATCAGGATGAATTCTTTTCTGCAGCTCATTAGAAATATCAATTGTAGAAATAAGGTTGTTTTCTTTAATTGCTAGTCGAATACTGCCTGCATGTGAACCTGAAACTCCTAAATCTTCAGTAAAACCAACTGTGAGTGATACATCAGTAAACAAAGTATCGTTAAATTTCTTAATAAGTTCTTGATGATAATTGTGGATTATTGTATCAACATACCAAAGAAAATTCTCTGTTCTAACTTCTCTTTCACCTGGCTTATAAGAAAATTCAATTTTAACTTCATTAAAAGGAATGGAAGGAAAAAACGTCCATCTAATTATTCCTGTAGCAAGTAGTATTATCACAAGTATCATCATAGCAAGTGGTGTCCAAACATGTTTTTTATAATTCTTTACGATGTTGGTATTTTTTTTTGTGTACCAATTTCTTAAATCACTTACTTTAGTCTCTATTTTTTGTTTTAACTTGCTATATTTTGTTGAGCTATCTTCTATTAAGATTTTTTTTGATGCGAGATGTGATGGAAGTATTAAGAAAGCTTCGATTAAGGAAAAAAGAAGAGCTGCAATTACACTAAATGCCATTTCTTGCATCATTTCCATTTGTCCTCCGACAAAAAGAAGAGTGGAGAATACAAAAACAGTGGTAAGAACTGATGTAAATACCGGTGTAATTACTTCCATTGTTCCATCAAGAGCTGCTCGCATTGGTGATTTTCCTTTTTCAAAATGAGAATAGATGTTTTCTGCAATAACAATCCCATCGTCGACTAAGATTCCAACTACAAGTATCATCCCAAACAATGAAATCATATTTATTGTCATACCATAGAATAAACCAATTGATATCATTCCAACAAAAGAAAATGGTATGCCAAAAGCAACCCATAAAGATAATTTAAAAGATAAGAATAAGCCAAGAACGAATACAACAAGAAAAAGTCCCAGTAATAAGTTGTTACTTAGAGTTTCAATTCTTTCATCTAACATGTCAGAAAATTGAAATAGAGTTACAATTTTAAATTCAGGATTTTCTATATTAAATTTAGAAATGTATTTTTGAATTGATTTTGCAATTTTCTTAATATCTTCATCTGGTGTTTTTGTGATTATAAAATTGATAGCTCGCTCTCCATTTACATATGCTTTCATTGGAATGTCAGAAAATTCAAGAGCTACTTTTGCAATATCTTTTAGACGAACAATATCTCCATTTTTTTCAGATATTATTACAATATCTTCAACTCCTGATTTAGTAGTTTGTCTATTGTTTGAACGTATTATTATTTCATCTTTTTTTGTTTTAATCGTTCCTGCTGAGATATCAATATTACTTAATTTAATAGCAGAACTAATCATATCAAAGTTTATATTATGTCTTAACAGTGCAGCTTCATTAACTTCAACGGAAATAATAATAGGAGCATAGCCTATTACTTGTATCTGACTAATTTCATCATCATTTAATAAAGATCTTTCAATTTTATCTGCTTTTTCTTTTAATAGCCAAAGATCATTTGGGCCTGTAAGGGCATAGAAACCTACCATATTTGCCATTCCACCCATTCCTCTACTTGTCTGTTTCTTTACTGTTGGTTTTTCAGCCCCTTGAGGAAAAGAGTAAATAGCATCAACTGAGTTTTTTATATTTTGTAAAACTTCATCGATATCAAAACCCTCATAAATTTCAATAGTTACATTTGAGAGGTTTTCTGATGAAGCAGATGTAATTTCTTTAATGCCTTCAATACCATTTAAAGATTCTTCAATCCTTGTAGTAATTCCTTCTTCAATTTCTTCAGGAGATGCTCCAGGATAAGAAACGCTTACATATATTTTGTTTGGTGTTAGTTCTGGAAAAAATGATTTCGGCATCATTGAAAGACCAAGTAGTCCAGCAAGTGCAGTAATAATTATTATAGCATTAGCATAGATAGTATTCTTTATAAAAAAGGCGATTAAATTCCTCATCTAATTATTGCTTTTACAGTTGTGCCTTCAGTAGCGTTTATCATTGGCTCAGTAACAATCAATATATTGTCAGATAAATTGTCAATAATTACCTCGTCATTCTGGTAAGCTATAATATTGACATTTTGTATTTTAAGTTTATTTTCAGAATCTATTATAAAAACTTTATTTTTCTCAAAGACTGCTCTTCTTGGAAGCTTAAATGTATTTTTAGTTCCTTGTGTAGTTATAATTGCATCTAAATACATGCCATTATAAATTGAGTTATTATTATTTATTGATGTAAAGACTGATATATTTTGAGTTTTTGGATTTACAAAATTTCCTTTTCTTACAATTTTTCCACTGTATTTTTTTTCATTTTGCATGAAGCTAACTGAATCACCAATATTGATAAATGTTATTTCTGAAGTGTTTACTGTAAGTTCAATCTCCATTTTGTCATCTCTAATAAAATCCACAACAGGACTACCAGGGTTTACATTTCCACCAACATCTGAGTATGATTTTGTAATTATTCCGTCAAATGGAGCTGAAACTGTGTATTTACTCAACTTTTCTTCATCTGATTTGATGGATAAATATTCAGCTAGTATTGATCTAGAAACAATAAAATTTTTTTCTTTAGAAGAATTTATTTTTGGGAATTCAACTAAATTATTTTTTAAATCTAATGCATTGAAAAAGTAATTCCATTTATTGTATTCGTTATTAAAATCAAGTTTAATATCAGGTAATGTAGACGATATTAAGGCCATGTATTTACTTTTTTTTGCCTCAATTAAAAGCTTTAAATTAGTGTTTTCTACAGTAAATATTGTGTCTCCCTTTTTTAATTTAGTACCTTTTTTAAATGTGTTGTTGCCTATCAATCTGCCCTGAACTTCAGATAAAATTGTAATATTATTTAAGGAAACAACTCTTCCTGAACTATTGATTTTTTTTCTAATTGTAGAATTTGTAACTTTACTTACTAGAACCGATTTTATCTCTTTACTGTGTGTCTCTGCTTTTTTTGCTCTTTTAGTTCTTATTGTTTCGGCATTAGTTACTCCGTAATTCATTCCAAAATTGTAGCTAATTATGGCTGTGATCACAAACACAAGTAGAGTTATTGCACTTACTGCAATTATTATTACTTTTCGTATATTCATTTTTTAGTTTTTAATAATATTTCCCATGAATTTTAAATAACTTTTTTGAATTTTATTAATGTTGTTTTAATTCTAAGGTCAAAGTTATTTTTACAATAAATATAATAGATGATTACACTGTATTAATAACTTTTTTGATACTTTGTCTAATAATTTCTATAATCTTTTTAAATGTTGTTTTTCAAAATAACTGATATAAGTGCAAAAATACAAAAGGTTAGTAAGTCCTCATGATTATTTTTTATTTTTATAATTTTTATCAATAGCTANTTNATTATCTATTAGTATTTTCTAATGNAAATTTTTTTTAAAATTTAATTTTAGTAATTAATTTGAATAAACTTAGGTGCATTAGAATAACTTAGTTTATATTTGTTTTATCATAGCATAAGTAATGATGAAAATATATTTAATAATTCTCTTTCTTTTAATGCAATTTTCAGTTTTTGCACAGCTAAAAAGTTTAACATATGAACAAAGTCAGGATATTTCATTTGTTGAACAGTATACAAATAATACTGAAATAGATTCTTACATATCAAAGGATGGTATTACAATAGGTGTTGGAGATACTTTAATAATAGGAAAGGCTTTGATTGATAGAGAGAACTATNTTTATGATGATGTTTTTTCGTATATTGTTATTGGAAATACTAAAGGAACAAGAACAAAAGAATTTAGATCGCTTCCCCATAATTATTCAGGAGATAAAGTTGTTGTNAAATCTCTTTTTGTAGTTCACAAAAAGTATACAGGCTATAANTTNTTTCCCAANAGAAAGAAGATGCCATTATCTGTAAACATATTTGTTAAAGATCTAAAATCGAATAGAAGTTTATTTTCATATTCTAGAAAAACAATTCTAGATATTGAAGAAGCATTCTCATCTGGAGAGATTGTGAATTCNAATGCATTGCCTTCACGAAAAGAGGCTATAAGAATTTTGAAGGAAAAAAAGGATCTTATGGATTTAGGATTTATAACAAAAGAAGAATATGAGATTTTAAAAGAAAAANTTTNACCAGTTATATTACAGNAATAATGTTATTTTTTGTTTAACTTTTAGGNGCAATTAAATGATGTTAATTTTATTAAATCTGATTTACATGTTTTTCTTATGTATATTTGTTTGATTAAAAATTTTAAGATATGTCTTTAGCTAAATGGGTGGGAATAGGGACCGGATGGTTTTTTGGTGGGCCTATCGGAGCAATCATTGGTTATTATATTGGTAAAAGTTTTTTCAACGGTAAGAATGACCATGAAAACGCTTATGAGGTTTCATTGCTAATATTATCATCATTAGTTATTAAATCTGATAATAAAATTGTAAAATCTGAGCTAGAATATGTAAAGAAATTTTTTGTAAATACTTTTGGTGTTCATAAAGCAAACAAGTATTTTGAGATTTTTAATAANCTTAATAAACAATCATTAAANTCTCAACTTCGTCCAGTATGTCAGCAGTTAAATAAATATGTTAATCATTCTTCGAGATTACAGATTATTCATTTTCTTTTTGGTGTTGCAGCCAGTGATAATGAGATACATGAATCAGAGATACAATTAATAAAAAAAATTGCTAGTTATTTTAATATAAATCAATATGATTATGAATCAATAAAATCAATGTTTCTTAATCAAGGTAGTGGTAATAGTTTGGAACGATGGTATAAAATTCTTGAGATTGACAAGCATGCTACAAAAGATGAAATCAAGAAGGCTCATAGAAAGATGGTTTCTAAATATCATCCTGATAAACTGCAAGGTGTTAGCAAAGATATCGTAAAGTTAGCTGAGGAAAAGTTTTTACTTGTGCAGAAAGCCTATGAGAATATCATGAAAAACANGTCATAAATTATGTATCCATATCATAATAGGATTAAACANAGNATTAATAATAATGAGTTGATTGNTTATGAGTATGTAGAAGAATATAATGGAATTAAACCTTGTTTAGTATTACATTTTAATACAGAACCAAAAATTCGCCCAATTCGTGAGTATAGATTTAAGGAATATGAGAATTTCTTAGTTAAAAACAATAAATAATTATAAGATATTTATATTTGTATTATGAAAAATTGGATTCTTGTTTTAATTGGTTTAATAATAACATTTATTGGTGTTATAACTAAGAAATTNTTTTTTCTNTTTTTTATAATTCCTCTTGGTTTTTTTTGGAAAGATGATAATGAATGATGTAACTCATTTATNTTAAAGTATTAACCAGATAAAAAATTATTANGNTAGTTTATTGATGATACACTTTTTCTTAAAACAAGAAAAAACAGTTGACTAAATCTGTATAGGAATTTTAATTATTAAATATTTCATTTATTATTTTATTCCTATAGTCAAAGATTTGATTCACTTTGTTTTTTATAAATAAATAATTTGCTAGCTTTCCTAATAATCCAAACGGAGGTATATATGTAATAATATCTCTCATTAATATGCCATTTTCTTTTATTTCAAATATGTGTTCATGGTGCCACATTTTATATGGTCCAACTCTTTGTTCATCCACAAAGAATTCTTTTTCTTTTACATGTGTTATCTCTGTAATCCATTTTAATGGTATCTTTAATAAAGGAGTGACTCGATATTCAATTATCATACCTGGATACATTACTTCATCTTTATTTTTAGATACTATATTAAATTGCATGTAATTAGGTGTGATTTTTCCCAAATTTTTAGGAGATGAAATAAAACTCCATAGGTCATCTATATTTGTTTTAACAATTTGTTCTCTAATAATCTGCTCCATAATATTTATTTAATTTTTTGTTTATCTAATAAAAATAATGAAAATGCAAAATTAATGAAAGTAATTTAACATATATGTTAAGCTTTTTCAAATTATAAATCAAATATATATTCTGTATATTTGTTATATGAGAATAATTTGTGTCATATTAATTTGTGTCCCTTTTATATCTTTTTCTCAATATAAAGTTAAATCTAATAATTATTTTGAAAATTTAACAAGTGAAGAAAAAAGGATAATTGTTAATAAAGGAACTGAACGAGCAGGTATTGGTATTTATGTTAATCATTTTGAGAAAGGGGTTTATATATGTAAGGCATGTAACAATCCTTTATATAAGTCAGATTCAAAATTTAAATCAAATTGCGGATGGCCTTCATTTGATGATGAAATAAAAGATGCTGTTATTAGATCTCCGGATTATTCTTTTGGAATGCAAAGGATTGAGATTTGTTGCTCAAATTGTAAGGGACACCTTGGTCATGTTTTTGAAGGGGAAAAATTAACAGAAAAAAATATTAGACATTGTGTAAACTCTTTGAGTATAAAATTTGTAAAATATTAAAGAAACAATATTCTTCAATATCTCTTTTCATCAATATTAGTATTGTAACTTTATGTAAAAGCTCAAGTATTTTGAACTTCAAAACTGAATGTATTATTTTTGCCAATCAAAACAAACCATTGAATCACTAGCTTCTGAAGGTTTTGAACAGCTTTTTCTACCAAAATGAGAACAATTAGTACAAGATGAGTTTTTGTTTATAGATTCTTTAAAACTATGACTTTCACAGAAGTTATTAATTTCAACTTTTTGTTTGTGCTTACTACAAAAAAAGGCTCTGAGTAAATTCTCACAGTTTAGACAAGTATTGATGTTTTTTAATTCCATAACTAAATTTATTTACGGCAAATATACTATTAAAGTTTCATTAATTAAAGCGTAAGTCGTTGGTTATTAGTAATTTATAATTAGAACAAATAAAAATAAGCAATTAAAATATTGCTAAGATATTATGGTTATATTGACATTACTAAATACTAATTTTGATACATCAAGTATTTTTTCTCGATTTAAATACCTCAAATACCCATATATTAGATAAAATTAAAAGCATAGAATAAAAGAAGTCCTCAACTGGAATGGTCCAGATTCTAATATTTAATGTTTCATTGTTGTTATACCAGACTGGAGGAATATCAAGTGTGCCTCCAGTTAATATTCCATTTACAAGAATGAAAAATGTAGCAGTAATGATAATGTAAGTAAAATAAAATGTCTGAGTAAAGTCTTTCTTGTAAACAAATAATATAATCAATAAAAAAGCAAGCGAAATAAATGTTATAGCAGTATATATTTTGTTATAGTATATTATTCCAATAAGTAATATTATACTTGCTAGTACTAATGTCAACAAATGAGTTGTCTTATTATTTTTTAGATTAAGTTTAAGAAATACTTCATAGGTAAATACACAACAATAG